>NZ_JDTH01000002.1:1299415-1624269 GCF_000710615.1 Haladaptatus cibarius D43 | reverse complement strand
GCCTCGGTCAAAGGAGAAATCGGTACGAAGGAATCCGAATTCGCCGAAATCGAGGACGAAATCGACAACGTCGATACGGAATACGACGAGGTGAAAGCCGACCTCGCCGAGAAAAAGGACGCGCTCGAAGACGAAAAGAGCGCGAAAAACGAGCGCCAGCGCGAGAAAGACCGCCTGTTGGACGAGGCCAGACGACGCGCCGACGCGGTGGACGAAAAACAGACCGAACTCGATTCGGCCCAAGAACGAATTCTGGACATCGAAACCGAACTGGACGACCTCGCGGACGAACTGCTGAAAGCCGAGCGGAATGCCAACCAAATCGGCGACGTGGTGGACGACTTGAAAGCCGAAAAGCGGGAACTCCAATCCGACCTCGATTCGGTCGAGAAGAAGTTACAGTCGAAACAGCAGAAGTACGCCGAACTCGACGCTCGCGCGCAAGAGAGCGGCGATTCATCGTATGGCCGGGCCGTCTCCACGATTTTAAACGGCGGTCTGGACGGCGTTCACGGGACGATTGCCCAACTCGGAAGCGTCGGCCAGCAGTACGCCACCGCCTGTGAAACCGCGGCGGGCGGCCGAATGTCGCAGGTCGTCGTGGACGACGACAGCGTCGGCCAGCGCTGTATCGAATACTTAAAACGCAGAAACGCTGGTCGTGCGACGTTCCTGCCGATTACGAAGATGCAGAATCGCCGTCTGCCGTCGGTGCCGAACATGCCCGGCGTGGTCGATTTCGCCTACAACCTCATCGACTTCGATTCTGAGTATTCGGGCATTTTCTCCTACGTCGTCGGCGACACGCTGGTCGTGGAGGACATGGAAACCGCCCGCGAACTGATGGGCGATTTCCGTCTGGTCACGCTGTCCGGCGAACTGGTCGAAAAGAGCGGGGCGATGACTGGCGGTTCGACCAGCGGGTCACGCTACTCGTTTTCGGCCTCCGGCAAAGGCCAGTTGGAGCGCGTTGCCCGGCAAATCAACGAGTTGGAGGAAGAACGCCAGTCGGTTCGGGAATCCATTCGCAGCGTCGAAGAGCGATTGGACGATGCACGCGACCGGCAAACCGACGCAACCGACCAAGTCCGCACGATAGAGAACGACATCGAGCGCAAGGAAGAAGAAATCGCGTCCATCGAGGACAAGATGGAGTCGCTCGAAGCCGAAATCGAGGAGGTACAGGACGAACGCGAGTCGGTCAACGACCGAATGCAGGAACTCGAAACCGAGATTTCGGCTCACGAGGTGGAAATCGCGGACATCGAAGACGACATTTCGGAACTCGAAGCCGAACTCGCCGACTCGAAGATTCCCGAACTGTCGAGCAAGGCGGACGAAATCCGCGCCGAAATCGACGAGTTAGAAGACCGGATGGACGATTTGGACGGCAAACTGAACGAACTACAACTCGAAAAGCAGTACGCCGAAGACGCCATCGACAGCCTCCACGACGATATCGAATCTGCACAGAACAAGAAGGCCGAGCAGGAAGCGCGCATTTCGGAATTCGAAGGGAAAATCGAGGACAGCGAGGAAACTCTCGAATCGAAGCGCGAGGCCGTCGAGGAACTCGAATCCGAACTCGCGGAACTCAAAGACGAGCGTTCCGAACTGAAATCGGAACTCGCCGAGGCAAAGGAGAAACGCGACGAACAGCAGTCGCAAGTCGAAGCGGTCGAAAATCGTCTCGAAAGCCTCAAACGGAGTGCAAGCCGCCTCGAAGAGGATGTCGCCGAACTCCGCGAGGAAGTCGGCGAGTACGACCCCGAGGACGTTCCAGACCACGACGAGGTTCGGAAGAACATCGACCGACTCGAACGCCAGATGGAAGCGCTCGAACCGGTCAACATGCTCGCAATCGACGAGTACGACGAAGTCGAGAGCGACTTGGACGACCTGAAAGAGCGCAAGGCGACACTCGTTGAGGAACGGGACGGCATCCGCGAACGAATCGACTCCTACGAATCACAGAAAAAGGAGACGTTCATGGAGGCCTTCGACGCCATCGACTCGCAGTTCCGGGACATCTTCACGCGCCTCTCGGCGGGGTCGGGCGAACTGTTCCTCGAAAATGATGACGACCCGTTCGACGGCGGCCTGACGATGAAAGCGCAACCCGGCGACAAACCGGTTCAGCGACTCGACGCGATGAGCGGCGGCGAGAAATCGCTCACTGCGCTCGCGTTCATCTTCGCCATCCAGCGATACAATCCTGCGCCGTTTTACGCGCTGGACGAGGTGGACGCCTTCTTGGACGCCGTCAACGCGGAGCGCGTCGGCGAGATGGTGGACGAACTCGCGGGTGACGCCCAGTTCGTCGTCGTCTCGCATCGCTCGGCGATGCTCGAACGCTCCGAGCGCGCAATCGGCGTGACGATGCAGGGCAACAACGTGAGCAGTGTCACCGGCATTCGGCTTGACGGGGAACAGGAGGTGCCCGCGGATGATTGATGGAGTTGCGTCCGAGAGTTTGCCCGACGAGCGCACCGCGGACGACGAGGAAGTCGAACCCGTCGAACTCCTCGTCCAACTCGCCGAGGACGGCGAAATAGAACCGTGGGACATCGATATCGTTGATGTGACGGACAAGTTCCTCGCGCGATTGGACGAGGCCGACCTTCGAACGTCCGGACGGGCGCTCTTTTACGCCAGTGTTTTGCTCCGGATGAAAAGCGACGCGCTCCTCGCGGACGACGACCCCGAGGAAGAGGAACTCGAACCGTGGGAAGCGCCGATGGCGATGGATGGCGCGATGGACGACGGCGGCTTCGACCCCGTAGATTCGCTCGAAGACGAGATGGAGCGCCGACTCGACCGCAAACACGCCCGCGGAAATCCGGAAACGCTGGACGAACTCGTCCGTGACCTGCGCGAACGAGAGCGCGGGTCGTGGTGGAAAGAGTCCAGAACGTACGATACCAGCGGTTCGCCGCAGGGATTCCAGCGAGGAACACAGACCCTCGATTATCACTCCGGCGACGACATGCGGTTCGACGACGAACCGACCGAATCCGAGGTGACCGGCACGACCCACGACGAGGACATCGAATCCGTCATCGCCGACGTGCAGTCAGTGCTGATTTCCCAGTACGAGGCAGGGCGAACCGAAGTGCTGTACGCAGAAATCGACGGCATCGGGCCTTCCCGGGTGGAAACCTATCTCGCACTGCTGTTTCTTGCCCATCGCAGTTTTCTCACGCTCGAACAGGACGACCTGTTCGGCGATCTCTGGGTGCAGGACGCTCGGGGGACAGAAAGCGACACAGGAGATACGGACGGAGACGAAAGCGAAGACGAAGAAACGGCGGAACTGCTGGCGGACTAACTTTTCGAAACTAATCCAGAACCGATTCGAGCGCGTTCATCGCCTCTTCGACGCGAGGTTTCTGCGCGTTGTATCCCATGTGACCCACCCGGAGCAGGTCATCAGCCATCTCGCCCAGTCCGGTTGCGACGAGAATCCCGTGGTCGTCGTGAAGTCGTCGCTGAACTTCTTTCGCCCGCCCTTCGATTTCGAACGCGGTGACAGTCGGGGAACAGAGCGATTCGGTTCCGGGGAACGGGTCGATTCCCAACTCCCGCCCACGATTTCGACACAGTTTCGCCGTTTCCTCGTGCCGGGCGAACACCGAATCCAGTCCTTCTTCCAAAATCCGGTCGAGGGAGACCTCTAGCGCGTACAGATTCGAGACGAGGTGGGTGTACGGCAGGAAGGAAAAATCCGGCTCGTGCCACGGTTCCAGACTGGTGTAAAAGGAATCCTGTTCCGTGTTTTCGACTTTCTCCCACGTAGAATCGCTGACCGACATCGTGGTGAGGCCGGGCGGTGAACTGAAACACTTCTGTGACCCGCCGAGACACACGTCGATGTCTTCGACCGGAACCGAGGTTCCGCCGATTGACGACACGGCGTCAACGATGGTGAGAACGCCTGCGTCTTGCAGTGCCGAAAGAATCTCGTCGAAATCGTTGAGTAGTCCGGTCGGCGTCTCGCAGTGCACCATCGTCGCGGCGGTGAACTCGTTTTCCGCAACCAATTGCTCGATTTCCTCGGGGTCGAATCCCTCGGTGTAGTCGATGCTGTGCGAAACTGGATTTCCGCCAGCCATCTCCACGAAGTCCGAAAAGCCGTCGCCGTAGAGTCCGTTGCCCAGACAGAGCACGTCGTCTCCCGGTGCGACCAGCGAGGTGACGGCGGCCTCCAAGCCCAAGATTCCCTCTCCTCCCAAAACGACCATCTCGTCGTCCGTTTGGTATACCCGCGCCAGTTTGTCGAGCAGGGTTTCGTAGTACGACCCAAATTCGGGGTCAACGTCGGGGTTCATCGCCGGTTGGGCCATCGCCTCTCTAACGTCGTCCGGGATTGCGGTCGGCCCGGGCGTCATCGTCAGCGTTTCGTCGTTCATGCTAGAGGGTTCTCTGGACTGGAATTAAAACTGCGTGATGGGCCGATTCGGCAGGTGGTGATGGATTCGAATATCGGCCAGTTGTGACCTGTGATGAATTGCGTCGGTTGAAATCACGAGTCACAAACGACGCCCTCGTTCGTCACTCACTCCTTTCAGTCGTTCGCTCCTCGCTCGCCCGAAATCCGCCGGGCCGCAGGCAGGCCGAGGGCGTGTGCCCTCGGCCGCGCCAAATGAACGGTCGGAAAGCCGTTCCCGGTCGTTTTCCAGTACGCCGATTTCGGGTCGAAAATCAGTCGGTCGTCGTGATTCGGGCGAGCGCGCCGTCCGGCGCGCTCGCCCGCTCGTTCTTCGAATTCAGTCGAGGTACTGCCCGGCGAGTAGTTCGACTTCCTCGCGCGTCTCCTTCGGAATCGCGTCCGTCGGCGTGTTGATGGTGCCTTCCAGCGCGTGGCCACAGTTACAGTCACGCTCTTCGGGCAGATTCCGAATCGCGTGTTCCACGACCTGCTTGATGGCGTCTTCGTTCTCCGCGGCGTTTTCCAGCACTTCCTCCAAGGTAACTTCGCTGTCGGATTTCCACACGTCGTAGTCGGTGACGCCCGCCACGGTGGCGTAGCACATCTCGGCTTCGCGGGCCAGTTTCGCCTCCGGAATCGCCGTCATGCCGATGATTTCGAAGCCTTGCTGGCGGTAGAACTCGCTCTCCGCGCGCGTCGAGTACTGCGGCCCCTCGATACAGACGTAGGTGCCGCCCGAATGGTGGTCTGCGTCGGTCGCTTCGTCGCTCGACTCCGAGAGATGTTCCACCATGTGCGGGCAGTACGGGTCGGCGAAGGGCATGTGGACGACCATGCCACTGCCGAAGAACGTCGGGGTTCGGTGTTTCGTCCGGTCGAAAATCTGGTCGGGAATCACGAGCGTTTGCGGCGGCAGTTCTTCGCGTAGGCTGCCGACCGCGTTGCTGGCTAAAATTCGCTCCACGCCGAGTTCTTTCAGCGCGTAGATATTCGCCCGGTACGGCGCTTCCGTAGGCGTCCGCTGGTGTTTCGGGCCGTGTCGAGGCAAGAACGCGACTTCCTTCCCGGCGATTTCGCCGATGGTGACGGGTGCGCTCGGTTCGCCGAACGGCGTCGTCACTTCTTCTTCGCGGGTGTTTTCGAGCGGTAGTGCCTCGTAGATGCCGCTTCCACCGATGAAGCCAATCATAGGCGAAGATGGTTTCGGCAGTCACGTAAACGACACGGGTTCGTCCCGGACGAAATCAGCCTCGTCGATAGTCGGTTGCCGTTCGTCGGTTACTGCCCGCCGGTTGCTTTCTCCAACAGTCGCCACTCGCCGTCTTTGCGCGACAGCAGACCGCGCCGAACCATCTCGGTGAGAACCTCGTCCAATCGGTCGGGTTGCGCGATTTCCATCTGGATGCGCTCTACGTCGTGGTACTCGTTCAGATAGTGCCGAACGTCCTCGTTGGTGAACACGTCTTGGTCTGCCCTGTCCAGCGCGCCGCTGGTCACGTCTATCATGTCCTCGATGAAGTTCCACGGATAGACTATCCACGCCCACTCTTCGAGTTTCTCGCCGACGTAGTCGGGGTCGAACTCGCTGGTCTGGAGCAGTTGGAGCGTCGCGGTTCTGACCTCTCCTGCGTCCCGGTCGGTGACGTACTCTTCGGCGTGTTTGATGGAGCCGCCGGTGTCCGCGATATCGTCGATGATGAGAACGTCCTTGCCTTCGACGCTCCCTTCCGGCATCGGATAGCGAACTTCGGGTTCGCCCGATTTCTGGGCCGTTCCGACGTAATGTTCCATCTTGAGACTCGTCAGGTCGTCCAGTCCGAGGAAGTCACAGATGCATCGTCCGGCGAACCATCCGCCGCGCGCGAGTGCGACGATGACATCCGGTTCGAAATCGGAGACTTTCACCTGCTCGCTCACGCCGCGGCAGAGGCCGTAGATGTAGTCCCAGTTGGTAATCGTGCATTTGAAATCGTCCGGCAGGTCGCTCATGCTACCGGAGAGTCGCGGCGCGTGCCACTTAACGGTTTACAGGTGGGTTTCGGATTCCTCCTCACCATAGCCGATGCACTCTGGTTTTCGAACGAATCGTATTATCTATAAATTTACGTTAGTATTTACGGGAATAGTATTTTGGAAGTCGGTACCGAACTAGCAACCATAGCCATGTCCCGCACCGAAGATTACGAAGACCTGCTCGAATGCAAGAACGTCCTCGGCGTCGAGTACGACGACGAGACGAACACTCTCACGGTGTTCGTCTCGCAGAAACTTCCGGACAGCGAACTCGCCGACGAGGACAACGTGAAACTGCGCGTCTCCGACGTGAACCTCGAAGTCGAGGACGCGGGATTCGAGGAAGAGCGCGAGGGATTCGACGCGCTCTCCCGCGTCGAATCCCTGCCGGAGGCGCAGGCAGACCGACAGAAGCGACACCGGCCGGTCGTCGGCGGCGTCAGCGAAATCAACGCGAAGGAGTCGGCGGCCACTGCCGGGCCGTACCCCGCCCGAATCACGGACACCTCGACGGCGAACTGGAGCGACGCGGCTTCCGAGGGCGACCTCGTCCGACTGAGCAACAACCATGTGTACGCGCGAATCAACGATGCCGAGTTCGGCGAACCAATAATCCAACCCTCGCCGACCGACGGCGGGAGCCTCCCGGACGACAAAACCGGCGAACTGCTGGGCTACGTTACCGCCGAAGACGGCGCAGCGGTCGATGTGGCGGCGCGGTCTATCGACCCTGAACAGGACTCCGCCGAGTACCACGAACTGGACGACTCGTGGCCGACCACCGTCCGGCGCGAGGATTACCGCTCGTTGAAAGGAAAGACGGTCACGAAAACTGGGCGAACCACGGGCGTCACGCAAAGCCAAGTCAAGGCGACCAGCGCGAGCGTCCGGGTTCGGTTCGGCGATGCCGGAACACTTACTCTCCGCGACCAGTGCATCGCAGGCGCGATGTCGGAAGGCGGCGACAGCGGGTCGCCCGTTTTCCTCGATTCGTCCGGCGAACTCGTCGGCTTGCTCTTCGCCGGGTCGTCGCGCCAGACGATTTTCAACAAAATCGGCAACGTGGAATCCGAGTTGGGTGTCGAGCTGTTGACCGACGAACCCGGCGACGGAGATGGTGGCAGTGGAGGCGGCGGCGACGACTCGGCGACCTACCGAGAGACGCTTTCCGAAACCGTCTCTGTCGCGGTCGGAACGCCGCAGCTCTCGCTGGTGTCCTTCTCGATTTCGGGGTCGCCTTCGCCCGGCGAACAGGTTTCGGCGACCGCGCGCGTGTCCGGCAGTGCGAAAGGAACGGCGTGGTTATCCGTCGATGGCGACCGAACCACGTTCACATTGGCCGAAGAGCACGTCCGTGGCAATCGGTATTTGAAGGACGTTTCGCTGTCGTTTACCGCCCCCGACTCCGCTGGCGATTCGTTCGATGTGGACGTAGACGGTGGCTACGTTCTCGACAGCGAGTAGTTCGGATTTGGTCTTTTTGCGGATTTTCGCGGTTTGAAATCGTTTTCAGAAAATCGTTTCGAGGAAGTTGTTCGAATGGATTTTATTGGGAGGTGTTTGTTTCCGAGTCGCTAGCTGTTGCCGACTCCAAATAACCGCCACCGCAACCGGCCACTCCCTCCCCAACCGACTCATGCGCTCACTTCGTTCGCGCACTCGTCCCTCGCGCGCTTCCACTCGACTTCTCGGACGACGAGTCCACGAAGTCTCACGAGCGCGCGCCATGGCGGTTGATTGGGTTTCTTGATTCGACGTAAATTCAGTGGCGCGTGCGTCGGCAGGCCTGAGGACTCGTCGTCCGAGGGCCTGCTCGGGTTCGCGCGAGGGACGACTGAGTGAGCGGAGCGAGCGAAGGAGTCGGATGGGGAGGGTGTGGTCTGCGGCGGTGCGGTGGCGGTTTCATTGGAGCCGTGACTTGCTTCCGACAAATCTTCAACAACCTCACGTTCGTATTGTTGATTTCGTCGTGGTGGTTGGTTGGAGTCGTGATTTGCTTCCGACGAACCTCTACCACTCTCACGTTCGTAGTGCAGATTTCGTCGTCGTGGCGGTCATGTGTTGTCGGCAGTACCTAGCGACAATCCCATTCCAACACTTGTCGCAGATATATTCCGACATTAATCCTCGTTGGAAAACCCTGCTTACCTTCCCCGGACTATCGAACGCAGAATTAAACCCACCAGCAAACGACCACTCCGACATGCAAACAGTCAGAACCCTCCTCGTGGACGCCTTCACCGACGAACCACTGGCCGGAAACGCGGCGGGCGTCGTCCCGAACGCGGACGACCTGACGGACGACCAGATGCAGGCCATCGCCCGCGAACTCGCGGTCAGCGAGACGGCGTTTTTCTCCGAAAGCGAGGATGCAGACCGCAGGGTTCGGTTCTTTACCCCAACAACGGAAATCGACCTCTGTGGCCACGCGACGATTGCCTCGCACGTTCACCTACTGGAAGACGGCGAACTGTCGCCGGGGGCGCACACCCTCGAAACGGAAGTCGGCGTGCTGGATATCGAAGTGGAAGAAAACCACACGAGCTGGATGACGCAAAACGAGCCGGAAATCGAGACGGTCGAACTGGAGTACGACCGAGTGGGTGGCGCGCTCGGCATCGACCCGGCAGCGCTTCAGGACGTTGGCGCGGACATTCCGATGGCGGTGGCTTCGACCGGCCTTCCGTGTCTCGTGATTCCGGTCAATTTTCTCGAACATCTCGGCGGCGCGGAACCGAATATGGCGAAGGTCGAGCAACTGTGTGAGGAAGTCGGCGCGGTCGGAATCTACGCCTTCTCCTTCGACGCCATCGACGCCGAATCGACGCTCCACGGGCGGATGTTTGCTCCGCTTGCAGGGATTCCGGAAGACCCGGTTACGGGAACCGCCAGCGGCGCGGTCGGTGCCTTCCTGCGCGAAACGGACGCCTTCGACGAGTTCCCCGAGGAACTGCGACTGGAACAGGGGCATTTCCTCGACCGACCCGGATACGTTCGCGTGCGTGCGACTGAAGATAGCGTGAAGGTCGGTGGCCGGGCGACGACCGCACTCGATGGTCAGTTGGTCGTTCCCGAATCGGAAGACGACGGGATTATCGAACTATAACAGTCCCGAAGCGTAGTTGCCAACCACCGCCACCCCGGCGATTTTGCGACTGTTCGAAACAGTATTCCGTTTCTGAGTTAGTATTCTTCGAAAATTTGGTCGGAACATTCTTTATGTGTCTGCTTGTCTCCACCCATACGCAATGGTTGTACTCTGGCTGGATGAAATCAGCGCAAACGACCTCGAACTGGTGGGTGGCAAAGGTGCGTCGCTCGGTGAACTCACCGGGGCGGACCTCCCTGTCCCGCCGGGATTCGTCGTGACTGCCGGAACCTACCGGGAGTTCATCGAGGAAACCGGCATCGCGGAGGAGTTGTTCGAGGCCGTGGACGTTGACACTGAAGATTCTGCGGCATTGGCGGACGCCGAGGCGCGTGCGGAAGAACTCATTCTCGGCACCGAGATTCCCGAAGAGATGCGACAGGGAATCCTCGATGCATATGACAATCTGGACGACGGCAAAGCGTTTGTCGCGGTTCGGTCTTCCGCGACTGCGGAAGACCTCCCCGACGCCTCGTTTGCGGGCCAACAGGAAACGTTCCTCAACATCACCCGCGAAGACCTCATCGAACGCGTGAAACAGTGCTGGGCATCGCTGTTCACCCAGCGGGCGATTTACTACCGACAGGAGAAGGGCTTCGACCACGAAATCGTGGACATTGCGGTCGTTATCCAGCGCATGGTGGACGCCGAAAAGAGTGGCGTCATGTTCACGAGTCACCCTTCGACCGGCGACAAGAAAATTATCATCGAGGCGGCGTGGGGACTCGGCGAGGCGGTCGTCTCGGGGTCGGTTTCCCCGGATAACTACGTCGTTGACCGCTCCTCCAACGCGACGGAGGACATCACCATCGCCGATAAGAAGATGATGCACACGAAGGACGCCGAAACCGGCGAGACGGTCGAACGCACGGTTCCGGACGACAAACGGAACGCGCGTGTGCTCTCCGAAGCCGACATCAATCGCCTCGTGGAACTCGGCGAAGAGGTAGAAGACCACTACGGAACTCCACAGGACGTGGAATGGGCAATGGTCGGCGACGACGTCTTTATGCTCCAATCCCGGCCAATTACGACGATTAACGACTCCGGCTCTATCGAAGCGGACACGAACGAAGGCGTCGCCGACGGAAGCGGTGCGGTGCAGACCGAGAAAGGCGGCAGTCAGGAAGTTCTCGTGAATGGACTAGGCGCAAGCCCCGGTATCGCCAGCGGCCCGGCACGAACCGTGACGAAACTCGACCAACTGGACAAGGTGGGGGAGGGCGACATCATCGTTACAGAGATGACGACCCCGGACATGGTGCCCGCGATGAAACGCGCCGCGGGTATCATTACGGACGAAGGTGGTATGACCAGCCACGCCGCCATCGTTTCGCGCGAACTCGGCGTCCCCGCAGTCGTCGGTTCCAGCAACGCGACGGACACGCTCGAAGACGGCCAAGTCGTTACGTTGGACGGCGACAAGGGAACCGTCCGCGAGGGCAAACCCGAAAAGGAACAGGGACAGGAGCGCGAACCAATCGAGGACGCCCGCCCGAAAACGCCCGTCAAACCGATGACGGCGACGGAGGTCAAGGTGAACGTCTCCATTCCGGAGGCCGCAGAACGCGCCGCCGCGACCGGTGCCGACGGCGTCGGCCTGCTCCGAATGGAGCACATGATTCTCTCGACCAACAAGACGCCGGGGAAGTACATCGAAGACCACGGCGTCGATGCCTACGTCGAGGAAATCGTGGAGGGAATCCGCGGCGTTGCAGAAGAGTTCTATCCGCGACCAGTCCGCGTTCGAACGCTCGACGCGCCGACGGACGAGTTCCGCCAACTGCAAGGTGGCGAGCACGAACCGGACGAACACAATCCGATGCTCGGCTGGCGCGGCATTCGCCGCAGTCTCGACAAGCCGGACGTGTTCCAGCACGAACTCGACGCTTTCCGCGAACTGTTCGAGATGGGCTACGACAACGTCGAACTCATGCTCCCGCTCGTCAACGACGCGGAGGACGTGCTTCGCGCCCGACGACTTATCGCCGAATCCGGAATCGACCCCGACAAGCGCACGTGGGGTGTGATGATTGAAACGCCCGCCAGCGCGCTTCAAATCGAGGATATGGCCGAGGCAGGCATCGACTTCGCCAGTTTCGGCACGAACGATCTCACCCAGTACACGCTCGCCGTTGACCGTAATAACGAGAACGTCGCGGGGCGGTTCGACGAACTCCACCCCGCCGTTCTCAAACTCATCGGCCAAACTATCGACTGCTGTCGTGACCACGACATCAACACCAGTATCTGCGGACAAGCCGGGTCGAAACCGGAGATGGTACGCTTCCTCGTCAACCGCGGCGTCTCGTCCATCTCGGCTAACATCGACGCGGTGCGCGACGTGCAACACGAAGTGAAGCGCGTCGAGCAGAAGTTGATGCTCGATTCGGTTCGCTGATCGCTTCGACTCTCATCTCTCGTGTTTTCCGACGTTTTCTACGTTTTCACGGACAGAGCAGTCGTTTCGGCGACCGTAAATTTATAAACCATCTGTAATAGATAGTAGTTAGACATGAACCTCCGCGCAGTTTTTGCCCTCCTTACAGCACTGCTCCTCGTCGCTGGATGTGTCGGTGGTCCCGCCGAGAACACGGGAACTGCCGCACCAGCGACAGAAACGACCGACATTACGGCGACAGCAACCGAAACCACGAAATCGACTACGTCGCTTGCGTCCCTTCCATCTGGAATCTCCGACGATAGAACGTTGAATGCGAGCCGACTCCTCTCCACGCACGAATCCGCGCTGAAGACGTCCGGGTACGAGTTCGACTATCGCAGTGTCACAAAAACTGATGGCACGGTGAACGCGACTGCCATGCTGTGGGGAACCGTCGCCGAAGGTCAAACGTCCTTCGAGAGACACACGGAGTACACCGACGGTTCGGCGACAGCGTATCGGACGCATCTTTGGGCGAACGATTCCGTTCTCCTTACGAAGCAAACTGCGGACGGACAGACGCAGTACAACGAACGGGCACAGAGCGAGCAACTCCGCGCCGAACTCGCCCAAACAGGGATGATGACGCGAACGCTCACCGAACTCTTGAACTCCGGCGAGTTCACCGTCACAAAGACCGAGGATTCCAGCGGGCAAGCACTCATCACCCTCAAGGCGACGGAACCTGCGAACGATTCCGAGTTCGAAAATGCGACCGACTTCGATGCGACGCTCGTCGTTGATTCGTCCGGTCGCGTTCGTCAGCTCCACCGAACGGTGAAAACCGACGATGTGCATCTCGAACACGACTTCGAACTCACCCTCTCTGGCACCACAGCAGTCGAACGACCTGATTGGTCGGAGAAAGCTCACGAAACCGTCTCGGCGAACATCGAGGTAAACGCCGCGGAGCGCACAATCGAACTCGAACATGCTGGCGGAGAGACGCTGTCCGCCGGTTCGACGGTTCGAATCGAACACGATGGCAAAGTGCATCTGCTCGAATTAGAGCGTTCGTTCGAACCGGGACAGCACCGCTATCTCTCCTATCCTGGCGGCGGTGACCCTGTTCTCCTCACTCAGAGAACGTCCGGCGCGAACGGTGACCGAATCGAGGGTTCGTATTCGCTGGCTATCCTCGACTCGAACGGGAACACTGTTACCTCGATGGGATTCGGGGTCGGTCACAGCGAAGCAACTGACAGCAGTTCCGACTCGTCGTAGAACGGAACGAATAAACCCGACGCGCCGAATTTTCGGGTATGCAGGTGGCCGCGCCCCAGTCATTCCGCCGGGTGCTTTCCTCGATGTGTACCGAACCTCATCCGGCGGCGCGTGACGCCGCGGAACGATTTTTAGCGTCGAATCCGGGCGACCCGACGACGTATCCGACCGTCTCCGCGCTGGAAGACGAAGCGGTCGAGATGCTGGGGGAGATGACCGGGCTAGACAATCCATACGGCTACATCGCCAGCGGCGGCACCGAGGCCAACATTCAGGCGGTTCGGGCGGCGCGAAATCTCGCGGAAGCGGAGTCGGAGACGGACGCGAATCCGCCGAACGTCGTCGCCCCCGAGAGCGCCCACTTCAGTTTTCAGAAGGCGGCGGACGTGCTCGGCGTCGAACTGCGACTCGCCGATGTCGATGCCGACCGACGGGCCGACCCGGACGCGGTGAACGAACTGGTCGATGACGACACCGTATTGGTCGTCGGAATCGCTGGAACCACGGAGTACGGTCGCGTTGACCCGATTTCGGCGCTGTCGGAGATTGCCCACGATGCCGGGGCACTCCTCCACGTGGACGCGGCGTGGGGTGGGTTCGTGCTTCCGTTTACGGATTACGAGTGGAATTTCGACCACGCAGACGTGGATTCGATGGGAATCGACCCGCACAAGATGGGGCAGGCGGCGGTTCCGGCAGGTGGCTTCTTGGCCCGCGAGAAGCCCGTTCTGGACGCGCTGGCGGTCGAAACGCCCTATCTCGAATCGACCTCGCAGGCGACGCTGACCGGAACCCGAAGCGGTGCGGGAGTGGCCAGCGCGTGGGCGGCGATGGATGCGCTCTGGCCGACAGGCTACCGCGAGCAGTACGAACGTTCGCAAGCCAACGCCGAATGGATTGCCGATGCGTTCGAAACCTGTGGCTACGAGGTGGTTGACCCAGTTCTCCCGCTGGTTGCGGCGGATGTTCCACGTGAGACGGTCGAAGAACTCCAATCGCTCGGTTGGCGCGTCTCGCCGACCGGGTCGGGCGAACTCAGAATCGTCTGTATGCCACACGTCACTCGGTCGATGTTGGAGTCGTTCGCCGAAGACCTCGAATCGCTGTAACTAACTCTCCTCCACTGGCGCGCCGAGCGCGTTCCGTTTGACGCTCTTGATTCCCTTTCTTGCGGCCTGTTTCGAGGAGTAGCCCTCGCCGCTGTCTGCGATGATGTTTCCATTTCGGTGGACGAGTCGCCACCGCCACTCTTCTATGTGGTCTTCGTACAGTTCGAACGATGCTTGCGTCGGTGGCCGAAGGGCTTCCACGACCGAACCGTCTTCCTGCGTGGCCGCGACGGGCCACGATTCGGATTGTGTGGTTTCGGATGGGCTTTTCACCCGTTCCGTAAGACGACGCGCAACCTTCGAGACGGTCTTCCCGTAGCGTTCGAGCAGTTCGGCCGAAACGTCCTGTTCCAGCAGTGGTTCGCCGTCCCGCGTGATTGTAAATCCCTGTCCGCGGCGTTCTATGGTTCCGTTCGATTCCTCCCAGTCCCCGTCGCGTCGGTACTCCACGGTGAGCGTGACCGCGGAGTAGTCAGTGGTGTACTCTGTCCGAACTCGGAGGTTCGGATGGATACCGACGCGGTACTCTCTGTCCGATTGCACGTTCCCGCTTTTCGTTCCGATTCCGTATGAGTCTATTTGCCAATAGCAATTTGCGCAGACAGATTCTCCGATGTTAAAGTTTACATCGGTCGGTTACCGACTATGTCGTGTGTTAGGGAGTATCGCTTTGTTTGGCGACCTGCTGTCCAGTGGTGTCGTTTTCGTGTCATTTGGTTGGTTGGAGAGTGCCGTCGAACACGCCACCGGATGGGCAGGACTCGTCATCATTGCCGTCTACTCCTTTCTCATCTCGTTTATCCTCCCGCTTCCAAGCGAGGTCGTCCTCCTCGCACCGCTCGACCTCGGGTTGGGACGGATTGGACAGCTTTCGCTCATCATTCTGGTTAGCGGCCTCGGAAAGGCCGCGGGGAGCGTTTTCGCCTTTCACATCGGGCAGGAAGCAAAGCAGTCCGGCCCGGTCATCAAGGCGCTCCGTCGGTCGAAAATCAACATCGTGGAGTGGTCGGAAAAGAAAACCGTCGCACTTGCCCGAAAATGGGGGTATCTCGGACTGGCCATGGCGCTCTGTGTTCCATTTTTCCCCGACACGCTCTCAATTTATGCTTTCTCGATTTTGGAAGAGGATTATATAAAATTCGCCGCCGCGACGTTCGCCGGCAGTGTCGGTCGGTTGTTAGTGACGTTGGGGTTCGGCGCTGGCGTCTTTGCGCTGTAGTCGGATTTCGAAACTGTCGGTTTGGCCGGGGCGTGATTTGTTGTCGTTATTTCTTCACCAGTAGCAACTCCAAAATGAAGTACAAATCTCACCCCGAACCCCACGAACAATCTGCCATCTCACTCTTCGACCACCTCTCACAGGCGTGGGTTTATATACTGTCACGAACCAATGAATAACTATGCGACGGACGGCCCACACTCACGCTCCCTCCATGCGAACCCTGCCATAGCGTCGGGTGAATCCTTCTGGGCCGGATGCAGTCGGTTTTTCGGGGGTGAAACCCGACAGTTCGAGTATCACTCCGGAGCCACTGCGTCGTTCCGCGAAGCAATCGCACGAAACACCCATGACGAGACACCGAAACCAGCGGGTTTTACACCCGCAGCAAAGGAGATGAGAGTATGAGCCACGACGACTATCCGACGGACAATCCCGCGGTGGTGACCTGCGGGCTTCCCTACGCAAACGGGGACTTGCACATCGGCCACCTGCGAACCTACGTCAGCGGTGACGTACTGTCCCGCGCGCTGAAACAGTTCGGCCAAGAGACAGCCTTCGTTTCCGGGTCGGACATGCACGGAACGCCCGTCGCCGTCAATGCCGAGAAAGAAGGCGTCTCGCCCCGTGAGTTCGCGCTTCGCCACCACGAGAAGTACGAGGAGACGTTCCCGAAGTTCAACATCGAGTTCGACAACTACGGCCACACCGACGACGAAACGAACACCGAACTCACGCGCGAAATCGTCCGCGAACTGGACGAAGGCGGCTACATCTACGAGAAAGACATCAAGGTCGCGTGGGACCCAGCGGAGGAAACCCCGCTTCCAGACCGCTACGTCGAAGGAACCTGCCCCTACTGTGGCGAGCACGCCCGCGGTGACGAATGTGACGAAGGCTGTGGTCGGCACCTCGAACCCGGCGAAATCGAAGACCCGACGAGTACCCTGACGGGCAACCCGGCAGAGTACCGCGAGCGAACGCACAAGTTCTTCCGCGTCTCGGAGCTACAGGAGTACCTGCAAGGGTTCATCGACCGACTCGAAGGGACGAGTAACGCGCAAAACCAGCCCCGCGAATGGATTGAGGGCGAACTGCAAGACTGGTGTATCTCCCGCGATATGGACTGGGGGATCGACTACCCCGGAGACGAAGACGGCGGCACTGACGACCTCGTCCTCTACGTCTGGGTAGACGCGCCAATCGAGTACGTTTCCTCGACCAAGCAGTACACCGACCGCGTCGGTGCGGACGCCTACGACTGGGAGGGAGTCTGGAAAGAGAATGGGGAAATCATCCACATCATCGGGCGCGACATCATCCAGCACCACACCGTCTTCTGGCCCGCGATGCTCCACGCAGTCGGCTACAACGAACCGCGCGCCGTCATGGCCAGTGGGTTCGTCAACCTGAATGACAAGGGTTTTTCCACCAGTCGAAATCGCGCGGTCTGGGCCGACGACTATCTAGACGAAGGCTTCGACGCCGACCTGCTTCGTTACTATCTTAGCACAACTGGTGGATTCGAGCGCGACGTGAATTTCTCGTGGGAGCAGTTCCAAGAGCGCGTCAACGGCGAACTCGTCGGCACGTTCGGCAACTTCGTCTACCGAAGCCTGCTGTTCGCCGCGCGGAACTACGACGGCGCGCCGGACGCCGAAGCTAGCGACGAAGTTCAACACCGTATCGAGTCGGCCATCGACGACTTCGGCGAAGCTCTCAACGACTACTCGCTGAAAAAGCTCGGTGATGCGGCCACCTCACTCGCCGCGTTCGGCAACGAGTACATTCAGCGCAACGAACCGTGGAAGCTGACCGACGACGACCCGGAGAAAGCACAACAGGTCATCTACGACTGTGTCCAGTTGTCGAAGGCACTCGCGGTGCTTTACGCACCGCTCCTGCCCGGCAAAGCCGAAGCCCTCTGGTCGCAGTTGGACGAGGATGACTCGGTTCACGACGCAACTATCGAGGACGCTCTCGCCGCACCCCGCGGCGACTTCGGCGAACCCGACGAACTGTTCGGCAAAATCGAAGACGAGCGAGTAGCGGAACTGAACGAGAAACTGCAAGCAAGCATCGACGCGGCGACTGACGATGGGGAAGAAGACAAAACCATGACCGACGACGAATCCACGACGGAGGGCGAATCGACTTCGAACGACCGCATCAGCTTCGACGAATTCCAGAGCCTCGACCTGCGTGTCGGGCGCATCGAATCCGCAGAGCCAATCGAGGGAGCGGACGCCCTCCTTCGATTGGAAGTCGATATTGGCAGTGAAACGCGCCAAATTGTTGCGGGACTGAAACAACTGCACGACGTAGACGACCTCGAAGGGAAGAACATCGTCGTGGTCGCCAACCTCGAAAAGGCCGAACTGTTCGGCGTCGAGAGCAACGGAATGGTGCTGGCGGCAGGCGAAGAAGCAGACCTACTGACGACGTACGAGGACGCGGAACCGGGAACGAAAATCAAGTAGCCGCGTGAGAATTGGTTGAACCCACCGATTTTTACGGCTGCTCGCGTTTGGCTCTCGTAAATCGCTTTTTATAGATCGTTCACGAGATTTGCGAACTCGTTCATCGGAATGATTTCCATCGTTTGCATGTCGAGTCCGTAGCGTTCGATACACAGCGAGGCCTGATACGCCGAATCCCTATCTTCGGCGTCGATGACGAGAAGGAAATCGTATTCGCCGAGGATGGCGTAGGTTTCTTCCAGTGTTGCCTCGTGGGTTTCCAGTTCGTTTCGGATGTCTCCCCAGATGGACGCGAGTTCCTGGACGTTCTGATAATTTTGTTCGATAGTGACCAGTGATGCGTATTTGGACATATTTTCCCGTTTTGAATGGGACACAAATAGCGATTGTGGCCAGATGTCCCCAATCATTACTCTCCGCCGCGGTAACTGCGGGGTTTTTTGGCAGGCACCGACCAATCGTGGCGTATGAGAAATGCGAAAATCGTCTGTACCCTCGGTCCTGCGTCGGATTCGCAGAGTTCGGTTCGGGAACTCGCAGACGCCGGAATGACGGTCGCTCGGGTCAATGCAAGCCACGGGTCGCGTGACGACCGAGCGGACATCATCGACACGGTTCGGCGGGTTGACGAAGCGACCGAAAATCCCCTTGCGGCGATGCTCGACCTCCAAGGGCCGGAAATTCGAACCGCCGAAATCGAAGAGCCAATCATGCTCGAAACCGGTTCGACGGTTCGATTCATCGAAGGCAACGACGCGACACCGGAGGAGGTCGGCCTGTCGGTCGCCATCACGAACGCCGAATCAGGCGACTCGGTTCTCTTGGACGACGGCCGAATCGAGACGACGGTGGAAAAAGTCGACGACGACGCCGTCGTCGCACACGTCGAAAGCGGCGGCGAACTCAGCAGTCGGAAAGGCGTTAACGTTCCCGGCGTCGAACTCGATTTGGATGTCGTCACCGAAAAAGACCGCGACGACCTCAAATTGGCCGCAGAAGCGAACGTCGATTTCGTCGCGGCGAGTTTCGTCCGCGACGCCGACGACGTGTTCGAGGTCAGCAAAGTGCTTGAAGACAACGGGGCAGACATCCCGATTATCGCAAAAATCGAGCGGCGCGGCGCGGTCGAGAATCTGGAGGAAATCGTTGACGCCGCCTACGGCGTGATGGTGGCCCGCGGGGACCTCGGCGTCGAATGTCCGATGGAGGACGTGCCGATGATTCAAAAGCGCATCATTCGAACCTGCCAGCGAGCAGGTGTCCCCGTCATCACTGCCACCGAGATGCTCGATTCGATGGTTCACTCGCGCAGGCCGACGCGCGCAGAGGCCTCCGACGTGGCGAACGCGGTTCTCGACGGGACGGACGCCGTCATGCTTTCGGGCGAGACGGCAATCGGCGACCATCCGGTTCGCGTGGTCGAAACGATGGACAGCATCGTCCGCGAAGTCGAGGAGAGCGACGAGTACGAGGAAACGCTCGAACAGCGCGTTCCGACGAGCGATGACACCAGAACCGACGCCATCGCACGTTCCGCGCGGTATCTCGCTCGCGACATCGGCGCGAGTGCCGTGGTCGCCGCCAGCGAATCCGGCTACACCGCGCTGAAGGTGGCGAAGTTCCGCCCCGGGGTTCCCGTCGTGGCGACGACGCCGAACGACCGCGTCCGCCGAAAACTCGCGCTTTCGTGGGGCGTCAACGCCCAATACACGAATCTCGGCCCAAGCGCCGAAACTATCATCGAGGACGGGGTGCAGGCCGCCCTCGACGCAGACGTTGCGAAGAGCGGCGATACAGTGGTCGTCCTCTCCGGCATGATGACCGAACTCGAAGGCTCCGATACGGCCAACATGCTGAAAGTCCACGTCGCCGCCGAAACCATCGCAACCGGTCGCGGCGTCGTTCGCGGGCAGGTTGCGGGGCCGGTTCTGCGTAGTTCGACCGGCGACTTCGTCGACGTTCCAGAGGGGACGATACTCGTCCTCGAACCGGAGTTCGACGGCGAGTTCACGGGCGATACGTCGAACCTCGCCGGTATTGTCGATGCTCGACCGGGAATGACCGGCTATCCGGCACTAGTCGCCCGCGAACTCGACATTCCGATGGTGAGCGGCGCGCCGCTCGGCCCGGAAGTAGAAAGCGGCGACGAAGTGACTATCGACGCGGAACGCGGCGTCGTCTACCACGGTGACGTTCGGTCACACGACCGTCCATAGTCCGTCCCGTAGCCAGCCTTTTGTCCGACCGACTCGTATCGCGGCGTATGTCCGACTGGAAGTTTGATGTGGAGGATGTTGGGGAGGATGATGACGAAAACGGCGACGACGCTTCACAGATGTATCCCATGGACGAACCTCTCGAACCGGGCACTCCCTCGGCGGAAAACATCCTGTTCGTCGTCCTCGGCGCGCTTACGATGGTGTTCGTGTTTCTTCGGTTGACCGGACTGGCGTAACCCACAAACCCTTAATCGTTCGACACCAACTCCCAATCATGGCATCGCCCCTCGATTCGCTCCCGCTTTTGCTCGTCCTCGCGGGTGCGGGGCTCGCGCTCGCGGAGGCGCTCATCCCCGGAGCGCATTTCATCGTCCTCGGCGTCGCGCTCCTGCTCGCAGGTCTGGCGGCGCTCGCATTCCCGCCGCTAGCAACGCCGTTCGTGTTGGCCTTCCTCGTCCTCGCGTTCGGCGGTCTATCGCTGTACGCCTACCGCGAACTCGACCTGTACGGCGGCAAAGGAACCGGACGGACGAAAGATTCTGACTCGCTCAAAGGAACGACCGGACGTGTTACCGAGCGCGTCACCCCCTCCGAAGGACAGGTGAAACTGTCCGGTGGCGGATTCAATCCCCACTACGCCGCGCGGTCGATGGACGGCGAAATTCCGGAAGGAACGGAAGTAATGGTCATCGACCCCGGCGGCGGCAACGTCGTCACTGTCGAACCGCTCGGCCACATCGAAGACAGTATCGACCGCGAACTGGCCAGAGGACGCTCGAAGCGCGAGAAAGAGACGGAAGAACTCTGACACGTCTTCGCCCTCCGGATATTTTCCCACTAACTCTCAGCGTACAAAGTAGCAAAATACTTAACAGGTAGCTATCCCAACATTCGGATGTATGCTGCCCCTAGTACCTCTACAATCCGTCGCCGCTGGCGGACTCATAACGATAGTTGCACTGCTATTTCTGGTTCTCGCCATCGTCACAGTCTGGTCGGCGGTCGAAATCGTGCAAGCGACCGAGAAGCGCGCACTGACCGTCTTCGGTGAGTACCGGAAACTCCTCGAACCGGGTATCAACTTCGTGCCGCCGTTCGTCAGCAAAACGTACCGCTTCGACATGCGGACACAGACGCTCGACGTGCCGCGACAGGAAGCCATCACGCGCGACAACTCGCCCGTGACCGCGGACGCCGTCGTCTACATCAAGGTGATGAACGCGAAGAAGGCGTTCCTCGAAGTCGAGGATTACAAACGCGCCGTTTCGAACCTCGCCCAGACGACGCTCCGCGCCGTCCTCGGTGACATGGAACTCGACGATACGCTCAACAAGCGCCAGGAAATCAACGCGAAAATCCGCCGCGAACTGGACGAACCCACCGACGAGTGGGGGATTCGCGTCGAAAGCGTCGAAGTCCGTGAAGTCAACCCGTCCAAGGACGTTCAGCAGGCGATGGAACAGCAGACCTCCGCAGAGCGCAAACGCCGCGCCATGATTCTCGAAGCACAAGGTGAACGCCGCAGTGCTATCGAGACGGCGGAGGGTGACAAACAGTCCAACATCATCCGCGCACAGGGTGAAAAGCAGAGCCAGATCCTCGAAGCGCAGGGTGACGCAGTTTCGACCGTCCTCCGCGCGAAATCCGCCGAATCGATGGGCGAACGCGCCGTCATCGAAAAGGGAATGGAGACGCTCGAAAGCATCGGACAGGGTGAATCCACGACGTTCGTGCTGCCGCAGGAACTCTCGTCGCTCGTCGGCCGGTACGGCAAACATCTGACCGGAAGCGACGTGAAGGCGGACAACCAGCAGTTGAACAGCCTCGACTTCGACGAGGAAACCCGCGAACTGCTCGGACTGGACGACATCGACGAAATCCTCGGCCAAATCGACGAGGAAGCCGAGATGGACGTGGAAGCGATGGAAAAGGAAGCACAAGCCATCAAAGAGGGCGAGGACAAAGCCCAAATTAAGAGTGCGGACGAAGTCATCGAGGAGATGGACGAAGAAGCCGAGATGGAAACCGAAGTCGAATAACGTCTCCCTCGTTTCGTTTTTCGTTTGTAACTGTCTATCAAGCGAAGCTATTTTACGTCCCCCTCGCCTACGAGTGTGTAGATGGTTGAACCCGGTAACGTGGATGAAAATAAGCGTGCCACCCTCCGCCGGTTTGCGGTTATGGGGGCGGCCACGCCGCTGGCGAAATTCGCAGACGCAGACCGCACGGGCGAGCGAAGCGAGGCCCGGGATGCGATTGCCGGATACGTCACCACCACGCCGGGCGCTCACTTTTCGAAGGTACGCGACGACCTGCAACTCGGAACCGGCGAGACACAACACCACCTCCGACAGCTCGTGGAGGCGGGCGTCGTCGAGAGCCACCGAGACGGCGACTACCGGCGGTTTTTCCCCGCCGGGCAGTTTTCCGCGTTCGAACAAGTCGCGCTGAGCTACCTCCGCCGCGAGACGCCGCGCGGGATGCTCATCGAACTCCTCCGAAATCCGGACGCGACTGGAAGCGACCTCGCAAGCGCGCTCGACGTTTCCCGTCCGACTGTGAGCAAGTACGCCGCGGATTTGGACGAAAAAGGCCTGCTTTCCCGCGAGGACGGCTACGCCGCTCGGCATCCCGAGACGCTCATCACTCTGCTCGTTCGCTACGCCGACTCGTTCGATGCGAACGCAGAGCAGTTTGCGGGCGAGGCGGCCGGTTTGATTTCGTTCGACCCTTGATATTTTCGCTTCCACTGGTTTTCGTCTCTCGAACTCTGCCCGAATCAGTCGATTGGTGCAATTGGTGAACTAGCACATCCGATTTCGGTTCCACTTTCCGATTACTCGACAGGAGAAATATTGCATTGCTCTTCGCTACTTGTCAGTACCGTCGGTACGGATTATCCAACATCGAGCGTCGCCAGAAATCAGCGAAAACGAAACACAGCGAAACGACTGGAACGACGCAATCGAGCGCTGACTGGAACGATGCGCTCGACTGTCCACTGCGACGAACTACCCGAACTCAGGCGCTGACTTTCCACGTCGTCGAAGAGGAGTAGCCCCACTTTTCGACTTCCACGTCGAAATCGCCGTCCGCGATGGCGGTCATGTTCGTTCCGACTTCCTTCGCGGTGAGTCCGAGTTCGCTTCCGATGAGTCGCGATTTGAAATACGTCTTCGTCTCGCCGTTCTCACGGAGGTAGCGAAGGATGCGCTGTTGCTTGTCGGTGAGGGTCGTCGTGCCAGCAGTGGTAGTGCTCATACCTACGGAGAGGGCGGAGACGACCTTAGTGGGTTTGGTACGAGTAGTTAACGCCGCGCCCTCTCGTGATTTCTCCACTGTTCGCGGTGAATATAACCTCCCCCGTGGGGTGGGTTGGTACGGTTGGTTAACGGCTCGTTTCGTGACAGTCGTGGCCCAGAAGCTACTTACGGCGAGAGGATGACCTGAGTGAATAATGAGCGGTGGTTCCGTAGAGGTGAGTGTCGTCCTTCCAGCGTACAACGAGGAGGCGACCATAGAGAACACCGTCGAGACGACCCTCGACACGCTTGCATCGTTTTTACCCTCCGATAGCTTCGAGGTCATCGTCGCGGAAGACGGCTGTGACGACCGAACGCCGGAAATCGCAGACAGAATGGCAGAACAGGATAGTCGAGTTCGTCACTTCCACAGCGACGAACGACTGGGGCGCGGGGGCGCACTGAATCACGCATTCGAGGCCGCACACGGCGAGACGTTGGTCTACTTCGACACGGATTTGGCGACGGATATGTCGCATTTGGAGGAACTGGTCGAAAGCGTTCGCTCCGACGACTACGACTTCGCAACCGGGTCGCGGTGGATGCCCGAAAACGTGGCCGACCGTCCGGCGAAACGCGACTTTGCGAGCAGAGGTTTCAACGGCCTGACGCGCCTCTTTTTGCGTTCCGACTTGCGCGACCATCAGTGTGGGTTCAAGGCCTTCGACAGGACGGCGCTGTTCGACGTGCTGTCGAACGTCGAGGACAAACACTGGTTCTGGGACACCGAGGTTCTCGTGCGCGCCCAGCGCAGAGGCTACAAAATCAAGGAGTTCTCGGTGGACTGGACGCCGAAAGGAGATACGAAAGTCGACCTCGTCCGCGACGTGTTCGGCATGGGGAGTCAAATCGGACGCTGCTGGTGGGAGTTCTCCGTCGAACCGCGAATCACCCGCCGCGTGTCGATGGCCGTCGGGGTTCTACTGACCGTCATCGCCGTCGCGCTGATGAGCCTCTATCTCCCGATGGAAAGCGTGCTGACCCAGATGAGCAAGGCGAATCCCCTCCTCGTCGGCGTTGCGGCGCTCATCTACGTCGTTTCGTGGCCACTGCGCGGTGCGCGGTACAAAGATATTCTCGAAGAACTCGGCTTTACCGAGACGACGCAGTTCCTCACCGGCGCGATATTCATCAGCCAAACCGGGAACCTCGTCTTCCCCGCCCGACTCGGTGACGGCGTTCGCGCCTACGTCGTGAAAGCGCGCCGGAACATTCCGTATCCCTCCGGTTTCGCTTCGCTCGCCGTCGAGCGCGTGTTCGATCTGCTCACGATCACCGTGATGGCCGGGACGGTGCTGCTCGGCTTGACTGCCAGCGGGCAGGCCGCGGACATCGTCCAAGCGATTACGGGCGCGGAACAGCAAGAGGCCGCACAAACAGCGGTGTTCGTCGCAGCGGGCGTCGGCGGGGCGGCAATCGCGGCGGTCGGCGTCATCGTCGCCAGCGCGCGCTCCGACCGGAATCTCGTCCGCGAAGCCGTCATGAAAGTCAGTTCGGACTCCTACGCCGACTACGTGGCCAGCCTCATCGAGCGATTTACCGGCGACGTGCAAACCGTCGCAAGCGACAAGAAGGCGTTCGTCCGCGTCGGCCTGAGCAGTCTGGCTATCTGGTCGCTCGACGTGCTGACGGCCATCCTCGTACTGGTTGCCTTCCCCGACGTTTCGCTCGACCCCATCACGCTGGTCGCAGTCGGGTTCTTCGCGGTGAGCGTCGGCAACCTCGCAAAAGTGCTTCCGCTCTCGCCCGGCGGTGTCGGCCTGTACGAAGCGGCGTTTACCGTCTTCGTTGCTGGCCTGACCCCAATCTCGTGGCAGATTGCACTCGGCGCGGCGATTCTCGACCACGCGGTGAAAAACATCGTCACGCTCATCGGTGGCGTCGCGTCGATGTTCTCGCTCAACGTCTCGCTCACGCAGGCCGTCGAAGAAGGCAGCGAGATGTCGGTCGAATCCGACCCCGCGTCGTCGCTCGACGACTGAACTGGTCGGGTTCTATTTTTACGGTCAGTAGAAATCCGTGACAAACGGGGCGAGTGCCCCGGCAACTGCGTGTTCCAACGCTTCCTGCCGGTCGATTATTCCTGCCGTAAGCGCACCCGCTGCGCCCTGTTTTTTGGCTACATCCGATTCGCCGAGTGTGTCGTCCATCACTGGCCCGAGTTCCTCATCGTCCCGAATCCGTCGGGCGACGGACTCCGGTAGTTGCAGGCGCGGCCCTGCACCGCGTCCGACCGTTTTGCCGTCGGTCACTGCTGCCCACATAATGAGGTACAGACCGTCGGAACCGGGCACCTCCGCGACGCCACCTTCTAACCCGACGCCGAGGTCGTAGTCGGAATCGTCGCGCTGGCTGTCTTGGGCACGGCGGGCGCGATTTTCTGCACCCGCAATCGTTTCCGCTTCGCCGAACGGCTGTTCCGAAACGCCCGATTCGACGGCTACCGGTTCGACAACGACCGGTTCTGGATTAGCATCGAGGCTCTCGAACACCGTTTCTACCGCCGCAATTTTCACTGGATTTCGACTGCCGACTCCGACTCGCATATCTTTCACCTGTTGTTCGTCGGATTTGGCGTTTTCTACTCCAGTGCTTCCGGATGAATCCTCGCGGCCATCTCTTCGATTCCGTCGATGAGTCGCGGACTCGGTTGGTTCAACAGCGAATCGTCCAGTACGTGAACTGCCTCATCTTCTATCGCCGGAATCGACCAGTCTCGATTCAACACGACTTCAGGGTCGCTTCGCTCGCCGTAGCCACAGACGTGGAGGAAGACGTGTTCCGGTTCGACCTCCTCCACCAGCGAGCGTTCGACCGCAGTCGAACGCTCGCCCGGCGACGAAAACGGATAGCGACCGCCTGTGGCGCGAACCGCATCGGGAACCCAGTTTCCGGCCGCAGTCGGTGGGTCAGACCACTCTTCGCAGTAAACGACTGGTCGCGGAAAATCCGCGACCAGTCGCCGAACGCGCTCGACTCGACTTCGTGCGCGCCACGCGAGGTCGTGGCCCTCGCGCGGTTGCCCGATTGCTTGCCCGAGCGTGGCGAACGATTCGATTGCTTCTCCGAGCGTCCGTGGTTCGACGTGGACGACTCGATGCCCGCGGTTGCGAAGTTCGTCGCGCACTTCCGTCTGCAACGGGTCGGCAGTGAGCACGAGGTCGGGGTCGCACGCTTCGACTGCGTCGAAATCCGGGTTCAACCAGCCGCCGACTCCGGTCGCATCGACCGAGCAATGGTGCGTGACGCCGACGAGTCGGTTCGTCGCGTCGAGTTCGCGGAGCGTTTCCGTCGCACTTGGCGCAAGCGAGACGATGCGGTCTTCTACCATTGGTTTGGCACTGATTCGAACGGAAGTAAACGTTCCCTTACCCGATGGAAATGGGGGCTTAAACATTTCGCTCGTCTGACGCCGGACGGCTATTTCACGGCGTGTGTGACTGTTTCACGAACGAATGGCGGGCCAAAAACGAATCCTTTAAGTATGTTTCGTCCTAACGACGAGTTAAGAGTAGCGGCGTCCGGGTTTTTCAGGCTATTCCCTGCCCGGTAGCCGACGCTCCCTCCCCCCGGAGGGATGTTTCACATGCCAAAAACGTCAATCCGAACGAGAACCGAAGAAACCGAAGTCGAAGAGCAACGAAACGAAGGCCAGAGCTGTCCCGAATGCGGCGGCAAACTCGTCGCCGATTCCGGCCACGGCGAAACCCTCTGTGAAGACTGCGGACTGGTCGTCGATGAGGACAACGTCGACCGCGGCCCGGAATGGCGCGCGTTCGACGCCAAAGAAAAGAACGAGAAATCCCGCGTCGGCGCGCCGACGACGAACACGATGCACGACAAGGGTCTCTCGACCAACATCGACTGGCGAAACAAGGACGCCTACGGCAATTCGCTCGGGTCACGCCAGCGCGAGAAGATGCAGCGACTCCGCAAGTGGAACGAGCGCTTCCGCACCCGCGACAGCAAGGAGCGTAACCTCAAACAGGCGCTCGGCGAAATCGACCGCATGGCAAGCGCCCTCGGTCTGCCGAACAACGTCCGGGAGATGGCAAGCGTCATCTACCGACGTGCGCTGAACGAAGACCTGCTCCCCGGACGTTCCATCGAGGGCGTCTCGACGGCCTGCGTCTACGCCGCCGCGCGACAGGCCGGTGTCCCGCGCAGTTTGGACGAAATCACGGATGTGAGCCGAGTCGAGAAAAGCGAAGTGGCGCGCACCTACCGTTACGTCGTGCGCGAGCTCAAGTTGGAAGTTCGCCCCGCTGACCCCGAAAGCTACGTCCCACGGTTCGCATCCGGACTCGACCTTTCGGACGAGGCCGAGCACCGCGCCCGCGAACTCCTGAAGAACGCGAAAGAACAGGGCGTCCACAGCGGTAAATCGCCGGTCGGACTCGCCGCCGCGGCGGTGTACGCTGCCGCGCTCCTGACCAACGAGAAGACGACGCAGGCGGAAGTGAGCGAAGTCGCCGACATCAGCGAAGTCACGATTCGCAACCGCTACCACGAACTGCTCGAAGCGGAAGAAGGAACCGTCGCGCTGTAATTTCTCCCCGACCAGTTTGAAAAGATGTTTTTGCGGTGCGCCGATACGTCCACACAGCAACTGCAATGGAAACCGAGCACGAGATTCACGTCGGGGACGCAAGCGACTGTGCGCTTCCCGACGATTCGATAGACCTCGTCGTCACTTCTCCGCCGTACCCGATGATAGAGATGTGGGACGACCTGTTTTCCGGGCTGAACCCGGACATCGCGTCGGCACTGGAACGTGAGGACGGGGACACCGCTTTCGAGTTGATGCACGACGAACTCGACGGCGTGTGGTCGGAACTCGCCCGCGTGCTAAAACCGGGCGGCATTGCAGTCGTCAACGTCGGCGATGCGACCCGCAAGGTCGATGGAACCTTTCAACTGTTTCCGAATCATTCCCAAATCCTTCAAAGGCTACGAACGCAGGGGCTTCGCCCGCTTCCCGATATTCTCTGGCGAAAACCCTCGAACCGTCTGACGAAGTTCATGGGGTCGGGGATGCTCCCGCCGAACGCCTACACCGCCCTCGAACACGAATATCTGCTCGTCTTCCGAAACGGCGATTCGCGGCGGTTCGAACCCGGTGCTGACCGGCGGTACGAGGCGGCGTACTTCTGGGAGGAGCGAAACGACTGGTTTTCAGACCTCTGGACTGCGGTTCGGGGCGAGATACAGGAACTCGACCATGGCGACCTGCGCGAACGCTCCGCGGCGTTTCCGTTCGAACTCCCCTATCGTCTCATTTCGATGTTTTCCGTCTACGGCGACACCGTCCTCGACCCGTTCTGGGGAACCGGAACAACCTCCATCGCGGCGATGGTCGCGGGGAGAAATTCGGTCGGCTACGAACTCGAATCCGACTTTACTGCCGTGTTCGAAGAGCGCACCGAACAGGTGGCTGGTCTTTCACACGATGTCATTCAGCGACGACTCGACGACCACCGCGAGTTCGTCGCTGAACACGACGGGGCGCTCGCCTACAACTCAGACCACTACGATTTCCCGGTCAAAACGGCCCAAGAGAGAGAGCTACAATTTTACGAAGTGGCCGACGTGACCCGCGACGGGAATCGGTTTTTCGCCGCGCACGAACCGTACTCCGAGTGACTTTTCGCTCTTTTCCCCTTCCGGGTAGCCTTTTGTCCCGCCGAACCGACACCACGGTATGACCTTCGATTCGTTCACCCTCGCGGCGAGCACCGCGGTTCTCGCGGACGAACCGCGCGCCCGCGACCACGCCAACGTGGTCGAATTTCGCATGGATTTGGCGGACGACCCACTCACTCAACTGGCTAATTACGACGGCAACCTTCCGGTTCTCGCCACGAATCGTGCGTCGTGGGAGGGTGGTGAGGCTACCGGCGACGAATCGAGATTGAACGCCCTCGAAACCGCCGTGGAGTACGACGCTGTCGCCGCAATCGACCTCGAACTGGAGTGTCTGCTGTCGGGGGAGGGCAACCGAGTAATCGAACATGCTCGCAAGCACGGCTCGGCAGTCGTCGCCTCGATTCACGATTTCGAGGAAACGCCCGGCGGAAAACGGATGCGGGAACTGCTGGAACAGGCTACCGACTACGCCGACGTGGGAAAACTCGCGGTCACCGCGGATTCGCGTTCCGACGTTCTCGATTTGCTCTCGGTGACGAATCGACTGACCGAGCGCGGGCGAACCGTGGCGACGATGGCGATGGGCGAAATCGGTCGCCATTCGCGCGCCGTCGCCCCGATTTACGGGTCGAAAATCGGCTACGCGCCGCTGGATTCGGCGGACGCGACGGCTCCGGGGCAGTACGATTTGGTAACACTGTCGCGGTTGGTTCGAGAACTTCAGAGATGACGCCGATTTTTGATCGGTTGCTGATACCGACTGCAAGTCACATTGCCAGTGAGTTGTAGAGTCGAAGCTGATAGAGAGCTAGTTGCAACTCGCCAAAACTGATTTGTATCAATTATTTCCCATCATAAACATCGCCGCCTCGAAAGCCGTATTGCAAGGATTTAACACCGCCCGCCAACAACCCACGAAAAATGACACGAAAGCGCCCGTGGCTGGCGGCAGTCTTGGCTCTCGTCTATCCCGGGTTCGGACACGCCTATCTGCGTCAGTGGCTTCGCGCGCTTCTCTGGTTTGCCTTCGCCCTCGTCACCGCCATGGTCTTCATCCCGCCGGAGACGTTTCAGGCGGTTGAGGGTGCCGGGTTCTCCGCCTACTACGAGCAATTGCAGGCACTGCCCTTCGAGGTTACCCTCCCGATTCTCGTCGTCCAGTTGTGTAACGTCATTGATGCCTACTGGTCTGCACTCCGGAACAACCGGGCGTCGGCCACGACGACGACGGACGGCGAGGGCGAAGTGCGCTGTCCGCACTGTCGGAGGAACGTGGACGAAGACCTCGACTTCTGTCACTGGTGTACGAATCCAATCGACACCGAACCGGCGGCCCAGTAAATCGAGTTCGAATTTCTCTTTTCCGAACTACTGCTCGATGATGCTCTCTTCGACGCTTTCGCCGAAGTGGCGCGCACCGCCTTCCAGATAGAGCTTCAGTTCGTCGCCGACTTCGAGGTCGGTCACTGCTTTTCTGCCGTCCTGCGTGGCGACTTTGATGGTTTCTGCGTTCTGAAGCAGTGTTTCAACTCGGTCGCCGTTCGCGGTTTCGACTTCGACGCGAAACATCGGGCGCTTCTCGATTTTCACTCGTCCGACGACTGCCTCACGGGTGTTGCCGTCGGTGTCAACCAACTGAACTTCGTCGCCGCTCTGAAGTTCGGCGAGGTATTTCGTCCCGCCATCCGGCACACGAACGTAGGCGTGGACTGCGCCCGCGTTCACCCGGAACGGCCGTGAGGCGACGTATGGCGATTCGGCGGTTTCCGCATGAACGAAAAAGAGGCCCCGCGACATCGACCCGACGAGCATGCCCTCGTCGTGTTCCATCAACGACCCGGTATCGACGCAGACGCGGTCTGCACTTCCGGTCTGTTCGATGGTTAGTACCTCTCCCCACTCCAAGTCGAGCGTTTCGCGCTCCGCAGCGTCCCGAACGTCCACCGTCGCGCGAATTTCGTCCGGGCTGTCGCTGTCGAGCAGTACCGCATCGGCACCGAGTTCCAGCGTCTCGAACGCGGTTCGGGCCTCCTCGGCGTTCGTAACGCCCGCGACCAAATCGGTTTCTTCGCCGATTCTGGCGATGAGGTTTTCGAGCGGGATTATCGTCCAATCCTCGCCGACGACGATGGTGTACTCCGCTTCTTCTGCCGCGGCCTCGGCGAACGCTTCGTACTCTTCGCTCAGGATACGGACGAAGGCACCTTCCGCCGCGCCCTCGCGCCGGAGCGTCGAGAGGTCGGCGGAACCGGAGAAGTCGGATGGAAGGTCAACCGTGCCGTCGCCCTCGCCGTCCTTGCCGACGATTCTAGCGTCCGGTTCGGGCACTTCATCGTTCGCTTCCACGTCGAAAACGTGAACGTCGCTGTCGGCACGAAACGCCGCGACGTTGACTTCGCCGAGTTTTCGCACGCGCTCTACGTCGCGTTCGTCAACCAGCACCCAGTCAACACCAGCTTCCAACCCGGCGGTAATTCGTTTGCGGCGGTCGTCCCAGTCGCCGACCTCGGAGTCGGCTTTCAGCCACACGGAGCGTGTCATGTTTTCACGGTCGAATCGGGGTGGCTTCAACGTGGCGAATACGGCGATGTTTCTACGGAAAATTACAGCTTACACATTCGCCAACAGGCCGACTTCGGAAAGCGCGTCTTCAGCGGACAAATCGTCGTGAACGACGCCGGAAACCGCGCGTGCAATCGCTTCCGGATTGTCGTGCTGGAAGACGGAGCGGCCGATAGAAACGCCCGCCGCGCCCGCGTCCATCGCGCCGCGAACCGCATCGAGGGTTGCTTCGTCGCCTTCCGGCGCGCCGCCCGCAATCACCACGGGGAGGCGCGTCGATTCCACGACGTGTTCGAAGCTCTCCGAATCGCCGCTGTAGGCTGTTTTCACGACATCCGCGCCGACCTCTTCCGCGAGTCGTACTGCGTGGCCGAGGTTTTCCGCGTCGTGTGCATCGATATCCGGGCCGCGGGCGTAGGACATGGCGAGGACGGGCATGCCGAACTTGTCGGCCTTGCTACAGACTTCCGCGAGGTCGGTGATTTGCTTGGGTTCGTAGTTGCTTCCGACGTTGATATGAAAAGAGACGGCGTCGGCACCGGCCCGAATCGCTTCCTCGACGGTGCCGGTCATTCGTTTGTCGTTCGCGTCCGGGCCGATAGATGTGGAGGCATTTAGATGGACGATGTAGCCCGCATCGTTTTTGTTCGGATGGACGCGTGGTGCGATTCCCTTTTGCGTGAGAACGGCGTCCGCGCCGCCCCGTGTCACTGCGTCGATCGTCGATTCGATGTCTTTCAGGCCGCGTACTGCGCCCAGTGTAATGCCGTGGTCCATCGGAACGATGACGAAGCGTCCGTCCCGTCCGATGCGGTCGAGTCGTGCTGCAATTCCAGTGTTCATTGTGTGACTGTGTAGCAAGCTAGTGTGAAATTCATTCCGGTTGCGGTACTTCCTGTGTCCCGTTGCGTGCCCCGGATTTGAGTTCCGCGGCTTTCGATTCGAGGCGTTCGGCGACGTTCTCGCCCGAGGCGATGATGTCCACGAGGGCGCTTCCGACGACGACGCCGGAAGCGCCCGCCGAGATGATTTCTTTGGCGTGGTCGCCCTCGCTCACGCCGAAACCGACCACCTTCGGCAGGTCAGTTTCGGCGAGTCGCCCGAGACTGTCGTGGGTTGCACTGCTCACGTCGGCCTGCGCCCCGGTGGTTCCCATCCGGGCTTGCACGTAAACGAATCCCGACGCCTGCGAGAGAATTTTGGCCTCGCGCTCGTCCGTGGTGGTCGGCGCGACGATGAACACGAGGTCGAGGCCGTGTTCGTCGCAGGCCTCCCGAAGCGGGTCGCTTTCTTCGACTGGGAGGTCGGGGACGATGAGTCCCGAAACCCCGGCCTCTCCGGCGGCGGAAACGAAGGATTCGACCCCCTCGGATTCACCATACTGGTAGATGAGGTTGTAGTAGGTCATGCAGACGATTGGGACATCCACGTCCAACTCGGCCACAAGGTCGAGATATTTGTCGGGCGTCATCCCGCCGGAAAGCGCGCGCTGGATGGCGTTCTGAATCGTCGGGCCGTCCGCAATCGGTTCCGAAAACGGTAGGCCGAGTTCGATGACGTCCGCGCCACCCTCCGCGAGGGCGCGGACGTATTCCTTCGTCGATTCCGGATCCGGGTCGCCAGCGACGACGTAGGGAATCAAAGCCGGTTCGTCGGAGAAAGCGGATTCGAGGGCCGATTGTTGATTGCTCATTTGAATACCTCCATGCTCGGCGCGGTGTCGATGCCCCGCTTCTCGCTTTCCTCGATGACCGTATCGAGGTCTTTGTCCCCTCGTCCAGAGACGTTGACGACGACGAGGTCGCCCAAGTCGTCGGCTTCGTCCGAATTTCGTGCTTCTTCTACGTAGGCAATCGCGTGACTCGATTCCAGCGCGGGGATAATTCCCTCCAATTTCGACAGTCGGTGGAACGCTTTGAGCGCGGCGTCATCGCCGACGCTCACGGGCGTCACGCGACCGGTTTCCGCGAGATGCGCGAGTTCCGGGCCGACGCCGGAGTAGTCCAATCCCGCGCTCACGCTGTGAGATTCGAGAACTTGGCCGTCTCTGCTCTGAAGCAGTTTGGTTCGTGCGCCGTGAAGCACGCCGTCTTCACCCGTCGAAAGTGACGCGGAGTGCGGAGCGAGTCCTTCGTCCTCCTCAATCGTCAGGCCCGACCCACCTGCTTCGACTGCGAACAGGGACACGTTCTCGTCGGAGACGAATTCGTGGAACGCGCCCATCGTGTTCGACCCGCCGCCCGCGCAGGCCACAACACTGTCCGGCAATCGTCCGGCCTGTTCCTGAATCTGTTCTCTCACTTCCTTGCTGATGATCGCCTGAAAATCCCGAACCATCTGCGGGAAGGGGTGCGGGCCGACGACGCTCCCGATGACGTAGTGGGTGTCCTCCACGTTCGTCGCCCAGTCGCGCATCGTCTCGTTGATGGCCTCTTTGAGCGTTCCCGAGCCAACGTCCACGGGATTCACTTCCGCGTCGTGGGTTCGCATTCGGAAGACGTTCGGGCGCTGGCGGTTGATGTCGGTGCGGCCCATGTACACCTCGCAGTCGATGCCGAGGTAAGTCGCGGCCATCGCGGTTGCCGTGCCGTGTTGGCCCGCGCCGGTTTCAGCCACGATTCGGTCTTTGCCCATGTACTTCGCCAGCAAGACCTGTCCGAGCGCGTTGTTCAGCTTGTGCGCCCCGCCGTGGAGCAGGTCTTCCCGTTTCAGATAGATGTCGCGGTCGTATCGCTCGCTCAGGGCGTCGGCGCGCTGGAGGGGCGTCGGTCGCCCGCCGAAGTCGCGGAGGTGGCGACGAAACTCGTCCATGAAGCCATCCTCGTTTTCAAGGACGTATCGCTCGTAGGCCGATTGAAGTTCCTCGATGGCGGGCATGAGGACTTCCGGGACGTACTGGCCGCCGTAGTCGCCGAATTTTCCTTCTTTTTCGAACTCGGCGTCGCTCATGCGGAAACCAACCTCCGCGTGTTCTCGGCCACGTCGCCGTCCATAATCGCGCTCCCGACGAGAAGAGCGTCTGCGCCCGCCTCACGCATTCGTCGGGCGTCCTCGGGCGTCGTGATTCCGCTTTCCGCGATGCAGGTCATATCGTCCGGCACTTCGGGTACAACTGACTCGAAGGTGTCGAGGTTTACTTCCAGTTTGCCGAGGTCGCGGTTGTTCACGCCGAGGATGTCTGCGCCCGCGTCTATCGCTTTTTCCAGTTCCTGGTGCGTGTGAACCTCGACGAGAACCTGAAAGCCGCGCGCTCTTGCTGCTGTGACCAGTTCCGAAAGGTTGTCACCCACGAACCGCGCGATGAGCAGGACGAGGTCGGCTTCCACCACGTCCAGTTGCGCTTCCTCCACGACGAAATCCTTGCGGAGAACCGGAACGCCCACGGCTTCACGAACCCGGCGCAGGTTCTCGGCCGACCCGCCGAAATGCTCCGGTTCGGTCAGCACCGACAACGCGGTTGCCCCGCCTTCGACCATCTCTTTCGCCAGTTCGACTGGGTCGTCGGTTCGGTTGCCATCCGTCGTCGGACTCGTCGGCTTTACTTCCGCGACGACCGGCATTTTGCCCACCGACTCCGTGCGTGCAATCGCGTCGGAAAACGAGCGCGCGTCTACCGACACGCGCTCGTCGGGTGTGTCTCGTTTTCTCGCGTCCCGAAGTATGGACTGCACCGCGGGTGCGAGTTCGCCTTCTGCGTCCATCATCGTACATTAACGAACTAGTTTGTACATAAGACTTGTGTCCACGAGACGCCAATCTTGAATAGTCGGACGTGCGTTTTCTCCGGTATGGACGAGAATGCCGGGATCTACGCGCAGGAATCGGCCTATCTGGGCCGGTTCGTGCAAATCGGGGTGGCGAGCGGTCGCGTTTTACGCGTCACGTTCCCCCGCGAAGCGGACGACGACGCCGAGGAAGACCACGCGGTGCTCGACAGAATCATCGCGTATCTAGAAGGTGTCGAGGATGATTTCGAAGACGTGCAGGTTGCACTGACGCTTCCCACCGACCAGCGAGGCGTTCTCGAAGCGGTGCGAAACGTTCCCTACGGCGAACAGGTGAACGTCGAAACCCTGACCCGGATGACATCCGGACTCGACCACACCGAGGAGGCGGATTTGGAACTCGCCCGGACTGCCTTGGACGCGAATCCCGCGCCCCTTCTGGTTCCCGACCATCGGATTCGTGACGGGCCGAGTGCGGCACCGCCGGATGTGGAACAGAAGTTGCGGTCGCTGGAAGGGTTGTAATTTCTTTCTCGTTTTCCCCATCGAACTTCCCTTGCTATTGCGGTGGATGACTTTTTGATGACCGCGAACGTATCTCTCCCCATGTACGTCCGGGATGCCAAAAACAGAGAGGAAGTCTGGCTACTCGATAACATCGAGGCGATGGGACTGGACGAAACCGCCTTCCGCTCCCGGGATTACGTCATCGCCATCGACGAGGATTCCGGAACGAAAGCCGGGTTCGGACGAATTCGAATCCACAAACCCGACGATTCGCCCGACATCTGTGAGTTGACCAGCATCGGCGTCGTCTCCGCGTGGCGCGAGCAGGGCGTCGGCGCGCACGTCGTAGAACGACTCATCGACAAAGCCGGGGACAACGATTTCGAGGAGGTGTACGCCCTCGTCGGCGTTCCCGACTACCTCGCGCAGTTCGGATTCGAACCCATCGACACGAGTGACCTGCCCGAGAAACTTCGGGACAGACTCGAATCGAAGCGCGAACAGACGGAACCCGACGCCATCCCAATGGTGCTTTCGGTCGGCGAGTTCGAGATGCCCGACCGACTGCGCGAACGATTTAAGCAAGCACGGGAACGGGCGGTTTCGGAGTCGGTGGAGAACGACACCGAAGGAATGGCCGAAGAGTTCGGTATCGACCCCGACGAGGCGACCTACAAGTACGACACCGGTCGTCACTAACACGAGAATTAGTTTTCTTTTTGGAAATCTCGCCTTTTGTATTGCTCGGTAGTTCTGACTCTGTGTGTACCACATCGGGGTGATGGTTGTGTCACGTAATTTGAGGTGCAGTAGAGTTGCCGCTAGGTAATCACGACTCCAATCAAACCGCTCCGCCACCGCACCGCCTGCTCGCGGTTGCAGCGTCGTCTCGCGGCTTCGCCGCTCGACTGTCCGCGGAACACAGTTCCGCGCTACTCGCGTTCGAGATTTCTTCGAAATCTCGTTCGCCACACGCCTCCCCAACCAATTCCTTTGCTCGCTGACACTCGCTTCTGTCATCCCTCGCGCGGTTTTGGTTCGCCTTCTCGGAGGTGAACTCCTCGACGGTTCGCCAGCGCGCGCCGTGTCGTTTGACTGACCTGCCGCATGGTTGCGCCAGCGCACTCGGGCGAGTGACGAACGACAGTGAGGCATGTAGCCCAAACCTGCGCTGGCGGGGAGGTGTGGGGAGACTGCCGTTGCGGTGCGGAGGCGGTGGTGGTTCCTCGGTGTCCTCGTGAACGAAGTGAGCGAGGGCTCGTCAGAGCTTGTCTCTGACGGTGGATGAAGGGCGAGGGAGGAGCGACCGGAGGGAGTGACGACTGAGGGCTTCGTTTGGAGTCGTGACTTGCGGACAACACCGAAAATAGACCTGAACCCTCCCGTATCTAAAGATTGGCCATCCACGAGACAATAACTGTTCTAACAGTTCGACAGTCAATAAAACCCAAATAATGCTATGAAACCCGTCTTTTGATGGCTATTCCCAGAGGTGGTACAAATCGTCCCGAGGCGGTTCTGAAACCACCTCTTCGTCCACCACCAGTTCGCCATCCCCGTCCACGACTCGACCAATCTCATCCGCCGAAATCCCCGCCTCGTATAGGTCTGAAAGAACCGCCGAAACTGCGTCCTCCGGAACCGCGGCCAACAATGCTCCAGACCCGAAAATCCGGAGTGGGTCGACGCCCATCGTGTCACAAAGCTCCCGCGTTACGTCCCGAACCGGCACGTCCTCGCGCGCGACTTCGAGACACACGCCGGAGGCTTCGGCCATCTCCAGCAGGCCGGTGACCACCCCACCCTCGGTCGGGTCGTGCATGGCCGTGGCATCCTCACGTAGAATTCGGGCATCTTCGACCACGCTGATTTCCTCGAAGAAGGATTCGCCCCGGTTCGCATTCTCGCCGACTTCGTCCCGGAAATCGGTTGCGAGGATGGCCGTGCCTTCGATTCCGGCCCCCTTGGTCAGAATCAGTCTGTCGCCGGGTTCCGCCCCGCCGGTCGGAACGAACGCGTCGGTAAGTCCCATGGCGGTCATCGTTACCATCGGTCGCGAGAGGTCGGGGGCGTATTCGGAGTGGCCGCCGACGATTGCGACGCCCAACTCACGGGCAGAATCGTCTATCTGCTGGGTCACCACGTCCAGCGTTTCTGGGTCGTCGTCCGACAAAAACACGACGTTCGTCAACCAGCGCGGGTCTGCGCCGGAGGCGGCCACGTCGTTGCAGGCGACGTTGACGGCCAAGGTTCCGAGTCGTTCGCGGGCCAGCGACAGCGGGTCGGAGCTCACGACGAGCGACTGGTCGCCGACGCGAATTTCGGCGGCGTCCTCGCCGTATCCGGGACCGACCTGTACGTCGTCGTCTCGCGCACCCGTGCGCGAGACGACCATCGCAAGATCGTCGGGGTCGAGTTTGCCTATCATTTCCTGAAATTTCTCACGGCGGGGGGATGTGCGTTTCGCCACGAGACACGGTGAGAACGGGTTCGGAAACGCTTCGACTGAGTCGGGATAGTTCTTTTGTGGATGCCCTCGTACCTCGGTCGGGGGTACCATGGCAGACAGAATGCAGACGGGACCGATTCTGATACTCGGAGAGGATGCACAGCGAACCAGCGGGCGCGACGCCCGCGAGATGAACGTCACGGCGGCGAAGGCCGTCGCCGAGGCGGTACGAACTACCCTTGGGCCGCGAGGGATGGACAAGATGCTCGTCGATTCGATGGGGGACGTGGTCATCACGAACGACGGCGTCACCATCCTCAAGCAGATGGACATCGAGCACCCGGCGGCGACTATGGTGGTCGAAGTCGCGGAAACACAGGAAGACGAAACCGGGGATGGAACGACCAGCGCGGTCATTCTCGCTGGCGAGCTGCTGAAGCGGGCAGAAGACTTACTCGAACAGGGCGTCCACCCGACCGTCGTCGCCCGTGGCTATCGACTGGCCAGCGAGGAGGCGCGCGATGTTCTCCAATCGAAATCGTATCCGGTCGAAGAGGCTGGGTTGCTGACCGAAATCGCACAAACTGCCATGACCGGAAAGGGGGCGGAAGCCGCGAAGGAGGCGCTTTCGGAACTCGTCGTCACCGCGGTACGGGCGGTTCAGGACGAGGAGGAAATCGATCTGTCAAACGTTGCCGTCGAAACCATCGTCGGAGGTGGTATTTCTGATTCCGAACTCGTAGAAGGCATCGTCGTAGACAAAGAACGGGCCGACGACAACATGCCGTGGCAGGTCGATGACGCCAAAATCGCGCTCATCGATACGCCGATAGAGGTGCGCGAAACCGAAACGGACACTTCTGTCAGCGTCACCGACCCCGACCAACTGACGACGTTCATCGAGCGCGAGGAAGCGCAACTCCGCGAGATGGTCGATAGAATCACCGACAGCGACGCGAACGTTGTCTTCTGCCAGAAAGGAATCGACGACATGGCCCAACACTTACTCGCCAAGGGAGGCGTCCTCGCCGTTCGCCGAACGAAAGCGAGCGACATGAACCAACTCGCGCGGGCAACGGGCGGCAAAGTCGTCTCCAGTTTGGACGACATCGACCCCGAAGACCTCGGCGAGGCGGGAACCGTCGGCGAACGCGATGTCGGAGGCGACACCATGATTTTCGTGGAGGACTGCGAGAATCCGAAAAGCGTCACCCTGCTCCTCCGCGGCGGAACAGAACACGTCGTAGAAGAGGTCGAACGCGCCGTAGAGGACAGTCTGGGCGTGGTTCGCGTGACCCTCCTCGACGGACAAGTCCTTCCGGGCGGCGGTGCGCCCGAAACGGAACTGGCCCTCGCTATCCGCGATTACGCCGACAGCGTCGGCGGGCGGGAACAACTCGCCGTCGAAGCCTTCGCCGACGCGATGGAGGCCATTCCGCGCACCCTCGCGGAGAACGCGGGCGTCGGCCCGATCGATGCCTTGACCGACCTTCGAAGCCAGCACGACGCCGGAGAAGAAGACGCCGGACTCACCGCCGAAACCGGCGAGGTGACCGACATGCTGGACGCCGGCGTGGTCGAACCCCTCCGCGTGAAAACCCAAGCCATCCAGAGCGCAACGGACGCCGCGGAACTCCTGCTCCGCATCGACGACGTGATTTCGGCAGGTGACCTCGGCAAAAGCGAAGGTGGGGAGGAACCCGAGATGGGCGGAATGGGCGGGATGGGCGGCGCGATGTAGCACCACGGAACATCCTCGCTCGGTTCGTCTTGTCGGTGCTGAATGGGGCAGTAATAAACACAGGGTAACGGACGCAGAAATCCCCTGTCCGCCCGCTCACGGTCGCTGGCGCGAGATATTCCGGTCTCTCAGCAACGCCCGACCGGAATAGTAGCTCGCGCAGACGACCACGATGAACGCGAGTTGACGGCCCCTTTCGATCCCACCCACAGCACCGCCACCGCTACAGCCACCTCCTCCTCAGTCATCCCTCGCGTGATACCCAGCAGACCCTCGGCGGTAAACGCCTCGGGCCCGCTGGCGCACGCGCCATAGAAATCGGAGTCCAGTTCGAGGAACGGCGTCTCGTTGCTTATCGCGGTGTCTCGGTGCCCCACTTGTCGAGCGCTGTCTTCAGTTCTGGGCGGTCTTCCGCATACTCCTCGATTGGTGTGCCAGCGACCGAGGCATCGACCGCCTGTCGAAGCGCCGTCGCACCCGCCCGCGTTCCGTCGGGGTGGCCGTGGACGCCGCCACCGGCCTGAATAGCGATGTTCTGTCCTTCGCGCTCAATGAGTTCGGGGACGAGTCCGGGGTGGAGTCCGCCGGAGGCGACCGGGAGCACGTCGGTCATGCCGTGCAGGTCGGAGTAGAGCCATTCGTTGATGCCCACCGTGTCCTCGTTTGCGAGTTTGCCGAGGTCTGTGGTTCCGGTGTGGAGTTGGTCTGCGCCGCAGAGGCGGGTAATTTGTGCGATGACGCGCATCGAGACGCCGTGGTCTTCGAGTCGGTCGAAGGCGGCGTGCATCGCGCGGTGCGCGTGGATTGCGAGGCCGAGTTCCTCACAGCGCTCTCGCACCGCCTGCACGGCGGCCCAACCAGATGTCACCACGTCAACCATCACGTACTCACAGCCCTGTTTTGCTACCACGTCGGCGCGTTCGAGCATGGTGTTCGCGTCGGCGGTGATGTTGATGAGGTAGCTCTTTTTCTCGCCCGTCTCGTCCTGCGCGTCGTCGCGGTAGGAGAGACTCTCCGTGAGTCGGTCGTGGAAGGGGTTGAACGCCTGGTCGGTCAAGTTCTCGTCGTCTTTGAGGAGGTCTAAGCCGCCCATCCACGCCTCGTAGCCGATTTTCGCGTGCTGGTCGGTCGAGAGGCCGACCTTGGGTTTCGGCACCGTCGCCGTAATCGGGCGGTCGCCCGCGTCGAAAATCTCGTTTCGAACGTCGCTTCCGAACTGCGGGCCGGGGAAGGAGTTCGTGAGTGCTTCGGGCCACTCGCAGTCGAGGAGGCGGATGCGGTCAACCGCCTTCATGCCCATGATGTTGCCCGCGATGCAAGAGAGCACCTGCGCCATGTTGCCGCCCTCGAACAGTTCGTCGGGGTAGGCGACTTGAATCGTGTTGCCCTCAATGTCGAACGTCGTGGCACTCAGGTCGGTGATGCCGCCTTCGACCTGTAGCTCTGCCCACGTTCCGTTGGAACTCTCGCTGGCGACGCGCGAGGCGGCGTCTTCCATGTCCATATCTTCTGCAGGGTCGATGTAGAAGGTGCAGACGAGTTCGGAGTCGGCGGGCGTGTAATCCAAATTCAGGAAGTCTTCGTATGTGATTCCCGGCATAACATGATACTTCGTCGGCATTGGTTAAAAAACCGACCGTCGGTTTGGGATGGAAGTCAGTCGAAGAAGGGCGAGAACAGCTAAGAACAGTCCCGTCGTCTCTGACTCACCATGCCACCGGAACGAGTGCTCGTGGCGGGAGCAACGGGGAATCAGGGTGGGGCAGTCACGCGACACCTCATGGAGCGCGGGCTCGAACCGCGCGTTCCGCTCTACATCATCGACGTGGACGACATCGGTGCGTTCGTCGCGGAGGCCTTTCACGACCGAAATCGCTACGCCGGAAAGACGTTCGAGTTGGCTGGCGACGAACTCACCATGTCGGCGATGGCGGCTCGACTGTCGGAAAGTATAGGAATCGACGTGCTGGCCGACCACGTTCCAATCGAGAAATTCGAAGAGCGCGCGGGCGAAGCGTATGCCGATATGTACCGCTGGTTCAACCGGAACGAGGCCCAATCGACCTGGCGGAACTACGGACGAATCACGACGTTTCGTTCACGCTGTTCGCGGACTACCTGCGCGAACACGAGTGGGCCGAGTGAACGGGAAACCGACTACCAGAGCGTTCGTCCGGCGTCGTCCACGCGCCCGACCCAGAGCAGGTGCGTGAACGGGACGAATGTCAGGAAGCCGCCCTCCTCGTCGAAGAGTCTGACACCGACCTCTTCCATCTCGTAGTCGGCACACCGAATCTGTTCACCGTCGGAGAGTTGTGCCTTGAACATCGCCGTAAATACACGACGTTCATCCGCAAAGCTCTGCCGGGGGTAGCTTTTACTTCGAGAACGTTGTGTCCCTGTCATGGCCCGGATCTACGGATTCGAAGGGACAGAGCCGTCGATTCACGAGGACGCCCACGTCAGTCGAGAGACGACGCTGGTGGGGGACGTGGAAATCGAGGCCGACGCGAGCATCTGGCCCGGCGTGGTTTTGCGGGGGGATGTATCGTCGGTGCGAATCGGTCGAGAGTCGCACGTCGGCGACAACGCGGTTGTCCACGCCTCGATCGTCGGCGACCGAGTGATGGTCGGTCACGGCGCGGTGCTGAACGACGCCGAAGTCGGGAACGGCGCGCTGATTGGGTTCAACACGACAATAAATAGTGACGTGCGAGTCGGCGAGCGAAGCATCGTCGCGGCGGGAACCGTCACGCCAGAGGCATTCGACATCCCGCCCGAATCGTTCGTCAGGGGAATTCCTGCGCATGTGACGCCGCTTTCGGAGACGGCTATCGACCCCGAGGAAATCTTCGAAGCGTACTCCTCCGGAGCGTACACAGACCTCGTGGAACAACACGAGGAACTGTTCGCGTAGCAGTTTGTGAACGAACTGTCCGTTCTATCGAAAGAGATGAACTTGCCAACGCAAGCCACGAAATGATTGGGCTGTCGCTCCCAATGTAATCAAGTGAGTAACACCGATAAGTCCGTCCCGAACGCGCTCGCGGAATCGAGCGGTCATCCTCCGACAATGTCCGATTTGTTCGAAAGCAGGGAGTTCGTGCTGGTTTCGAACCGAGAGCCGTACACGCACGAACGCGACGACGGGTCGGTTAGCGTCGTTAGACCGGCAGGTGGTTTAACATCCGCGCTCGACCCGATGATGGCGGATACCGGCGGAACGTGGGTTGCGTGGGGAAGCGGCGACGCGGATGCCGACGTGACCGACGAAAACGACTGCGTGCGCGTGCCGCCGGAATCGCCGTCCTACGAACTGAAACGCGTGCTCTTGAGCGACGAACAGGTGTCGAACTACTACTACGGCTACAGCAACAAGGTTCTGTGGCCGCTGTGTCACTCCGACACCGCGAAGATGACGCCGAACGCGAGATACTGGCGGCAGTACCGGAACACGAACCAGCAGTTTGCGGACGCGATTTGCTCCCGAATCGACCCGTCGAACGCCGTCGTCTGGTTTCAGGACTACCACTTCGCGCTCGCACCGCGGATGGTGCGCGAGCAAGCTCCTGACGCCTTCTGCATGCAGTTTTGGCACATTCCGTGGCCGTCGTGGGACGTGTTCCAAAGCTGTCCGCAGTACGACGAACTGCTTTCCGGACTGTTAGCGAACGACCTGCTCGGCTTCCATCTCGACCAGTACTGTCTGAACTTCCTCGATTGCGTTTCCCACGCGCTCGATGCGGACGTAGACCGGAACCGCGGTCGCATCGACTACGACGGGAGAACTATCCGCGTCGAGGCGTTCCCGCTCGGCATCGACACCGCGGAGCGACGACGGCTCGCGGAGTCGAGCGAAGCGGACGACCAGTGGCAGTCCCTACGCGAAACGTATCCGATTCCCGACGAGGGACAGCTCGCGCTCGGCGTCGATAGGTTGGACTACACGAAAGGAATCGAACAGCGCCTCGATGCCCTTTCACACCTCTGGGAGTGGTATCCCGACTGTCGGGAACGACTCACTTACGTGCAGAAAGTGACCGAGAGCCGGAGTCAAATCGACGAGTACCAGCACCTACAGGAGAGCGTCGAAGAGCGGGTCGAACGAATCAACGATCGGTTCGCAACGGAGACGTGGCAACCCATCGTCCCCATCGACGACCACCTCCCGCAGTCGGCGCTGGCCGCGCTGTACCGGGAAGCCGACATCTGTCTCGTCAGTTCGCTTCGAGACGGAATGAATCTCGTGGCGAAGGAGTTCGTCGCCTCGCAGGTGAACGACCCGGGCGTGCTGGTTCTGAGCGAACTCGTCGGCGCGCACGAAGCACTCGGAGAACTCGCGCTGACGGTGCATCCGAACGATACGGAAGCGTTCGCGGCCACCATCGAAGACGCACGGGAGATGCAACCAGCGGAGCGGTCGAACCGAATGAACCGACTCCGAGAACAGGTCGCAACGAACGACATCGGTCGATGGAAGCACGACGTACTACAAGAAGCGAGTGAAATTCTGGAACAGCAGTGACGATTCGTTATTGGTTCCTCGCTTCCAACTGGGTCTGCACCTCGTTCGTCAGTTCTCGAAGCCCCTCGCTGATTTCGACTGGATACTCGGCGGGATTCCGAAGCGACCGACATTCAGCTGGCAAGTTTCGGCGACCTTCTCGTGCCCGGTCTGCAATCGCGTCGAGGCCCGGCGAGTCGTACACCCGCGTTCCGTTTTCGAACACCGTGACGAGTTGTTCTTCTCCCCCAGAATCGCCCTCGCTTCCGTCCCGGACATCCTCATCTTCGCTCCCGACAACCTCTCCCCGCAGGGCGAGGATGTCCTTTCGATACTCGTCTTCTTCTCCGTGATGGACGCGCCGAAGACTTTTCGCGCCGGGGTAGGTAACTTTGCCCGAGGAGAGTTTCATGCTCGGCACCATCTCGCCGTCGCGCTCTATTTCGGTGAGTTTGTAGACGAGGTCGAGCGAGGGCGCGTCCTCGCTCGTCGTGAGCGCGGTTCCGGGGCCGAAGCCAGTAGCGACGCCGCCGCGTTCGAGGAAGTCCGCGATTTTGTACTCGTCCATTCCGGAGGAGACGAAAATCGGTGCGTCCCCGACGATTTCCGCGACTTCCTTCGAAAGCGTTGCGAGGTCGCCCGAATCGAGGCGTACCCCGACCTCGGCGTCGTGTTCGTCGGCTACGTCCATCGCAATCCGGGCCCCTTCGACGGTGTCGTAGGTATCGACTAGCAAAATCGAATCGTCGCCGTACTGTTCGGTGAACGTGGAAAACGACTCGCGCTCGTCTTCGAAGCTTTGCACCCACGAGTGGGCCATCGTTCCGTGGACGGGGATGTCGAAGGCCTCCCCCGCCGAAACGAGCGAGGTTCCGTCGAAGCCACCGATGACGGCGGCGCGGGCGGCTTTCATTCCGGCATCGGTGCCGTGGGCGCGCCGGGAACCGAAATCGACGAGCGACTGATCGTTTCCGTGGCGGTCGACGGCTTCGCGCATTCGCGCCGCTTTCGTCGCCACGAGACTCTCGAAGCCGACTTGATTCAAAAGCAGGGTTTCGAGGAGTTGAGCTTCGAAAATCGGGGCTGTCACCTCCAGAATCGGCTCGTTCGGAAACACCGGGGTTCCTTCCGGAAGTGCCCGCAGTCCCCCCGTGAACTCGAAGTTTGCGAGTGTGTCGAGAAAATCAGATTCGAATCCCCTCTTTTCGAGGTACGAAAGTGCTTCCTCGCCGAACGACAGCGTTTCGATGCTGGCGATTACCTGCTCCAATCCCGCCGTGAGCACGTAGCCTCTGTCCGTCGGTAGTTCGCGGAAAAACAGGCTGAACGTGGCCATTGGATTGTGATTCGCACCGTGATACCCCTGTAACATCGTCAGTTCGTAGAGGTCGGTAAACAGTCCCAAATTCTCGGGCGTGACGTACCCGAAGTTCGGCTCCCCGTTTTTTTGCTCGCTCCCCACCATAGCCTTCGGGACGACGGGAAATCAGTAATAGCTGTGGGCGTGGAAGACAGTCGCTAGCGACTGTCTCCTACAGTCCAAGCCTCGATTTTTCGCACCCGAATATTCATCTTCTGCGGCGTGAGGCGTTTATTCACTCGCTTCCTAGTGATGGCATGAACTTGGAATCGCTGAAACCCGACTTCCTCACACCGAACTGGAAATGCAACGCGTGCGGCAAGAAATACTGGCGCAACCGACGACAGTGCCGGAACTGTCAGAACACAGTTTTCGACCGCGTTCGATAGGTTACTGGCAGTTCCTGATTATCGGTCGCCGGGAAATTCGCCCGCGCTCCGCGGACGAATTTCCCCATCTGCGTCCCGTCGCGCTTGTTCGTAGGCAACCGTCTTTTCCAGCGAGTAACCACCCTCCGCGGTCGGCCCGCAGAAGGCGTCGTGTGTCTGCCCGCAGGCGATTTCGGTAGCGGAGTCCGCGGCCAGATGGCCGGATCTTTCCGGGTGCTCCGCTCCCGGTCGAACGTCGATGTTGGCCGTCTCAGGCAGATACCGCCAGACGAGAACGACGATGCAAACCATTGCGCCACCAGCAATCGCCGTGGTTCCGTCGTAGCCGACGGCGACGTAGGCACCCCCGGCGAGCGCGCCGCCGATGCCGGAACCGACCTGCCCGATACCGACCGTGAGGCTCATCAGCGACCCGCGCTGGTCGCCCGACACCAGTTCGGTCAACATCGTCTGGAAGGGAGTCGCCCGCGAGGCGAACAGTCCCATCACGACGAAGAAGAGGGCGTAGACAGCGAGGACGCCCATCGCGAGAAACGGCGTGGCGAACATGACCAGCGCGATGCCGATTGACGCCGCGACGATGACGCGCTTGCGGCCCACGCGGTCGGAGAGCGTCCCGGCCTGCGGCCCTGCCAGAACGTTGGCGATGCCTCCTACGAAGAACATCGCGCCGATTGCGGTGCCGTTCATGCCGAGGGTAGCTTCCAGCCACGTCGGGAGGTAGGTCGTGTAGAGCGCGTTGCCCATGAACATCACGATGAACACCACCGTCGCGGCGGCGATTTCGGGCCGCCGGAGGAGCGTCGCGTAGGCTCCGATAGCCGACCGAAAGGAGAGTTTCCCGGTCGCCAACTGCACGTCCGGTTTCGGCACCGTCGTCCAGACGAGAACGAACGTCACGGCCATCAGCACGGCGAAGAGGAGGAACGGAATCCGGAAGCCGAGTCGTTCGGCGAGAATCGCACCCAGCGGAATCCCGGCGATTTGCCCGGCCGCGAAGCCGCTGAACACCCAGCCGTTCGCCCAACCGCGCTGTTCGCGCGGGAAGTAGTCCCCGACGTAGGCGACTGCCGCGCCGTTCAGCACGCCGCCAGCGATTCCGGCCAGACCTCGGACTGCCAGCAGGGAAGCGAAATCCCACGCCAATCCGTGGGCCGCGAGTGAAATCGCGAGGAGGGCGGTGCCGACCAGCAGAATCCGGCGACGACCCACGTGGTCTGAAATCGGGCCGACGACGAGCGAGAAGGCTCCGACTGCCACCGCATAGGAGGTGATGAGCGTACCAAGTACGGCTTCCGGGGCCGACAGTTGCTCCGCGATTCGCGGAAGGATGGGCGCGATGATGAGGGCTTGGCTGGCGACGATGAACACCAACAGCCAGAGGACGAAGATGACGAGATAGTCGGTTCGTTTTCCTTTGTTATTCATCGGGTTCGCCTCTCCTGGTTGATGGTTTGGTGGTAGGCACGCGATTTCCCCCTCTGCTCGCAGAAAGAGACGGGTTGCGCGGGCAAAAGGGCATCTAGGGACCGTGAGATGGGGCGTTACAGACTCGAATAAAACTGTCACCGTAGAAAATCCGACGACGAGTTTCTGAGGTTTGTTCGGATATGGAATTCCTGCGGTTTGTTTCGAGATGATGGTTGCAAGCCACGACTGCAGAACAGCACGCTCTCAAATTTTGGACGCTGTTGTTGGCACGTCACGACTCCACTGAAACCGCCACCGCAACCGCAAGCCACGACCCTCCCCAACCGATTCCCTCGTTTCACTCGGTCATCCCTCGCGCGATAATCAGCAAGCCTTCGGACGACGAGTCCTCAGGCTTGCCAACGCACGCGCCATTGGATTTAGTGAAAATCCACAGCACTCGAATATGACGATACGGCGCGCGAAGGCGAACTCTCGGTTCGCCCGCGCGAGGGATGAGTAAACGAGCACCAGCGAGTGAGCGAATCGGTTGGGGAGGGCCGAGGCCCTGCGGGTACGGTGACGGTTTGATTGGAGTTGTGACGTGCAACCACCATCTCCGAACAGACTTCGAAAAGCCGTTGGCATATCGTCAACTTGCCGCGATAAATCACATACTGCACGAAACCATCTCGCATATCCACACCATCTCAGCCCCCGAACTTTATCTCCCGTGAAAAGCCATACTCCTGTATGGAACGCTACGACGCCCTCTATCGCCTCTACGACGAGTTCGACGCGAAAACCCTCCGGGCATATCAGGATTTCGTTGACCTCTTTCCACCAGTCGATTCCCGCGTCGCGCTGGAACACTGGCAGTCGGCGAGCGAGGAGTTAGACCAGCGAAAGGACGAGATTCGCGGGGCGTTCGACGCGGGCGAAACCTACGCCACCATCGCCGCGCACGCCACGCGCGACCAGTCGTTCACCGCGCTCGACCTCTACTCGAAATACGGGCGAGGGGTGAACGCGCTGGTGCTCGACGTGGACGAAACCCTGCGCTCTGCCGGAGGAACCGACAACGAGATTCCGCGGGAGACGCTCCACCTGCTGACCGAGTTTCACGAAAACGGGATGCCAATCGTCGTCTGTACGGGACAGACGCTTGAGAACGTGAAGGGATTCGCTATTCAGGGCCTCGGCAACGAAATCGTCCACTCGGGCAATCTGAGCATCGTCTACGAGGCCGGGACGGGCGTGTTCACGCCGGGCCACGGCGCGGAAACGAAGCGACTGCTGTACGAGGAGTTGGACGACGAGATTCGGAACATCTTCGATACGGTTCGCTCGCAGGTGCTTTCTTCGGCACCCGACGAACTCCGGCGGTGTACCCACCTGCAGGGCAACGAGTTCAACGTCACGATGAAGCCGAACTTCGAAACCGGCAGTTCGCGGGCCGTCGAAATCATCGACGACGCGTTGGTCTATCTGCTGGATTTGCTCGGCGGGACGGTCGCCGAAACTGGTGCGGAAAGCAACTCTGAAAGCGGAAACGGAAGTGGAAGTGACTGGGCGCGAGCGTACTACGCCGATAGCGACCCGGAAATCCGCGGCGTGCTGGAAGAACAGGGTGAAACTCCGGAAAACGACGTGGAAGCGATTCCCGAAGAGGTGCAGGACACCTTCGACCGAATCGACGTGGCCTACTACGAGGGTGACGCCGCCGAAATCGGCAGTCGGGAGTTGAACAAGGTGGTCGGCGTGAAAGGCGCGCTGGACGTGCTGGGTATTGACGACCCATTCACGCTCGTCATGGGCGACAGCAAGAGCGACCTCCGAGTTATGCAGTGGGTGGACGAAACCGACGCCGGTATCGCCGCCGCCCCGGAGCACTCCTCGCGCGACGTGTTAGACCACGTCGTCAGAACCGACGAACTCGTCTACGACCAAGGGAAGGCGGGCGACGTGCTTCGAACCGTCTACGCGATGAACCGGTTGGCGAAACTGGGATAATCGCGTACCGCTTGCCAACGCAGGCAGAGTGCGTTTTCGTTCCGCATTCGTATCGAGTTCTATGAACGAATGTCCAGTCTGCGGCACGGAACTGTACGAGAATCGGGAAACGGAATTCGTCAGCCGTCATCTCGGCGAACAACATCGGTTTTGCTCGGCGGAGCACCGAGAGCAGTTCGAACAGTCGCCTGGCGAGTTCGTCTGAACTCGGCCGTACCAGTAGACGAAACTGGCAACCGAGAGGGGGAATCGTCGTGAGCCAGAGGAACACTCGAAGGGAAAGCAACAGTCCGGACGAAGCGGGTGCCGAAACCGCCCTCTACACCGAACTCGCCCGATAGGAAAACTCGACTTCGAGGGATTCCGGCAGTTCTCCATCGCTTGCTTGCCACTTTTGGATTGATCCGGCGACGATTTATTCGCGTTCTTGCGTGTCTGAATCGACCACGTCATACTGCTGTGTCATCACACCACCCTCGAATTTGGTATCTGAAAATTCCAGTTCCCGCGACTCGGGGAGCAGGATCTCGACGAGTGTCAGGAACTCACCGTCGTCAAAATCGACATCCTTGAAATCACTAGCGAAACCGAATCCCTTCTCCTCCAATGTTTTCCATCGAACTCCGACCCTATGCTTGGGGTTTGTGAGCAGTGTCGCACTCGCAATTTCGCCCGAGGTTTTGTCTCGTAACGGAGAATACCGATAGACGGACTCGGAGACGCGAAATTGCCATCCGGAACGAACGGCCGGTTCGTCCTCGGAACCATTCGCTATCATATCCGAGCAACCACCCAGTGAAACTGCCGTAGCGGCGACACTGATTGTCGTGGCGCGTTTGAGAACGCGCCGACGAGTTCGCTTGTTGGAGGACACGTAGAATCTGTTGTGAATATTGTTGATAAATGTGTCTATAGAAACATAACCACAGAATGTAGAATCACGGGGCGGAGAAACCGAGGTAAGCGTGCCGAAATGGACGACTCAGGCGTTCACTTGAACGCGCACCGTGTCGCCCGCTTCGACGGAACTGTGGGCCGAAAGTGGTTCGGCGTTACGTCCCGACTCGCGGAGGACGCGAGTGTCGGAGCGGAGGCCGAAACCGTCCACGATTCCGGCGCTGACTTGCTGGCCGTACTGTTCGCCGAGTCGGTTCACGACATCCTCGACGGTTGCCGCTTCTGGCACTGCAACGCGGGCGTCGCGGGTTCCTGTTCGCGCCACCATTGGGCCGGTAAGTTTAACTGTGACGTTCATACTCATACTGTTGTCCCCCTGCAACAAAAAGTTTACTCATACTCGAAAAAGTCCTGCCGGGACGAAACCGCTTATGAGGCCGGAGAATGAGCCTTCGAGTATGTCGCACGCACCCGAACCGGGGTCGGACGACCCGCTGTCCCTGCACGGCGTCGTCCCGCCCACGATTACGGCGTTTCACGAGGACGAATCGGTTGATTACGACGCGACGGCGGCCCACGCCGAGTTCGTCGTGGACGGCGGCGCGCATGGCGTTTTCCCGCTCGGAACGAACGGCGAGTTCCCGCTCCTGACGAGCGAAGAGAAGCGCGGTGTAATCGAGGCCGTCGTGGACGCCGTAGACGAGGTGCCGGTTATCGCGGGCGTCGGTGCGCCGAGCACCTACGAAACCGTGTCCCACGCGGAACACGCGGAATCCGTCGGTGCGGACGGCCTCGTCGTCGTCACGCCGTACTACTTCCCGCTCGACCACGACGCCGCAGTTTCGCACTACCGACGCGTCTGCGAGGCCGTTGATGTCCCAGTGTACGTCTACCACATTCCGAGCAAAACCGGGAACTCGCTGTCGCTCGGCACGCTTTCCGACCTTGCCGAGATTCCGAACCTCGCGGGACTCAAGGATTCGAGCAAAGACGTGCCGTGGTTAGGGCAAGCCATCGACGCACATCCCGAGCTTACCTTCCTCGCAGGCTCGGACTCCCTGCTCTTCCCCGGCCTCGAAATCGGCTGCTCGGGCATGGTCAGCGCGGTTGCCAACGTCTTCCCCGAACTGGTCGTCTCCCTCTACGACGCCTACGACGACGGCGACGAGGCTCGTGCGCGAGAACTCCAAAGCAAAGTGTACGACGTTCGGGACGCTCTGAAGGGCGGGTCGTACATGGCCGGAGTGAAGACGGCGCTCGACGTTCGGAACCTCGACTTTTCTCCCGGCCCGCTCCGGAGTCCACTTCGAAAAATGGACGACTCCGATAGGGCGGAACTCGAATCCGACCTCCGCGCGCTGGATTTACTCTAACGTTTCTCCCGGGTAGGCCGTTCTTTCGGGGAGTGGCTATAACACGGAGGGCGTTGTCCGGGTGGCTATGGCTCCCTCGCGCGTCCTCGCAGTCGGAGTAGTTGTGCTGTGTTTACTCGGTGGTGTCGCCGACGCTCGACCGTTCGATTCGTCCCTCGACGGAACTCAGGCCTCCCGTATCGGTTCCTGTACGAAAATAACCAGTCCGGGCCACTACACCCTCGGACAGGACATCAACAACGGCAAGACGCGCATCTCCACCGGTTGTATCGACATTCAGGCTGACGACGTCGTCCTCGACGGGCGCGGCCACCTCCTCGACGGATTCGGGGTTAGCGACACCAGCGGCGTGCTGGTCGAAGATGCTTCGAACGTGACCGTCAGAAATCTCCGCGTTCAGGACTGGAATCGCGGTATCGCCGTCAGAAACGCGGAAAACGTGGCGGTTCGTAACGTGGACGCGTCGAACAACGCGATTGGCATCGACGTAACCGGTTCCGATGCTCGGCTGGTCGGAAACACCGTTCGTGGCGATTTGAAAGGACTCGTCCTCGACGACCCGTGGGACGACGACCTCGTAAATAACGACATTCGGGGCAACCACGTCGAAAACGTCTACGCGCCGCTCGCGGTCGTGGACGTTTTCGGCGTTCAACTCACGCTCGGCCCGCCCCTCGACCTCGACCGAGACGGGCGGTACGAGGATTTGACCGGAAGTGGTGATGCTGGTGTCTTGGACGTTGTGGCGTTTCCCGTCGTCGTCGTGGCCGACGCGATTGGCCTCGCCGACATTCCGACGGAACAGCGCACGGCCCTCGACTTCGACGGAGACGGTACTTTAGACCACGGCGACCTGCTGGCCTATGCCGGACTCAAGCCGACGGCCTGAATCCGGCCGCGTCGTGCTTCGGTGACCTGTTTCGATTACGACTCTTCGTTTGCCCGCTCTGGCACTTCGTTCGCCCATTCTGGCCACTCTTTTCTCTGTTCTCCCGAGAAGGAGTCGTCGCCAGACATCGACTTGATTGCGCGAGCGTCCTTCTTGCTCCACACTACGCCGTCCTCGTGGAAGACGCCGTTCAAAATCCCGCGTTTGCGCTGACTGAGCATGTAGGCCGGTTTGAGCATGAGTGACCAGAAGAAGTTGCCGACCCCTGCCTCGCGGATGGGCGGCACGAGCGACGCATAGCGCGGGCCGCGTTTGGTCGGTGGAACGTTTTTCTGTCCCCAACCGAAATTAGCGATTCGTTGCCACTCGGTGAGCCACACTGGCATTCCGGCGCTTTGTTGAAGTTTGTTGGCTTGCGCGAGAACGTCCCGATAGATGGCCTGCGTATTCGGATAGTTGTAGTGAAACTGCATTACATCGACTCCCCAATCGTAGTAGTCGGCAACGTTCGCCAAACTCGTTGCACCGACCGTCAGCGGGACATCTCCGCGCTCTTCGCGGACGACGCGGAACATCTCGCGGGCGAACCGCTTTTTCCACTGTCGCCATCCGGGTTCGTTCATCACTTCGATAGCGAGCACGCGTTCGTCGTCGCGGTAGCGGTTCATCACCCACTCCGCGAATCGGGTCGGCCCGCCCCATCTGTCGGGATTTCTCATCACCTGTTTTCCCGGCGACCAGACCGAGGTACCCGTCCACGGGTCTGTGTCGTAGAGGTTTTTCGGAACCGGCGGGCGTCCGACTCCCTCGAAAATCCCGAGGATAATCCGGATTTCGTGGGATTCCGCGGTTCGCAGGAAGTGGTCTACCGCCCGGCCAAACGATTCTTTGTCCTTGTGCCACGCTTCGTAACTCAGCCACGTCCTGAGGCCGTTCAGATTGAGTCGGGTGGCAAACCCCATGTCGCGCTCCGTGACACCGCGTTCGTAGGTGTGCCACATCTGGAACGAGTTCATCGCTCGTGCTGGAAGGTACATCGCACCGCGGACATCGACTGGCGGTTCTTGAGCATCGGCTACGCATCCCGCGAGTGAAACCGCAGATGCGACGCCGGTAGCGAGGAACCCCCGTCTCGTACACCGACGAGTCATACACTCGCGGACAACCCCGTTCTACCTGAAAGTGATGGTTTGTTTACTGATACTCTGTCAAAACTTGACACGTGTTTCCCATCTGAGTAGAATATTCCGACTTCCTGTGAAACCGCCGAATACAGCACTCTAACGGTTTGAAACAGTATGCAACGGCTTAGGAGGCGTTTAGCAACGTTCAACGATTCTCACGTTTTATACTACCGACCTGTTTGCCAATGAACCGTGACGCAGCACAACCCTACCCGAAACACGGCGGAAAACAAAAAATCAACTTCGGAACGAAACGACACGCGGAACACGACACGACGAACCTTCATGCGACTCACCGGCGGAACTGCTCTTCTCGGCTTTGCGGGCACCGCGAGTGCAGACCACACGACCGCAGACCCGGTGTCCGGTGCACCAATCCCCAACAATCCGGGGCAGTACACATACGCGACGATGGGTCACGGCGGCAATCCGACCGCGACCCTGTACGGGAATTTCAAATGTCCGTACACGCAGGATTTCGTCCTCAACAATTTGGAGGACGTCATTCGGGAGTTCGTCGAATCCGGCCGCCTCGATATTCGCTTCCGGGCACTCGCATACGAACCGCCGGGACGCTCTTCTCACGGTTCTTCGTACTACTTCATCTCCGACAGCGACCCTCTCATCTCCGAATCCGCGATGGGCGCGTGGAACGCCGAAGCGAACGAATACTGGGCCTTCTTCCGCGACATGTTCGAAAACAAGGTGTCCGGGAACGTCTCATACGACGACATGCGCGCCCGGATGAACCAGTCTGACCTCGAAGAGCGAGGGACGGCAATCTCGTGGGCGAAAGACAGCCGGTACGAGGACACTGTCTATCAGACGCGATACGCCGCTGGCGACGACGGCGTGACGTACACGCCGATATTCGAACTGGATGGTGACACGACGCCACCGCATCACGACACGCAAGATATTCTGAATTGGATAGAAAACCGACTGCCCGACGACGGCGGCAGTGGCGGCGGGTCGTCCGGCAAATCCGGCGAAGCCGGGTCGATAACCACCAGTCAACCCGATAGGGACGATTGGTTCAGCGAGAGTCTTTCTACCTCCTACGATTCGCCAACAGTTATCGCCAAATCGCTGACCTACGACGGTGCCGAACCCGCCCACGTCCGACTACGAAACGTCGGAAACGACGGATTCCAGTACCGAATCGAGGAGTGGGAGTACGAAGACGGCCCACACACCAGCGAGACGTTCGGGTACGCGGTGCTCGAAGCAGGGACGCACTCGCTCGACGGAGTAAAAACCGAATCGGGGCGTGTGACGACGGACGACGATTTCCAGTCCGTTTCGTTCCAACAGGATTTCTCCGACCGTCCAGTCGTCTTCAGTCAGGCGCAATCGCGCAGAGGACTCGACGCCGTCGTGACGCGCAACGACGACGTTTCCCGGAATGGAATGCGAGTATGTCTGAAAGAACAGGACAGCTACGGGGCGCACACCGACGAATCGGTCGGCTATCTCGCAGTCGAAGAAGGATTCGGTACTCTCGGCGGGTCGTCGTTCGAAGCGGGCCGAACATCCGAGTCGGTGACCGAGGACTGGCACGAAATCCGCTTCGACGGGTCGTACAGCGACCCGTCGTTCGTCGCCGATATCCAGACGTACAACGGATGGGACAGTTCCCAAATCCGATACCGAAACCTCACGAGTTCGAGTGTCGAAGTCAAAGTCGAGGAGGAGCAAAGCGAGGACGCCGAAGTCGTCCACCGAGCCGAATCGGTCGGATATCTGGTTTTCGACGCCTAAACATCGAAAGCCAGCAACTCAGTGGCTGACGCGGTTGAGGATCTACGGAATTTGAGGAATTGCGTTTTGTCGAACCAGCGGATGTCCAAATCGTGCTGTTCGCCCATGCGAAGCAGAAATGTCGCTTCGCGCGGTGGCTCTGTTTCGCGCGGTTCGATTCGGCGTCGCTGAATCGAACCGCCAACTTTCCGGCGTACGTTCGGTGGACAATCGGCAAGAAACGGTCAAATCGACGATGAATGGTCGCAAAAATGATCGTTCTCGGGTCTGATTTTCACTTAGAGAATCCTTAATCGACAGCAGGGGGGAGCACGAAGTGGATTCGCCCAAACGGGCGTTCGTCCACCAACAGACAGGAACGGTCGGCCTATCCGACCGCGCTGTTGGTTAACTGGTCAATAGTAACGACGACGGGAGTAGAAGGGACAAACGAGATGCCAGAACAGCAGACCGTCCCACGGGTCGTTGGCTACTATCGCCGCGGTCGGTACGAACTCCGAACAGAGGATTCCGTCCACGCGTGGATAAGCGCGGAAAAACCGGTTGACGTGCTGCAGTGAGTGGCCGATACCAGTCAAACTTTTACTCTGGCCTGAGTACTCGGTGGCATGGGACGCGATTATTCCACGCTTCACGACCCGAACGCGGAGTACACCATGCGGAACCTCTCCGCCGAGACGATGGGCGCGACGACGACGCGAAGCGGCGCACGCGATGTCGAAATCACCGACGTGCAGACGACGATGGTGGATGGGAACTTCCCGTGGACGCTCGTTCGCGTCTACACCGACGCCGGAATCGTCGGCACGGGTGAGGCCTACTGGGGCGCTGGCGTCCCCGAACTCATCGAACGGATGAAACCGTTCGTCGTCGGCGAAAATCCACTTGACATCGACCGACTGTTCGAACATCTCATTCAGAAGATGTCCGGCGAGGGCTCGGTCGAGGGCGTCACGGTAACCGCGATTTCCGGCATCGAAATCGCACTGCACGACCTCGCGGGCAAGATTCTCGACATTCCGGCCTACCAACTCCTCGGCGGCAAGTACCGCGACGAGGTTCGCGTCTACTGCGACTGCCACACTGCGGACGAGGCAGACCCCGAAGCCTGCGCCGACGAAGCGGAGCGCGTCGTGGAAGAACTCGGTTACGACGCCCTGAAGTTCGATTTGGACGTTCCGTCCGGACTCGAAAAAGACCGCGCAAACCGTCACCTCCGTCCCGGCGAAATCCGTCACAAAGCTGAAATCGTGGAGAAGGTCACCGAGCGCGTGAAAGACCGCGCGGACGTGGCGTTCGACTGCCACTGGACGTTCTCCGCCGGGAGCGCAAAGCGACTCGCAAAGGAAATCGAAGACTACGACGTGTGGTGGCTCGAAGACCCTGTTCCCCCGGAAAATCTCGACGTGCAGGAGGAAGTGACGAAATCAACCTCAACGCCGATTACGGTCGGTGAAAACCGATATCGCGTTACCGAAGAACGTCGCCTCATCGAGAACCTCGCCGTAGACATCATCGCGCCCGACCTGCCCAAGGTCGGCGGCATGCGCGAAACCCGGAAAATCGCCGACGTTGCGAACCAGTACTACGTCCCGGTCGCCATGCACAACGTCTCGTCCCCGGTTGCGACCATGGCCAGCGCCCACGTTGGCACTGCGATTCCGAACTCGCTGGCGGTGGAGTACCACTCCTACCAACTCGGCTGGTGGGAAGACCTCGTAGAAGAGGACGTTATCGAGGACGGCTACATCGAAATACCGGAGAAACCGGGACTCGGCGTGACGCTCGATATGGATGTCGTGGGGGAAAAAATGGTCGAAGGTGAGACGTTGTTCGATGAAACGTAGTTTCGTCGAGTCAGCCAAACACGAACAGATGAGCGAAAGGTAGCTGAGATGTGACAAACGGGAGTTGCGACCGTAGTCGCTCCTCACCGACCGACGGTTGTATTTTTGTCTCTCACTGACAATCGGCAGATATTTTGAAATAATACTACTCTTTGGATTCGATTCTACAAATATGTGGTCACAAAACTTATTCAGTGTCGATTCGTTCAATTCCCTATGAACGGGACACATCGGCGGAAGTTCCTCAAAACGGCCGGCGTTCTCGGGGCGATGGCCACGGTCGGAACTGGATTCGCGCTCAGCGCGACAGACACCGACGAATCCGACAGTTCGTGGCCGACACGCCGCGGAAACGCCGGACGAACCGGGGCAACCGCAGACCGCGGCCCCGATTCGTCCGTGACGACCAAATGGTCGTTCGATATGGGTGGCGGAATGTACGCCAACGAACCAATCGTGGGAAACGACATAATATATTTGGCGGTAGCGACGGCGAACACACCCTCGACCAGTGAGGGATACGTCGCCGCCTACGATTCGGCCGGAAACGAGATATGGAAACGAGGCGGGATTTCTCGTCCCGGAACGCCGACCCTCGGGGATGGTGCCATCTATTTCGATACGTTCGGTGCCGAGGACGCCGACTCGACTGGATTTTTTGCGCTCGATAGCGAAACCGGCGAAACGAAGTGGCACAAACCCTCGTCTTCCGGGTTCGGCGGTGCACTGGTTGCCGACGGTGGATTGTACTGCACCGTGGCCGGGGATGCGTGCGAAATCGACCCCGAAACCGGTGACGTGGTCTGGAAGACGCAAAACGTCGGTGGTGCGACGTGCTACGCCGACGGAACACTGTTTTATGGCGACGGTATCGCGCTTTCCGCAAAAGATGGCTCCGTCTTGTGGGACGTCTCCGGGGACGAAGACCGTCTCCAGACTGTTTCCGGTGGGCAGGTGTACAGCGTCAAAAGCGACAGAGACACCGGAACAGAGGTTCGTGCGCGGTCGGCAGACGACGGGACGGTTCTGTGGTCGCAGTCGCTCGGTATCGAGGGATACTGGTGGGGTGCGCAACTCACGGCCGCTGACGGACGCGTCTTCTTCCGCGTGGACAATACGGTACGGGCACTCGACGCGAAAACGGGCGAGGAAGCGTGGGTGTATGAAGCGAATGCGGAACTCGCGGGCGACCTGACAGTCGCGAACGATGCACTCTACGTCGGTGGGCGGACGACCCCCGAACCGGACGTAGGGATTGCACTCATCATCGCAATCGACACCGCGTCCGGCGAACGGAAGTGGCACCATTCGTTCGGAGCGTGGGAGTTCGATGAGATCGGCCCTGCCGCCGGAACACCCGTTATCGCCAACGGGAAAGTGTACACTGCCACCTTTCCGCTTCGGTCAACCATCGACTGGATGTACACCGAGTATGCCGATTTTCACGTTCTCGGGGCGGCCGAGTCGAACGAAACGACATCCCAATCGACCGAGACGACGGACGAGGAGACGACAGCGACGACCGAAGGGATGGAGAGCGAGACGACGACAACAGACGATGGAACGACAAAGACAACCACCACAACAGACGACGGGACAACAACTGACGGAACGACGAGTGAAACGCCCGCGGAAACCACGACGAGCGAACGAACAGTTACCGAGACAACCGAAACTACGCAAACGACCACGATACAAACGAAGGGAACGACCACGTTTGAATCGCCGGGTGATGAAGATAGCACCACCACAACCACCACGGATGGCCAACCCGGATTCGGAATCCTCACCACAATCGGCGGGCTTGCGGGCGTCGGTGCGTATCTCCGTCGTCGCGTCGAGCGGGAAGAATGAGTTCGAAAGCGTTGACAACTCGGTTTTAGGCTCGCAACTGCTCTCTCACCGTCTCCTTGAACGCAACCAGCACCGCACCGACCGCAAACAGCCACACCACGGTGATTTCCGTGGCTGTTGCGTCCCCGGAAGTTAGTCCGGTTCCGACGATGGTGTGAACACCAATCGAGAGCAAGAAGACGAGAAATCCGAAATGCCAGACGCCATCGACGTACAACTCCGAATTGTACGAGAGGAGGGCGAATCCGAGTGCCAGCGAGACGGCAATGGCGACCACCGACCATCGCAGACCAGTCACACCGAATGCATCCGCCAGCGGGCCAACGAGGGTGATCAAGGCTAAATTCAGTGCGAGAGTGACGCTCACGAGACGAAAACCGGAAACCATGCGACGAGTTGGTAGCCTCGTCGGATAAATGTAGCCAACTAGAGGTTTTTATAGTATGGCGACCAAATCGAGAAACGAATGAGCGAACCGCGGTTCCGCGAAGTACAGCGATTCCGGCAGGGATGGCTCTGGGCACTGTTAGTTTTCTCGACCATTCCAGTCGGTCTGCTGGTGTCCGTCGTGACGATAGAGGAGGCGGGCGGTTTCACCCGCGATGCACTCACGACACTGGCGGCGGTACTATTCGCACTTTTCGCGCCGTTGGTACTTTTCTACCGCGCTGGACTCGTCACCGAAGTCCGCGAGGACGGTCTGTACTGCAAGTTTTTTCCTTTCCATCTCCGATTCCGGCGAATTCCGTTTTCGGAGATGACGCGCGTCGAACGAGTTAGCTACAGTCCGATGCGTGACTACGGCGGTTGGGGAATCAGGTTCGGCCTCTCGTTCTCTCGTCGGGGAATCTCGTTAGACGAAAAAGGAGTGGCCTACATCGTCAGCGGAAACGAAGGCGTCAAAATCGAACGGGAAGGAAAACGCCCGTTGCTGGTCGGGTCACAGCGCGCGGACGAACTCCGGCGGGCGATTGCAGACGCGCGGCGTTTCAGCGCGGATAGCGGAACCGATTAACAGATGGGTTTCGGGTCGAGTCCCATGTCGGTCAAAGTATCAGCGTAGTTGTCGTATGCAATCTGGACGATTTCTTCCGCGATTTTCCGCGCCTCGTCCCACTCCGAATCGTCCTCGCAGCAGGCAGAAAGCAGGGAAACGCCGTCTCCGACGTTTTGCTGGGTATCCTCGCGCAAATCACGAAAGAGGTTCGCCCGGCGTTCGTCCGCCCTGTTGACGAAGAAGTTCACGACTTGAAGCAGGGTTCTGTCGCCGACGAGCGAGCGTCCGACGAGGCCGCCCGCCCGCGAAACGTCGTCTTCTAGTTCGCGGAGTCGTTCGTGCATGGAGTCCACCCCGGCGGGTTCGAACTCGTCCAGTTCCGCTACGACGCGCTCGTAGTGGTCGCGTTCCTGTGTTTCCAGTTGGTTGAACAACCCCCGTTCTGATGACTCGGCCCACTCTGCGAACGTCTCTGCCGCGGTGCGTTCGCTTCCCGCGACTGCCGTGAGAACGACTTCAGGTTCGAGGTCGGCATCCGTGAGCGCGACGAGCAGTTGTTGGGAGCCGAGACGGTCGAGTTCGGTCGATTTGGCATCCCGTACCGAGTCGGCGAAATCGTCTCCGTTCATACCATTGAAACGGCGAGGCGGAGCATAACGTTTGGGCGGCGATGGCGAGAGGTCGCACTTCTCGGGCGACCGTTTTTCCCCTCGAATCGCGTATTCGGTGCATGGAAAACGCCCTCTCCGCCCGAGAACTGTACGACCGACTCCAGCGCGGTGAGTCGCTTACGGTTCTCGACGTGCGCAATCGCGACGAATACGAAACGTGGCACATCGACGCCGAAAACACGGCTCAGACGCCCTACGCCGAGTTCATGAGCGCGAAGGTGAAAGATGGGATTCCCGATCTCGCGGATTCGCTTAATCTCGAAGAACCGGTCGTCGCGGTCTGTCCTCGCGGCGAAGCGAGCGACCAAGTCGCCGAGATGCTCCGCGAAAGCGGCATCGACGCGCGGAATCTGGCCGACGGAATGGACGGTTGGGCGCGAGTGTACGTCGCCCGCGAACTCCCCACGGAAAGCGAGGGTGACGAAACAGTCCTCCAGTACGAACGCCCGTCCAGTGGTTGTCTGTCCTACCTCGTCGTTTCGGGTGGTGAGGCCGCCGTCATCGACCCGCTTCGAGCGTTCGCCGACCGCTATGCCGAAGACGCTTGCGAGTTCGGCGCAGAACTGAAATACGCCATCGACACGCACGTCCACGCAGACCACGTCAGCGGCCTCCGCGAGGTCGCAGACGCGACCGACGCGGAGGCGGTTTTGCCCGAAGGGGCGCGACATCGGGGACTCTCGTTCGACGCGAAACTCGTCGTAGGCGACGAACTCGCAGTTGGTGGGTTGACATTGGTCGCTATCCACGCACCGGGACACACCAGCGAGATGACGCTGTTCCGGGTCGGAAACACGCTGTTTAGCGCGGACACGCTGTTCTTGGACGGCATTGGACGGCCAGACTTGGAGCGCGAGACACGGCGCGTCTCGCAACGCGCGAGCGGGGAAGGTGAGACGGAGTCTCCGAGCGGTGAAACCGCGAGCAACGATCCGCGACCCGCTTCGGATGGTGCGAACGAACTGGCGGCCGACCTCCACGAAACGCTTCACGAGCGCGTTCTGACGCTTCCGGACGAAACGCTCGTCGCGCCGGGACACGTCCACGCGGAAACACCGCGGCGGGAAGATGGAACGTTCACCGCGCAGTTGGACTCGGTACGCGAGTCGGTTCCCCTCCTCTCGCTCGACCGAGAAGAGTTCGTCGCGCGAGTTGCGGACGACCTGCCACCGCGACCTGCCAACTACGAGGACATCGTGGCGGTGAATCTGGGCGAGAAGAGCGTCGATGGAGAAACCGCGTTCGAACTCGAACTCGGGCCGAACAACTGCGCGGTGCAGTAGAATTTCACTGCGGTTCGCTCGGATTTCTGCTGGCCCTCATTATACTGTCGCCGCGCTTCGCCCGGCAACGACGACGTTTACCACGGCACCGACGAGCAGGAGGACGCCCGCGAAGTAGAGCCACGTGAGAAACAGGATAACTCCGGCGAGCGCCCCGTAAACGGGTGCTTTGCTCGCGGCCCCAGCGTAGGCTTGGAAGCCAGCCTGAAGGATAATCCAACCGACTGCCGCGACGAGCGTGCCCGGAATTGCTTCTCGAACCGTCATGCTCACCGGCGGGAGCACGTAGTAGAGCGGCAGGAAGACCAGAACGAGGCCGAAAAGCAGGGCGAGAGTGCCAGCAAAGTCGATGAACGGAATCGCCTCGAATGCGGACGACCGAATGACGACCCCGATGGCAATCATCAGGGCGATTCCGATAGCGACCGCGATTAGTGTCACAAATCCTTTCTTTAGCTGTTCCACGATACCCGCGTCGGGGTCGCGCTGGTACACTTCCTCGAAGGCGAGGAGTAGTCCCCGGAACAGTTTCAGTGCGCTCCAAAGCAGGACGACGACGCTCAGGAGGGAGGCGCTCGTTCGTGCCGAGGAGTTCTGTACCGCCTGTTCGAGGAAGGACGCGCCTTGTTCGGAGAGCAAGCCCTGCGCTTGCTGGACGAGTGCGTTTGCGAACTCCTGTCCGCCGATGAGTGTTCCGACCGTCAGTGCGAGGAGGGCCAGTGGGAATACCGACACGAAGGCGTAGTACGCGAAACTCGCCGCGAGGAACGTGATGTTGCGCTCTTGCACGACATCAATGACCGACCGGGCCGTCGTGGTTACGCTCATAGGTGAAAATGGTCGTCCCTCCTAATGTTTGGTTCGGCTATCTGAATGACGTATTCGCACTCGTTCGCGAAGAAAAGGAAACTGCGGTCGAATAAGTCGTTACTCGATGCAGATGCACGCCCAGTCCGAAACGGAGTTACCGTCGTCGGTCACGGACTGGTCGAGGTTCCCCGAGCCGTCACAGTCGCCAGGGTCGTCGTCGTCCCCGTCGTTGTCACAGTCGTAGGAGCCGTCGTTCCAGTCTGCGTCGCCGTTACCGTTGCTGTCGGCGTAGAGCACTGCCTTGAGCTTCGTGTCTTCGCAGTACTTGTCGTTCAGTTCGACGTGAACGTCTTCGTGCGTTCCGGCTTCGAGGTGGTCAGACTGCCCGACCACGTTGCCGTCTTGGTCGTAGATGACGATGTAACCGTCTTCTTCAAGCGTTGCTTCCTGCACCATCACCGATTCACCGTCACTCTCCTGTTTGTCGAAGGTGACGCTCGCTTTCAGCGCATCGTCTTCGCAGTCTTCGCCGGTTTTGCTGTCGTCAGAGTTGTCAGAGTCGTCGGAATCCGTGCTGTTGGAGTCCGAGTTATCGGAGTCGTCCGAGTTTTGTTCATCACAATCGCCGGGGTCGTCGTCGTCCCCGTCGTTGTCGCAGTCATATGAACCGTCGGCAGACTGCTCGACGGTATCATTGACCGCGGTTACGTTAGCACCGTGGTCCGTAGCAACTGCAACGCCAGCCACGGCAGACATCAGTAGTACTGCTGTCAGTAGGACACTTTTGATTTTGTGTACCATTGTCTGGATTCACTCCATCCGCGTTCGTACCCGCAGAGGGGGAGCCACATCCGACACAGCGCGGAAACGCGTCACCGAAACTGCGTCGGAGTCACCGGAGTCACGTCCGATACCGTGTCGGATTGCTACCCGATTGGATACGATCTTTTCAACTATGCCGCCATAGTTTACTATAATCCACATAAATGTGTTCGATAATTTCATAATCGACTGGGTAAATATGCAAAAGTATTGTTGTACATTGTTCTCCATTTTGAGGGATAGATAATATGGCACATACAGAATACGAATAATCTGGCTTCCGTCTGCGATAATCTGGGAGATAACATCATATATATGATCAGTCTTCCGGCAGAATCGACTGCACCCACAACTGGCTTGCGACCCCGCTACCATCATCCAGCATGGAAATCGACCCCACGGAGGTTCAGTCGCTCTATCGAACGCTGGCGGGCGCGGTCGTCCCCCGACCGATTGCGTGGGTCAGCACCCGCAATCCCGACGGTGTGGACAATCTCGCACCGTACAGCTTTTTCAACGTCGTCAGCGTCGTGCCACCCGTCGTGATGTTCGCTCCGGTGGACGGACAGGACGGCTTGAAAGACACTCCCGCAAACATCAGGGAAACCGAGAACTTTGTCGTCAACGTCGTCACGGAACCGCTGGCCGAGGCGATGAATCAGACGAGCGCGACACTCCCCCACGGCGAAAGCGAGTTCGACCACGCCGGACTTGACCGCGCGGAATCGACAGTTGTCGATGCTCCACGCGTTGCAAAAACTCCAGTCGCATTCGAATGCTCGCTATACGAGATGGTTGACATCGGCGCGTCCACGATGGTTCTCGGCGAAGTCGAATGGGTACATATCGACGACGCAGTAACGACCGACGGGAAACTCGACGTGGAAAAAATAGATGCAGTCGGTCGCCTTTCAGGAAGCTTATATGCGACGACGGACGACCGCTTTTCGCTAGAGCGTCCTCCATGAGCGAACAAGAAACAATCGAGCAGAGCGACGAACCGATTACCGGCGAACGAATCGCGGACGACCTCCGCACCCTCGGAATCTCGGCAGGCGACACCCTTCTCGTTCACTCGTCGCTTTCCGCCCTCGGATGGGTCAGTGGCGGTGCGCCTGCTGTCGTGGACGCCTTGCGTTCCGTCGTCACCGACGACGGAACGCTCGTACTGCCGACCCACACGGGACTTTCCGACCCGGAGAGTTGGCAGAACCCACCAGTGCCGGACGACTGGAAGGAGACGATTCGGGCGACGATGTCGCCCTATCGCCCCGAAATAACGCCAACGCGGGGCATGGGCGCGATTCCGGAGACGTTCCGGAGTTATCCCGATGTGGTTCGAAGTCGGCATCCACACCACTCCTTCGCGGCGTGGGGAACGGACGCAGAATCAATCGTCGCAGACCATGAGTACGATTTCGGATTGGGTGAGTCGTCACCGCTCGCCGACGTGTACGACAGGGATGGAACCGTTCTTTTGCTCGGTGCAGGCTACGATTCGAACACTTCGCTCCACCTCGCGGAACACCGCGGCGACTACGAAAAGGAAAACGACACCGACGGCGCGCCAGTGCTGAAAGACGGTGAACGCGAATGGATTCAACTGACGGGACTGGCGCTTTCGGACGACGACTTTGAACAGGTGGGCGAAGCCTTCGAAACGGAACGTCCGGAAGCAGTCACTCGAGGACGTGTCGGTAGTGCTGACGCGGTTGCGATGCGCCAGCGAGAACTGGTCGATTTCGCCAGCGAGTGGTTCAGCGAAAATCGGTAATCGTCGCGGTAGTCGTCGCGTCGATTGTCGTCGCGTCGGTATTCGTTATACCTGTTGCTTAATCGTCGTCCGCAGTTGCGGCGTCGGAATCCATCGCTTCCGCATCGGCCTCGATGCTCGGTGGATATTCGCCGCGGTCGAGTTTCAGGTCGCTTTGCGGGCGCGCCATGCAGGTGAGTGCGTAGTTTTCGGCTTCTTCGTCGGTCAGGCCGCGGGCCGCCGGTTGCGTGACTTCTCCTTCCACGATTTCGGCGGAGCATGCGAGACACATGCCGACTCGACACGAGTATTCCTGTGCGATACCCTCCTCGATACACGCCTTGAGGATGGTTTGCTTGTCGGACACCTCGGTTTCTTCCCCGGTTCCGACGAACTCAACGGTGTAATCGGTCATACTCCGGAGATACGAAACTCCCTGACAAAACTCTTTATCCACGCTGTCCCGTTTTTACTGTTGCTTTGAAAAGGACACATTAGGGGATAAAGAGTTTTCTCGCTTCCCTCTCGTAGCGAAACGCATGACCGAGCAGTACGATATGGTCGTCGTCGGCGCAGGAACCTCGGGGTGTTACGCCGCGGCGACTGTCGCACGCGAGGGCTACGACGTTGTCATCGTGGAGCGGAAGACGGAGGAAGAAGCGGGCCACATCGCCTGTGGAGATGCACTGAAAGGCGCAGACGCCTTCCCCGAAGCGATTCCAAAGGAGAAAATTCAGCCCGCGTTCACCAACACGGACGTAGACCACGGCCGGTTCGAGATTCCGAAAGAGGACACCATCCTCGAAATCCCGGTGCCGGGCGAACTCGCCGTCATCGACCGTTGGGAGTACGGACGACTCATCATCGAGGGTGCAAAAGAAGCGGGCGCGGAGTTCCACTACGACACCGTCGTTCAGGACGTGACGCAGGACGACGCCGGTCGCGTCACAGGTGTTCGCGCCAAGCACAACGCCGAAGTCGTGGAGTATGAATCCGAACTGCTCATCGACGCCGCCGGGGCGCTCTCGCTTCTGCAGGACAAGACGGACTTCTCGAACGCGACCTTCGACACGAACGTCACCTATTCGCAGTTCTGTTCGGCCTACCGAGAAGTGCTTCACGTCGATGAACCGGTCGAATGGGACGACGCGCTCGTGTTCAAACCGACCGACCGCGCCGCGGGCTACCTCTGGTACTTCCCGCGCACCAGCACGGAAATCAACGCCGGACTCGGCTTTCAGATGAACGAGGAACCGATGAAGTTGGTCGAGGACTTGAAAGTGGACTTGCGCAATCGACCCGAGTTCAAAGGGGCAACCGTCGAGGACAAACTCGGCGCGGCGCTGCCGACCCGCCGTCCCTACGACTCCGCCGTCGCGTCCGGATTCATCGCGGTCGGAGACGCCGCAGGCCACGTCAACCCGACGACCGGCGGCGGCATCGCGGGCGCGGCCTACGCGGGCAAGTACGCGGGCGAGCAAGCCATCGAAGCCTTCGAATCAGGTGACGTGAGCGAACAAGCCCTGTGGCAGTACAACCAGCGCGTCATGGATCACTTCGGCGCGCGCTACGCGGGACTGGACATCTACAACATCTTCACGACCGCCGTGGAAGTGGACGACCTGATGGGAATGCTCGGGGCGCTCCCGACCGAAAAACTCTCCGAGGCGCTGTATTCAGGTAGTGCGAACATCGGGTGGAAACTCAAACTTCAGACTGCCATCGACGCCCGCGACCACTGGCGTCTCATCTACGACCTCTACCAGACGAAAGAGTTGGCCGACGACATCATCGACCACTACGACCACTATCCGACCGACCCGCGAGGGCTTCCGGCATGGCAGGAGGTACGCGACGACCTGATGGACAGCGTGTACGAGACGACCGGCGCGCCGCCGAAATACTGACTACGACCTATTTGCTTTCTTTCGCTTAGTAATGAACAGTCTTGTACATCTCTCGCACTTAGACCATGCTGCTTACTTGTCGTCTTCCCACTATTCAGTATTCGGCGTCTTAGCACAATCTTCAGTCGTGGAAAACGAAGACGTGACGTAGCGATGAAAAGCGAAATGAGCTACGCCGTCGAAAATGTGTCAATCGAGTTCTTTCACGACGATTTGACCGTAACTGTGCACCGTCACGCGATAGTCGAGAATGTCGAAAACGACTTTGCCACCCATTCGGGGTGAGCCGTCGTGTTTGTCGCTGAATAGATTGTCTAGTGCGTCTGGGTCGATGGCGTCGTATAGCGGGACGCCGATTTCCGCGGGGTCGTCCCCAGCCATTTCCGCGAGTGCCATCACTACTGCGGTGCTGAGTTTTTCGTCTTCCGTGTAGCAAGTGTACTGGTTGTTCGGTGCTGTGTTTGTGATAACGCCGCCGTCGTCACTGTGGTTGATGTTCTCGTTCATGTTGCTGACCTCGGGGACTGCAATACTGTTCGGTGTATACAGAGCCTTGCGACAGAGGCTAATAAAAATTGCCGTCTATCTTTGAAATAGTTGCGGTGCCAACATATGTCTCCGTAGATGTCTGCTACTCAGTCCAATCCGTAGTCGCCCCCGTACTTCAGGAAGAAGTACGACAGAACCAGCACCGTGACCATCGCGGACATCGTCGCAACCCCGAGCGTTATCGCGCTGTTCGGAACCGACGGAAGGGCACCGCCGCCTCCACCGCCACCCTCGCCTCCGCCACCTGCACCGACTTCGACGGTTCCGACCATCCCGGCCGACTCGTGTGGAATGCAGAAATACTCGTAGGTGCCTTCCACGTCGAATGTGTGTTCGTACTGTTCGCCCCCGCCGATGTCGCCCTCGGGGTAGGCGTCCCGCGCCGCCTGTTCACTATCGAAACCACCGCTTGCGAAGTACCCTGCTTCCTCCGGAATCTCGTCCTCGTAAGCCGTGACGGAGTGGCCGACCGACCCCACGTTGTCCCAGACGACCGTCGTTCCGGGCGACACCGTAATCGACTCCGGTTCGTAGACCAGACTGTCCGTCATCTCGACCGTCTGTTGATTCTGTGCAGATGCCACTCCCGCCGTGGACGCAACTGCTGTTCCTCCCGAGAGTCCCCGAAGGAACCCCCGTCGCGTCGTTTCAGTTCCCCCCATAGTGGACTAGTCGGGATTCTCCGCAAAGGCAATTACGCCCGTGTGGATTTTGGGTGCGCATTTCAAGGAGAACTGGATTTTGGAGCGATTGTCGTTTTGGTTGCTCGGAGTTCGGATTTCTCGACAATGAGCTGATTATGGACGTTGCAAATCACGACTCCACACCACGCCCTCACTCGTCATTCGCTCCTTGCAGTTGCTCATTCCTCGCTCGTCCGAGACCACGGGAAGAACAAGTTCTTCCCTGCCATCAAAATCGCAAGGCGATTTTGAGACACCGGGAACCGCCAAGCGACTGATTGGCTTGCCGTCATGTGTCGGAAGCCGAATTTGGGAGAAAACGACTGGTTAAATTTAGGGTGGCCGGGCGCGCGAGCGCGCCCGGCCCCGGCAGCCTGCTGGATTTTGGCCGAGCGAAGAGTGAGCGAGGCGTATTTGCAGACGTGATTTGCAAAGGACTCGGCTACACCAACTGTTCCACAGCGACCCGTCTCGCCCTTCTTCGACTCACTCGAAAATCAGCCAAACCGTTTCACGACACTCGAAGCACTCTCAAGGTCGTTTGTTCGCAATCTCCCGAATCGAGGAGGACAACAAATCGACCGCAATTGGAAGACTGTCCTCGTCCACGTCGAACGTCGATGTGTGGTGGCCGCCGGGGTGGTCGGTGCCGACACCGACGTAGGCCGCGAGGCCGCCGTTTTGCTGGACTTCCTGCATGAGATACGTCGCGTCCTCGCTCCCGCCGAGGGAGTCCCGACGAATCGGATTCTCGACGCTACGGGTGTTCGTCGAAACGTCGTGAACGATTTCGACCAGTCCCTCGTCGCTTTCCGCGCTTGGGGCTTCGCCCTCTTTGCTCTGTTCGACCGAACAGCCGTGCATGGCCGCGGCGCTTTCGAGGACGCGGTCTGCGCGCTCTTGCATGTAATCCTTGAGGTGGGTCGTCTCGCCGCGAACTTCGCCCTCGATGTAGGCCTGTTCGGGGATGATGTTCGTGGCCGACCCGCCGCCGACGTCCCCAGCGTTGATTCGCGTTGCGCCGTCCTCGTGGCGCGGGATGGCGTAGAGGTTCTGAACCGCGGCCGCCATCGCCTGCACTGCATTTTCTCCGGCGTTGGGTTTCCCGCCCGCGTGGGCCGGTTCGCCGGTAAATTCGGCGAGGAAATGGCTCACCGCGAGGAAGCCATCGACGCCCGCGACGACTTCGCCGGTCGGGTGGTCGAGGCCGATGTGAACCGCGAGGAGGTAGTCCACGTCGTCCAGATGACCGCTTTTCGCCATCGGCTTGCCTCCGGCGACCATCTCCTCGCCGGGTTGGAAGAGGACTTTCAGCGTGCCCTCGAAGTCGCTGTCCTTGATGGCTTCCAGCACGCCGATTCCGATGGTCGCGTGGGCGTCGTGCCCGCAGGCGTGCATCGCGCCCGCGTGCTCGGAGCGGAACCCTTCCGTCGCCGGAACGTGGTCGTCGTCGATGGACTCCTCGCGGAGCAAGCCGTCGATGTCCACGCGGAGGGCAACCGTCGGCCCCTCGCCGCGTTCGATAACGGCAATCGCGCCGGTTTTGCCGCCCTCCAATTGTTCGAGGATGTCCTCGCGAGCACCCTCCTGCCGGGCCTGTTCGTACCAGCGACCCAGTTCGTCGTCGTCGGGAACCGACATCCGTTCTTCCTCCGCGAGGACTTCTGGGCCGACGTACAGTTCGTCTACGCCGATTGTTTCGAGTTCGTCCACGATTCGGCTGGTGGTGTAGAACTCGCGCCACGCCGGTTCCGGATACTGGTGTAACTCCCGTCGTAGTTCGACCAATCGGTCACGGTGGGTCTGTTGACTCATGGCAGGGCTGACGGCCGGTGCGGGCTTAAACCCTCACGAGTGGGCAGGCGTTGCATCTTCCAGTGGAAATCGGGTAATTTCAGTGGGAATCGGGTAATCGTATCGCTGATGCCGAAACCATTCGGATATTTTGTACACTGTGTTGCATCTTTCGCCAACGTATCATTCCTTATTAACTATAATTTATAATTCCGGGCCGTCTTGCCACAGGACGACAGAGGTGAGTTAGATGGGTTCTTCAGGCGATAGGCAGGATGAACCGGGAGATGAAGTAGAAGAAGAGCTGATGGAAGCGGAGCGGGCGCGGAGCGAGCCGCAAATCGAGTTCTACGGCGGGAAGTGGATGAGTACGATTCCCATCGCGCTGTTCATCGTCTGGGCAGTGTTCCAGAGTGGACTCCTCGGAATCGGCGATACGACGGGACTCGTTATCGGGATGCTCGTTTCGCTCATTATCGGAATGCTGTTCGCCAAAGGCGACTGGAAAACCTACGCGAACACCATCTTCGAAGGGATGACACAGCGCGTGGCCGCGACGGCCATCGTGGCATGGCTCTGGGCGGGCATGTTCGCACAAGTACTCCAAGACGGCGGCTTCGTCGAGGGACTCGTGTGGGCCGCAGAGGCATTGAGCATCGGCGCGGCGCTGTTTCCCGCGGCGACGTTCATCCTCGCCGCACTGCTCGCAACCGGTATCGGAACCGGCTACGGGACGACGATTGCATTTACCGGGCTGTTCTTCCCGGCGGGAATCCTCATCGGCGCGAATCCGGTGTTGATGTTTGGTGCAATTCTCTCGGGTGCAGTGTTCGGCGACAATCTCGCGCCGGTCAGCGACACGACAATCGTGAGCGCTGTGACCCAGGATTCCGACATCGGCGGCGTCGTGGCATCGCGTTTCAAGTACGCAATCTTCGCGGCGGTGTTCGCCCTCGCCGGCTACGTCGTCGCGGGGTCGATGATGGACGGTATCACCGTCTCCGGTCAGGCCGCCTTCGAAGGAAATCCGATTGGCCTCATCCACCTCGTCTCCATGCTCATCGTTATCGTAACGGCCATTTCCGGCAGACACATCGTCGAAGCGATTTCGTGGGGCCTCATCTTCGCAATCGGCGCGAACTTGGCGTTCGGACTGGCCCAACTCCAGCAGATGCTGGTCTTTTACGCGCCGGAAAACGGGCCGTTCGCGCAAGAGTTGGCCTTCCTGCCGATGGTTCAGGTCGTTGCGCCCGACGCCGAAATCGCCGGGACGGTGAGCGGGAGCCTGTACAACGGCGCACTGGGCTTTTTCCCGCTCATCGTGCTCACTCTCCTCATCGTGGCGGGCGCACGAATCATGATTCGCGGCGGCGGCTTCGAAGCGCTTCAGAACTGGTTGCTGAACAGCGTGGCAACGAACGTCCGCCGTGCGGAGACGACGATGGTCATGGGAACCGCGAGCGTCAACGCGATGATTACCATCAACACCGCCGCGGAAATCGCAATCGCACCATACGTCGCTCGCATCGGCCAGAAGTTCAACATCAACGGCTACCGCCGTGCGAACATCCTCGACGCGAACTCCTCCGCGATGGGGTACATCTTCCCGTGGGGCGGCGGCGTGCTGGTCGGCTACGCGACGATGGTCGGGCTAGTTGACCAGTTCGACTGGTTCACGCAGGCGATGCTGGTCAATCCCGCCGAAGTTTGGCCGTTCGTCTTCCACGGCTGGTTCCTGTTTGGCGTGTTCCTCCTCTCCGCGCTGACCGGGTTCGGACTGGAATACGTTTCCGACCGCAAAGCCGAGGAGGTGGCACGAGTATGAGCCTACTGGACAAATATCTCGCAGGCTGGACGTTCCGGACGAACAAGCCGAAATTCGATATCGGCCAAGAAATCGACGTGTATCTCACGGATTACACCAACGGTACCGCGCGTGCCCGCGTCGGTGACACCATCATCCACGTCGAGGACGCACCGCCGGACGCGCTCGACACCCGCGTCCGACTCCGTGTCGAGGAGTTCGACGCGAACGACCACATCGGCGAAGCGACGTTCGTCGAAACGATAGACGGCCAGACGTTCTGAGCGCGTCGAATTTTCACTATTTTTCGCAGTCGTGGTCACCGCGAAAAGTCGGTACGAGTTGGTAACGTGGTAACCATTTACTCAGGGTATAGTTATTGACATCGCCCTCCTCGGTTCACACGGTGTACCCGGGGGGTATCACCAATGGAGTTAGAACGGAGCGACACTGGGAAACGACCGGACGAGACGGGCGAAACAGGTGAGACGGGAGAACGAAAAGACATTCAACCGAACGACTCACGACGGGATTTTATGCGGAAGGGGGCGTTGACTGCAGGGGTACTCGCACTCGGTTACTCGGCGACTGGAACCGCCACGACACAGGACGACGACGAAGTGCTGGTGTACACCGACGACTACATCGCGCGAACGCCGTTCCGCGTCATCTCGGAACTACCGCAATCCATTACGATTCGACTGCTTCAGCTTCCGAACGGAAACGAAGTTCCTGAAATCTCACAACCCGACGACTACAACGGGTATAGTATTCGATACGGCGGTGGCGGTACCGTCCTCGGAGCTAGTTACGTGTTCACGCAGGGAACGCTTCAGGACGGCAATCGATACCGCTTCTCGACGGATGCGAACATCTTCAGCGGGCGACTCAACCTCGTCAGTGCGACGGTCAATCGCGTTGGCAACAACTAGGTTCGAGACGCGTGCTCTTTTTTACTGCAAATCAGTCGAAGCGAGAAGAAACGACGTTATGCTTTCCCCATTCCCTGTACCTGTTCGAGTTCGACCTCGACGCGGATTCCAGGGGGGAAATCCATCTCGGCAACCTGTCGTGAGACGGCATTGTGCCCGACGATTTCTATCTTTCGCGTGTACACCGTGTAATCCCAACTCCGGAACTGTTGGCCCTCGTCCCCGGAGAGCGTTTTGTACTGCGGTACCCGAATCCGTTCCGGCGGTTCGGAGTGCGGGCCGCGTAGGTCTGCTCCTTTTCGCTCCGCTTTCGAGCGAATTTCCGATACGACTTTGTCCAGTACGGGCCGATTCCCGCTCTGGAGAAGCATTTTTGTAATGAAGGTCATGGCTGGCTCTGTAGAGTATAGAGATTCACAGTACGTAAAATTCCTGCTTCTGCTTCGTAGCGACTATCTATATTTGTTCAGCCTGTTCACTGGTCGCATATATCGTTTCATTCGGCGTACTGAACGAGAAATGGCCGAAAACGACTGTGTTGGTTCGACATTCCTTTAATGGCCAACCGCATACGAGGGCACAATGGCAGTCAAAGCTACGAGCGCGGGTGCCATCCTGTTTCGGGATACCCGTGGTCGAAGGGAATACCTCCTCCTTAAAAGTCGTCCCGGCGATTGGGAGTTCCCCAAAGGCGGCGTGGAGGGCAACGAAGAGCTACAGCAAACGGCAATAAGAGAAGTAGAGGAGGAGGCCGGAATCGAAGATTTTCGGCTCCTCGACGGGTTCCGCGACGACTACAGCTACGTCTTCGAAGCGAACGGAACCACGATTCACAAGACGGTGCATCTGTTCATCGCCAAATCGTATGAGGCCAGCGCGGAACTCTCGAACGAACACCGCGACTTGCAGTGGCGTGATTACGAACAGGCGATAAACACCATCACGCAGGACGGTCCACGGGACATCCTCCGGGATGCACACGAGTTCCTCAACGATGCCGAGGACAGCTAAAAAAACAAGAAGCAAAACCGGTTTTTCGGAGTTATCGACGCCGCGCCAGCAGTGCGACTCCTGCGAGCGCAGTCAGTGCAAGACCGATGCCGAAGCCGGGTTGACCGTCGGATTCGGTGCTTTCGGTGGTTCCGTCTTCCGTCGTCGTGGTTCCGTTAGACGAATTGCCTTCTTCGGTCGTCATTCCATCGTCCGTCGTCTCTGTCGTTTCGTCGCCTTGGACGTTGACGCCACCGTAGGCGATTTGCGAGACGTTCTCGTCAGTGCCCGAGTAAACCGTGATACCGTACATTCCGGGTTCCAACGAGTCCATCTCCGTCTCGTTTTCGATGGAGAGGTTGTCGGCGTCGGACTGCGTCGTCAGCGCAGACCCATCGCCACTTCCTGCTGCCGACGTGTCGAACAGCAGCGTGACCTGTCCGTCGCCGTTACCGTCAGTGACGGTCGCGTTCAGTTTGTAGTCGGCTTGGCCGCCGCCGAGTTGGACGGTCATTTCGTCGAGGTTGCTCAGGCTGAAGTTCATCGCGGCCGTTTCGCCCTGTTGCACCTGATAGATGGAGCGATTGAGCGAGACTGTTCCGTTACCATCTCCTTCCTGTTGGAGGGAAAGAGGAGACTGTACTTCGGGATTCTGGTCGGTGTTCGTCGCGGTTCCAGCAGTACCTGCGGCGGCAGTTCCTGCGAGGAGCGAGACGATCACCAAGGAGGTCAGAGCGTGTCGGATGTTCATAGCTATCGGAATAGTTTGCGGTAAAACCGCGCTTGCCCGTCGCGTGACGAGCGTCGCTTGAACTTTCGTAGCGGGAAACAAATATTTTCTGCTATGAGCCAGTCGAACCGCTTACCAGCACGGGGGTCGATGAGTGAGTATGGCCGAACCGGAGTTCACGTTCGAACTGCGAACCTGTCGGTGGGCGGAGCGATGCTGGCCGCCCGAAGGCCGTGAACGCCCGGTGCTCGTCTCCCGACAACTCGGCACGAAACGCAGGCGATGGGATACGGTCGTGGTGGAGGTAGACGCCGATGCGTTCGCTCGACGCGCCAAGTTCGGACGAGAGCGACTCGACGGTAATTTCTTGCACGTCGTTCGAAACGCACCGGAGGCGTGGGAGTGGTATCAGGACGCCCTCCCCGACCCCGGCTATCCATGGCGCTATGTGCGAGAAACGATTCACGAGGCGGACGATCGGGGAATTTTGGATGTTCGAAAACGCGGGCGAAAACTCGAAATTAGACGCCGTTGGGAGTATCCCGACTGGGTTCGTCGCATCGTTGCCATCGAGAACAAGCCCGATTTGGACGCCAGCGCGGCGCGAAATCTCCGCCCGCAGATGGAGCGAGACGTCGCCCTCGCGCTGGCCGACGAGGTGTGGGTCGCAACGCGCGCAACGGGGGACAAAATCGAACCCGCACTGCTCGAATCCCTGCCGGTCGAAGCAGGGATTCTGACGCTTTCGGGCGACGAAAGCGACGATTACGGCGGATTCAATGAACAGCAGACAGAGGTTGCGTGGTTTCCTCGAACGCTCGACGTTGACGCCCCCGGCACCCGAATCGTGGAACGTCCGAGCGGCGGGAAGTACGACCAGTCTGCCGCCACGTTCGAGTACGTCGAACCGGCGCGAAAACGAAAAAAGCGACTGGAAATCGCGGAACGGGCCTACGAACGCGGCTGGCGGTCGTACATCCGAACCATGCGCCCCGACTGTCGATATTTCGAACTTCGGCACGAAAACGAGATGCTGCTTCCGTACTGCTCGGCGAAATCGTGTTCGCAAACCGCGAGCAACTGTTCCGGGCGCTGTTCCGACTTCGAACCCGAACCCCCCGCGTGGCGACAGAAGGAGTGGCCAATCGAGGGCGGCCCCGGCAAGGCGATTCGGCGACTGCTCGACTCCCGTCGAGAGCGATTCCGCCCGGAGTAGCGAATTGGTTTCGCAGTTCTCAGCCTGACGCTTCGACCGTAATGTCCTCGCGCGAAACGGCGAGTTTGAACGTCGGGACGGTTCGGTAGACGACTTTCACGACGCCTTTCCGTTTCAGGCTTTGGAGGGCAGAACGCACGTCGTCAACGTCCGGGTCGATATCGAACTCTTCGCGGAGGTCGTGGAGCACCGAGACGACGCTTTCGGAGCGCTCGTCCGGGCCAGCAAGCACGGAGAACACCTGCTGCTGGAGTTTCGGAACACGAACCACGCTCGGTGTCTCTCCGTCCTCGTCGGCGACCATTCCGGGTTCCACGTCCACGAGGTCGTTCGCCTCAGTCGTCGCGCAGATGTAACTGTTCTCGTCGCGGTAGTAGTACTCTTTTAGTTCGTTTTCTAGATACTGGTGGACTTCGCTCCCGCTCTCTAACCCCCACCTGTCCTGTAGTTCACTGTTTTTCGTCGGTTGCAGTTCGACCAAGTCGGCGAGTCGCTCGCGGGCGTCCTCGGACAGCGTCATTGTGGGGAGGCTATGCGGGCGTGTTATTTCCCAGTTCCGGAGCAGTTTCGGCGACGACGATGAATATGGTGATGGAGGTATCACGGTGGAGACACCGTATTTCGAAGAACGCCGAGGAGACATTCCGGGTGCGACGAACTCGCTTGTACGGGCATGGTGTTTGCGGTTGCTAGGCGCAATGGACGCCCGAACTCCATCAGTCGCTCATGGCTTCGCCATTCGCTCCCGCTGTCGTTCGCCCGTTCCCAGCCAAAACCGCAGGGCGGGCGAGTGCGCCGCACTCGCCCGCCCAATGATTGAACGTGACTGCTATCGTGTCACGGCAGGACGGGTTTTCGTCCCGAAATCGCCCGGTCGAGTTTGGATTGAGCGGGCAGGCCGCTGGCCTGCCCGTCCTGCGGTTTCGGCCGTTCATTGCGTCTAGCACCAGTAGTCACGACCGACCCTGTTTTTAACTTCGACTCCATGCCGACAGTCCACAGTACCCGGATACCGACCCGCCTTCAAACCAAGACCCACATCTCCGGAACGATTAACCGAGTTCCGCGAGACATCCCACGTATGCCTGAATGGGATACGGTACGACTCGATTTCGACGACGACGTAGCCACGCTGACGGTTGACCGCCCCGACCGACTCAACGCCTTGAACGTCGAGACACTGCACGCACTGCGCGAAGCGATTTCCGAGGCCGAATCAGAGAATGCCCGCGTGCTCGTCCTCACGGGCGCTGGCGAGAAGGCGTTCATCGCGGGGGCCGACATCAGCCACATGCAAGACCTCTCAGTGGCAGAGGCACAGGAGTACGCCGAACTGGGCCACGAAATCGCGGACATGCTGGAGGCGTTCCCCGGCCCCGTCATCGCGGCGATGAACGGCTACACCTTCGGCGGCGGTTGCGAATTTGCACTGGCCTGCGATTTCCGCGTCGCCAGCGAGGACGCAGTCATCGGCCAGACCGAAATCGACCTCGGCATCATTCCGGGGTGGGGTGGCACCCAACGACTCACCCGACTGGTCGGCGACGAACTGGCCCGCCGACTCATCTTCTTCGGCGAGCGGATCGACGCGCAGGATGCCCACGAAATCGGACTGGTCGGCGAAATCGTCGCCCACGATCAAATCGACTCCCACGTCGCGGAGATGGCGGCAGATCTCGCAGAACGCCCGGCTTTCGCCCTTCAAGCCGCGAAAGAGGCGCTGAATCAGGCACACGAGGGAACCCAATCCGCGGGCCTGCGCTACGAGCGCCGCCTCTGGAGTTCGCTGTTCGGTACGCACGACCAGCGAGAGGGAATGGCGGCGTTCTTGGACGACCGGGAACCGGATTTCGAGTAGAAAAATTAATCCTGCGGCGTCGGCCGCGAATCGGTTTCCGCCTCTCCGTCAGCACCGACCGCCACCGTTTCTTCGACCTGAGTATAGACCAGCACCGCGCCGAGGGCGGCCAGTGCCGCCCCGAACTCGAACGGCATTTCGAAGCCGTATCGAACCAAAAATCCGGACGCCAGCGGGCCGATTGCGGTTCCCAATCCGAACGCCATCGTCAAAATCGACAGTTGGGTTCCGGACTGACCTTCCCGTGCGAGGTCGCCCGCGAGTGCCAGCGCGGGCGCGAACACCAGCGCGCCTGCGACACCCTGCAAAAGGCGGGCAACGAGCATTTGGACGGAGGTATCGACGAATCCCTGCACGAACGTTGCCGGAACTAAAATCACCATCCCGGCGATGATGAACGGGCGTCGTCCGAATCGGTCGCTGGCGCGGCCAACCGGGGCCTGAAGCGCGACCTGCGCGAGAACGAACGCCGCGAACTGGAGACCGAACCACGTTTTTCCCTGATCCAATCGGTCGTTGATTGTCGGTTCGATGGTCGCCAACAGCGCGATGCTGATGGCCAAAAACAGCGTCGTGAGACCGAGTGTGAACACGGGGTCGAGGCCACCCTCCGAATCGCGGAGCGAGAGGTCGAACTCTTCGCCAGCACTCGCTTGGGTTTGTTCCGGGTCGCTCACCAGCAGGGTGACGAGCAAATAGCTGACGAACGCGCCGACTGCCGCAAAGTAGAATGCGGCGTCGAAACCACTCAGTTGGATTCCTGCGAGGGTGTATGGGCCGCCATCGACGACAGACCCCGCCGCAATCGGGCCGAGACCGAATCCCAGCAGTCGGAAGGTGTTGAAAATACCCATGTTTCCGCCACGGTTGTCGGACGTGGCGAGTTCGTTGACCAACGCGATGGTACACGGTATCGTGAACGCGACACCAACGCCCTGAAGTGCCCGAATTGCGACGAGCGACAGGTAGCTTCCGGCGAACGCGTAGGCGATATTCGTCGCCGTTAGAATCGCCAGTCCGAGCAGGATGAACAGCTTGCGTTTCCCGGTTCGGTCGGAGATTCGCCCGGCGAAGGGTTGCGTGAAGCTGTTGAGAAAGCCGAACAGCGAGAGAACGATACCCGTCACCATCGCTTCTGCAAGGCCGAACGTACTACCGGAGACGGTTCCACTTGCGATGTATACTGGGAGGACGACGATAAGGAAGGAGTTGCCGACTGCGTCCGCCATCCGCGCCAGCGCCAGCGCTAACACTCGTCTGTCGGTACCAAACATTCGGTTCGAAATACCGGGCCTGCACGCAAGACGATTGTGGTGGTGTCCGTGGTTTCCGACAGTAGCCGTAATAACAGCTAAGACACTCCACGTTGTTCACTGTTCTCATGGCACGTAGCGTCAAGTTCAGTCATCTGGAGTCCGAACTCCAACGGCTGTCCTATCCGGTGTCGCGTGAGGAGGCTACAGAGAAACTGGACGACGTAACCGTTCTGTTCGCGGAGGGGGAAGAGAACCTCGGCAAACTCGTTTCACAGACCGAACAAGCAGAGTACGAGTCCGTAGAGGACATCGATGCAGAAATCAACAACGTCCTGCCGCGGGAAGCAGTGGGCGAACCGTACCAGTCGGAAGGCGAGGGCTAAGAAGCACGTCGTTTAAATGGGCGCGTCGGCTATCCCGGGACAACAATGGAGTTCTGTGACGAGTGCGGTTCCATGATGAAAGCCGACGATGGTCTTTGGGTCTGCGGAAGCTGTGGCTACGAAAAGCCCAAAGGCGACGCCAGCGACTACACCATCACCGAAGACCAAGAGGTTAGCGAGATAATCGAAAGCGGCGGCGGCACCAACGGCCTACCGACCACCAGCGCGCAGTGTCCGAACTGTGACAACGACCAAGCCTACTGGTACATGCAACAGATTCGCTCCGCCGACGAGAGCGAAACCCGGTTCTTCGTCTGTACCGAGTGCGAACACAAGTGGCGCGAAGACGATCATTAACCACGACCTTTTTATTGCGAACAGGTCGGCGGTGCCGACCTGTTCGATAAAAAGCTCGACCAAAAGCACTCCTCGCTCCTGACGGTCGCTCGTCGGCCCGCTCACTTCGTTCGCGGAGAGTGTGCTGGTCGCAAGTGGATGTGTAGAGTGCTAAGTTGAGTAGTGGTTCTGGTTGCTGTTTCTGGCGGTTGTGAATATCCACGAAACTAATGACTGTGTAGCCTGCAGACTTGGCGGTTGCGTCGCTGCCTATCGCTTACTGCGCTCGCTGGCTGAAAGACCACAAAAGAGAGTCGAAAACGCGGAGTTACACTTTTCGCGCGAACGTCAGATAGCCGGTGTGACCGACACCGGTCGTCGTGGGGCGCGTGCCTCTGTCGTCGAAATCCATCTCGCGCTGGATGGTTTCCATGGTTCGAATGTTGTTCAGATTGGCCTCTCTCGCGGCCATCTCGACATCGCGCGCGCTCTCCACGAACGGGGCGTACACCCCGAGCGACCCGCCGTCTGCGAGCAACTCTGGCGTGTGTGCGACGACATCCGGGGCATCCGGCGTGTCCAGCGTGAGTACGTCGAACTCGCCGAGTTCGTCCACTTCCTCGGTTATATCGCCAGTTCTGACATCGACTCGGTCGGCCACGTCGGCCATCTCGATGTTCTCACGGGCGACCTCCGCGAAGTCGGCTTTGCGCTCGAACGTGACGACGTCCGCGCCGATTCGACCGAGATAGCCCGCGAGAACGCCGGTTCCGGTTCCGGCATCGAGGACGCGGTCGCCCGCAGATACGCCCGTTTCGCCAACCACGAGTCCGATGTCGCGCGGGAGCATCGGCGCGCCGGTTCGGTCGAAATGGTGAAACAGGTCGGGGCCGCGAAGTCTGCGAACCGTAAACTCCTCGTCCAAATGCGTAGACAGGATGTCTCCCGGTTCCACGTCTTCCGGAACGGTGAGGACACCGAGGTCGGTTTGCAGTTCCTCGCCGGGGTCGCGCAGGTATTCCCGGTCGCCGTGCGTGAGCAGTATCGTCACTCCAGTCGCTCGACCGCCGCCGCAAGGTCGCCATCGACCGCTTCGAGCGCCTCACGGGCTTTGTCCTCGCTTGCACCCGTTCGCTGGGCGACGATTTCGACGTCTGCATCCGGAATTGCGCCCGCGGACGAATCTGCATCGCCCGCCTCGACCGCACCGCTTGCGCCGCCGGTCGCTTCGCGCGACTCGGCGTCGCCGACGATTTGATAGGTCTGCTGACCGCGGGCATCCATCCGGGTGACTTCCGGGTCGCTGAAGACGAGTTCCTCGCCGTCAGCGGTGCGGATGACCACTTCTTCGGCATCGACGTCGTCTACGTCGATACCCATTTGCTTCATCATCTGTTGCATCTTTCGTGGGTTGAGTCCGCCACCGCCTCCTCCAAACATACCTGAATCGTCGGAACGGAGGGCAAAAAACGTGACGCAAACGCGGCGGGATATCGACCGTTTTCTTCGGGCGACCTCGCCGAACTTACTTGCCCGCGCTGTCCCGCACTTTGACCGCCATTCCGGTCGTGAAATCGAGGATGGCGTCCGCGTCGAGTTCGGCGCGGCCGACCGCGAGTAGGTCGCCGTTTTTGTGGGTCACGAGCACTTCGTCGCCAGCGCGAATGTCGCCGTCAGCCTCGTCCACGAATTTGGCGAAGACGTTCTTGCCGTCGCGGACGAACGGTTCGCTTTCGTCACCGACGACGACCCTGCCCGCCGGGGAGTCGAGGGTGTCTGCGAGTCGAGCGCCGCCCGCGAGTCCGAGCGTAAATCGACCGTCGGTCGCGTAGGTGACCAGTCTGGTTCCGTCCGCGTGAACTTGCTGTGGGCGTCCGGAGGACGACCGGCGGATTTCTAGCTCCTCGTCCCGCGGGAACAGGGCGGAGCCAGCACCGGCCCCGAACTGATACTCTGCCGTGGTGCGGAGCGACGGCAGGTCGTCTGCCTCCGTACTCTCGTTTTCGTCCGCAGGTTCGGTGGCTGCTGTTCGCTCTATTTCCACGCTCTCGGGGTCGGTTTCGGTCATTGACCCGGCTTTGTCGTGGCGGAGTGAAAGCCCTTCGACATCCCACCGGTCGCATCCAATGTCATGTTATAGCATAACATTGTTATTTGGAACCATGGCTCAGTCTATCGATTTGAGAGTGATTTATTAGGAATGAGTCCGAAAGACACGTATGAACTCGAAAGAACTACTGGGAATCGCGCTTCTCATCATCGGAAGCGTTGTGATTTTCACCATTACGTCGATGGCGGGGTCGCTCGTCGGCAATATCTTCGCCGGTGTCGCCACGGTCGCGCTCGCGGCGGGCGCGCTGATGTACGGAACGGCAGAAGACGGTCGCCCGGTTTAAAGCAGAAACGTATCAGTTCGTTCGCTCAAATCGACGAACGTGTCGGCGGCGTCGATGAGTTCTTCCGCGGATGATTCTTGGAACCCCATCACTTCCACGCGCACCCCTTCATGGCGAAGGTGTGTCGCAAGTCGAGCGAAATCCCCGTCTCCGGTGCAGAGGACGACGGTGTCTACTTTCGGTGCGAGGGTAATCGCGTCGAGACAGATGCCGACGTCCCAGTCGGCCTTCTTCGACCCGTCCCCGAACGTCTTTATCGCCTTTATTTTCGTCTCGAATCCGATGTCGGTGAGGGCATCGAAAAAGCGGTCTTCGTCGGGGCTGTCGGCCTGAATAACGTAGGCGATTGCGCGTGTCAAATCGCGTTCCTGCGTCGCCTTCGAGAGGAGAGATGAGTAGTCGATGTTCCGGCTGTAAACACTTTGCGCCGTATGGTAGAGGTTTTGCGCGTCGGCCAACACCGTGACGCGCTGGGCCGGATGAATCTCAGTCATACTTTGGTGTGATAACTACTCGCATAAAGAGGTTCCTGCTTTGCCCCCATCAGCTTTCTGGGGTTTCGTGCCACGTCAGCGAGAGGGTGTCGGGGTCGAGTATGTAATATCGCTCCCACGTCGGTGCCACGCTGATGACACGGGTACCGTTTATCGTTGTCTCCGTGTGCTGGTGATGGTGGCCGATGAGACAGAGTTCCGGGTCAAGTACGGAAAGCAAATCGTCGATGTACGGACAGCCGACTTCGTACTCCTCGGATACGGGCAGTCCGTGCGGTGCTTCGTGTGTCATCAGCACGTCCACCGATTCCAGCGTCATCGCGCGCTCTATGTCTTCGTGCGTGAAATGTCGTCTTCGCTCACCGACGAGGTTCGCGCGTGGTCGGTCGTACTGCGTCGGCGCGTAATTTCCCGACAGTCCGGCGATTCGAAGCCCATTCAGTTCGACCATGCTGCTGGCCAGCAGGGTGGCGTTCCGCACGTCCGAGTTGGAAACCAGTCCGTTCCGGAGTGCAGAAATCGTATCGAAGTCCTCGTTGTTGCCCGCGATGAACCACGTCGGTTTCGGCAAGTCGTAGTACATCAAGTCGCCGAGTTGCAGAGTGACGTCTTGGTTCGCTTCGCGGTAGGCCGCAAAGAGCGCGCGCCGTTTTTCCGCGGTGGCGGCGTGAGCATCTCCGAGGACGAGCATCGACCGTGATTTTTTCCGGAGACATGATAATACCGCCGGATTCAGTTCACCCGAAGAGAACGAGTGCGACGGCGGCGAACCCCAGCACCCCGATGCCATAAAAGAGGACTTTGATGTCGCCGTCCATCGCTTTCGTCTGCGTGTCGGCCGGGTCAACGATGGTACTCGAAATTCCCATCGAATCGGCGTTGGTCATCGCGGTACCCATTCTGACGGTTCCAGTTCCGCCGAGCGCAAACAGCAGTGCCACCAATCCGAGTCCGAACAGACAGAGGAGAACCATTCCGGACTGAGTTATGATGTAGGTAAGGGCCACTGTCAAACCAGCGTAGACGAGCGTGTATCGAACACCACACCGTCCGACGAGGTTCCAATTCATATCTCGAGTATCGATTACATCGTAGATAAATATATCCTCAAGTCGAAACGAATCACGGACTGCCGTTGCCAGCAGGGACGAAGCGACGGGAGCAACGGGAACGACAGCCCCAGTGACAGCGACACAATCTGCCTGCGGCGTAAGGCATAAGTTCCCACGGAAATAGCCCTGTTGTATATGCCATGTGCAGTCGCTCACTCCCTGTTCGCGTTTGGGACAAGCGACGGCACAGTCGGAAAACGCAAAAAACGCGCGAACTGAACGGTTCTCGGCGGGACTGGCACACCCGTCGTTTGCCATCTTCGTTTTGCACCGCGCGACCACCGATTTCCGACTCAAAACCAATGACGAACACACCATTCCGCGGGGTCTACCCCGCGATGACTACGCCCTTCGCGGGCGACCACGACCGCATCGATTACGACCAACTCCGTAGCGACGCCCAACGTCTCGAACGTGCTGGCGTCCACGGCCTCGTTCCCGTCGGTTCGACCGGCGAGAGCGCGACCCTGACCCACGACGAACACGCGGAAGTCGTGGAGGAAGTGGTAGAGGCCGTCGATATTCCGGTTATCGCCGGAACCGGAAGCAACGCCACACACGAAGCACTGGAACTGTCCCGGCGGGCTGAAGAGGCCGGGGCCGACGCACTCCTTCTCATCTCGCCGTACTACAACAAGCCCGAACCGGCGGGGATGGAGCGCCACTTCCGAACCATCGCCGACGAGGTGGATCTGCCACAAATCGTCTACAACGTTCCGTCTCGGACGGGCCGAAACATCGACGTAGAGACGACGGTTTCGCTGGCGGAACACGAGAATATTTCGGGCTACAAGGCCGCGAGCGGCGACTTGGGACAGATCGGCGAAATCATCGAGCGAACCCTGAACGAAGAGTTTTCCGTATTATCGGGCGACGACGCGCTGACGCTTCCGATGCTGTCGCTCGGCGCGACTGGAACCATCAGCGTGTCGGCGAACGTCGAACCCGAGCGCACCTGCGAGTTGGTCGAATCGGCGCTTGATGGCGGTTATGACCGCGCACAGGAACTCCAGCACGAACTCGGCCCGCTGTTCCGCGGCCTGTTTTCCGAAACGAATCCGATTCCGGTGAAGACGGCGATGGAAATCAGAGAGTACGGTCCGGGCGAACTGCGTCCACCCCTCTCGGCCCTTTCCGAGGAAAACCGCGAGGAACTCACCGGGATTCTCGATAGGTTGGAGGGGTCTGCGTGACGCGCGTTTCGGACGCCGAAACGCGCGTCCTCGTCTCCGGCGCGACCGGGAGAATGGGACGCCGCGTCATCGGGGAGGCGGCCGCCCGCGACGACGTCCGCGTCGTCGCGGGCGTGAGCCGTGACCTGTCGGTGGAAATCGACGGAACCCCCGTCGAACCGGCCGAGGAGTTCAGGTTCGTACTCGCCGAGTACGAACCCGACGTGCTGGTTGACTTTTCGGTTCCGGAAGCCAGTCGGGAGTTCGTCACCGACTGCGCCGAGGCGGACGTCGCCTGCGTCGTGGGAACGACCGGATTTTCGGGAATCGAATCTACGGAAGACGAGTTCGCGGAGGGCGGCCTCGCCGCCCTCCGCGAAGCGAGCGAACAGGTGCCCGTCCTGCGCGCGAGCAACTTCTCGCGGGGGATTCAGGCGTTGCTTCGCGCAGTCGAAGGCGCAGTCCGCGATTTGCCCGGATACGACGTGGAAGTCACGGAATCCCATCACCGACACAAGCGCGATGCTCCCAGCGGAACCGCGAACTCGATTCTCGACCGAATCGAATCCGCAGGGGAGTTCGATAGACGAGTGCATGGCCGCGAAGGAGATTCTCTGCGCGAACCCGGTGAACTCGGCGTCCATTCGCGACGTGCAGGTGGAATCAGGGGCGAGCACGAAATCCTGCTGGCGAACGCCCACGAGGAACTGCGATTGACCCATCGGGCAGGAAGCAGGGCGGTGTTCGCCGACGGAGCACTCGACGCGGCGGTGTGGCTTGCCGGACGAGGTGCAGGACAATACGATTTCAGCGAGGTAGTAGCAGAATGAGAAACGACATAGAAGAGCTGTGGCGGCGATACGAATCGGACGAATTGGACGCGGAAAACGCCGGAGAGGACGAGTACGAAATTCTCGAAATGTTCCTCGACGCGCTGGAGGCGGGCGACATTCGCGCCGCCGAAAAGCACGACGGCGCGTGGGAAGCGAACGAATGGGTGAAGCAGGGCATTCTGCTGAACTTCGGTCTTCGAAATACGGAGGGCCGAGAGTACGGCGGCGTGACCTACTACGACGTGCTTCCGCTGCAGGAAACCAACGACCTGCCGGAGCGCGGAACCCGCAACACGCCCGACGGAACCGTCCTCCGGCGGGGGGCGCACATCGGGTCGAACGGCATCATGATGAGTCCGAGTTTCGTCAACATCGGCGCGTCCGTCGGCGACGGGACGCTGGTCGATTCCTGCAACACGGTTGGCTCCTGCGCACAAATCGGCGCGAACGTGAAGTTGGGCGCGAACACCCTCATCGGCGGCGTCCTCGAACCGGTCGAAAGCACCCCCGTCATTGTGGAGGACGACGTGACCCTCGGCGCTGGCTGTCGCGTCACCTCCGGATTCGTCGTCGGCGGGGGAAGCATCGTCGGCGAGAACACGCTTCTCACGCCGCGAATCCCCGTCTACGACCTCGTGGACGAAGAAATTCTATACGGTCATCTGCCCGCGAACCGGCGTGCTTTCACCCGGTTCGTGGAGTCCGGAATCGGCGACCACGACCTCTTCGACGGCGGGGCGTTCAAGCCCGCCGTCGTCGCCCTCGACGTGGAAAACGATACGTTAGAACAAGTTGAACGCGAGGAGGCCCTGCGATGAGCGAGACGAGCGCGTCGAGCGAATCAAGCGACGAAGCGAACGACCCCGACAATCCCGGTGTACGGCGACTCGCAGATTGGTCGGGAGCGCGCCTCGAATCGCTCGCGGAGGAGCACGGAACACCGCTGTACGTCACCGACCTCGGACGTGTGCGCGAAAACTACCGACGATTTTCCGCGGCGTTCCCGAACGCGGACGTTCACTACGCTGCGAAGGCGAACACCTCGCGGGCGGTTCTCGAAACGCTGGAAACCGAGGGGTCGAGCGTCGAATGTGCCTCCGCCGGGGAAACCGAGCGCGCGTTCATGGCCGGATTCGAGGGCGAGCGCGTCCACTACACGGCAGTCAACCCACCCGCTGAAGACCTCGACAGGGCGGTCGAACTCGCCGACGAAAATCCCGGCCTGACGATTACGGTCGGTGCACAGGACACCATCGACCGACTCGCAGAACGTGGCTACGACGGACGGCTCTGTCTGCGGGTCAACCCCGGCGTCGGTGCCGGACACCACGAGAAGGTGCGAACCGGTGCGGACGCGAAGTTCGGCGTGCCATACGAGCGCGCCGCGGAACTGCTCGAATCCGCCGCGGACGATTTCGATGTCGTGGGAATCCACGCCCACGCGGGAAGCGGGATTTCCGGCGACGACCTGAGCAACCACCGCGAACTCGTCTCGCGGATGGGAGAACTGGCGCGAAGTCTCGATATCTCCCTCGAATTCGTGGATGTCGGCGGCGGTTTCGGCGTCCCGTACCATCCCGACGAATCGCCGCTCGACCTCGATTCGGTCGCGGAGGCGACTCGGGATGCACTCGGCGACATCGACGCAACGCTCGTCGTGGAACCGGGTCGGTATCTCGTTGCCGATGCTGGCGTCCTCCTCACGCGAATCAACACGGTCAAGGAAACGCCCGAAACCACCGTTCTCGGCGTCGATGCCGGGATGACGACGCTCGCCCGACCTGCACTGTACGACGCGTATCACCACGTCCGAAATCTTTCAGGAGATGGCGATTCGGTCGAGACGACCATCGCCGGGCCGATTTGCGAGAGTTCGGACACCTTCGGCGAGCATCAAATTTCCACCCCCGAACGCGGGAATCTGCTGGCAATCGGCAACGCCGGTGCTTACGGCTACGAAATGGCCAGTCAGTACAATTCGCGTCCGCGGCCCGCGGTCGTCGTGGTCGATGGCGACCGCACTGCGGTCGCGCATCAACGCGAAGCGCTGGCCGACGTAACCGCGACTGAGCAGGAGGTGAACTGGCAATGAACGTCTCGTTCGAGAAGTTCCACGGAACCGGCAACGATTTCGTCATCGTGGACGCGAGCGTCTGTGTTCCCGATCGTGCAGGCTTCGCGCGCGAAGCCTGCGACCGGGCCGACGGAATCGGTGCAGACGGCGTCCTCTTCCTCGCCCTCGAACCGGATTACCGTCCGCCGAGGGTTATCATGACGCTCGTTCAACCCGACGGAAGCACGGCGGAGATGTGCGGCAACGGCGCGCGCTGTGCCGCGATGTGGGCCGCGGAACGGGCGGACGCCGACGAAGTCATGATAGATACTCTCGCCGGAACCCGATACGCGAGGATTCACGACGAGGGTGCAACCATCGAGATGGGCGCGCCGGACTTCTCGCCGAGTGGCGTTCCGCTCGCGCAGGACGAACCGATCGTACAGGAAGAAATCGGCGGCTACGAAGTGACGGCCGTAAACACGGGCGTCCCCCACGCAGTCGTCTTCGTGGATGACGTAGATGCGGTCGATATCGAGCAGGACGCGCCGCCGATTCGCAACCACGAACTGTTCCCGGAGGGTGCGAACGTCACCTTCGCATCGCCCCGCGAAGGCGGATTCGACCAGCGAACGTTCGAGCGCGGCGTCGAGGGCGAAACCCAATCCTGCGGAACCGGCGCGGTCGCAATCGGGGCGGTTGCTCGGCGACTCGGGATGACCGATGAGGAACTGATTTCGGTGTCGCCGCCCGGCGGTACCCTCGAAGTCGCGCTCGGCGAACGATACGCCACGCTGTCCGGCCCGGTCGAAACCGAGTTCGAGGGACGGGTTCGAATCTCCACAGCGGGCCGACTCGACTTGGAAGCATGAGCGAGTTCGACCCAATCGTGTTTCTGGAACGCGCAGTACAGACCTCGTCGCACGAATCCGTCTCCGAGATGCGTGCCCTGCTCGTTGGGACGCTCGAATCGGCAGGCGTGGAGGCGACCGTAGACGACGCCGGAAACGTTCTCGCGGAGCGAGTTGGGCCGGAAGACGGCCCCCGCGTCGTGTTGAACACGCACATCGACACGGTTCCGCCGCACGTCCCGTTTTCGCGAGAGGGTGACCGAATCTGTGGACGTGGCTCCTGTGACGCGAAAGGGCCACTCGCGGCGTTTCTCGCGGCCTTCCTCGCCGTGGAACCCGACCGCGGACAACTAACGTTTGCAATCACGCCGGACGAGGAAACCGACTCCGCGGGTGCGGCGGCACTTTCCATCGACGCGGATGCCGTCATCGTCGGCGAACCGACCGGCCTCGACGTGTGCAACGCCGGGAGAGGGAGATTCCAAGGCAGGGTGACGCTTCACGGCGAAAACGCCCACGCCGCCCACCCCGAGGCGGGTGTCAATGCTATTTCGGGTCTGTCACCCATCCTTTCGGCTCTTTCGACGTTCGACACGCGCGACCCGCATCCGGAACTCGGGTCGCCGACGCTCACCCCGACGACGATAGAAGGTGGAACCGCGACCAACCAGATTCCCGCGCAATCTTCGTTCGTCATCGACCGGCGGAGCGTTCCCCCGGAAGGTGCGGATGCGTTTCGAGCGTCACTCGAAACGCATCTGCGAGATTCTGCGCCCAAGGGAATCGAGGTTGACGTTTCGCTCGCCGAGCGTGATACGCCGTTTTTGGAAGCGTTCTCCACGCCCGGGGATTCCGAACTCGTGGAAACGCTACAGAAAGCGAGCGGCGGCGAGGTGCGACCGTTCGGCGCGGCAACCGAAGCGTCCTATTTTGCGCAAATCGCGCCAACGGTTGTGTTTGGACCGGGAGTCCTCTCCGACGAAGAGGGTGCAGTCGCCCACGGCCCGCGAGAGTACGTGAACGAAAACGAGGTGACGGCGGCGGGAGACGCCGTCACTGAGACGTTACGTCGATTCCTCGATTAGTATTGGTCGTGTACACGGCGAGGAAACCGCCAAGCGCGCTCAGTCCGGCCGTGTAGATGAGCGACAGCACGCCAAACAGCAAGAGGAATACGACGGATCCGCCTGCCGCGTTCCCGAAGAAGAGGATGCTCATGACGAAGAAGCTGAATAGAGCCATCGGAATCGTTGCGATGACGCCGGAAATCGCCCCGATTCGGACGCCGGAATCGGTGTCAGCCTCGCTCAGGTAGGCCGCGACGGCACCGCCGAGAATCGGCGAAAACGGAATGAAGGAGGTGACGAGGGTTACGACTGCGCCGATAAGTGCGTTGACGAATGTGTTGTCTGTGTTCATGATGTATTTATTGGTGTTTCGAGGGGATAACGTTTCTCGGGACTTCTATCCGAAGAACACGTCAACGACGTCGCTTCCCCGATTCCCGACGTCCTTGTACAGTTCGGAGTAGCCGCAGTTCTCGCAGGAGACGACGGTGAACTTCTTCGTCTGAATGTCGAACATCTTGCTCAATCCGCCGCCAGTGGTCGAAATCGAATCCGTGGAGGCTTGGGTATGACTGCATTTCGGACATCCAGAGGAGTCATCAGGGTTCATGATGCGCCCCTGTGTGACGCAGTGGTAAATACTTCGTGTTCGACATGTGGGCGGAATTTATTACGACTCGCTTCGAACTGGGGGATATGAGTTCCTCCTATTCACGCAAACAGTCCGCTCCGCTCGGCATCAAAATCCTCTGCATGCTCGGCGCGATTTCGGGGATTCTCGGCATCTTCGGCGGTTTGGGAACGCTGTTTTCGTCCCCAGTCGGCATCGTCGTCGGCACCCTCGCTATCGGTTTCTCGCTCGCCAAACTCGTCGTCGTTTGGGGACTCTGGACGCTTCAGTCGTGGGCGTGGATGCTCACCATCGTCGTGTACGGAATCGGCCTCCTCTTCGACGTTCTGAGCCTGCTGGCCGGAAATATCTTCGCTATCGTCAGCATCATCGTCGGTGGTCTCCTGTTGGCCTACGTCTACAGCAAGCACGACTACTACGAATAAAAGGAAAGCGCGGATTGTATCCTTTCAGCAATCGTCCACGAGTTCGCCAGCGATGCCTGTATAGCCTGCTGGCGTCAGTGCGTGCAGTTCCTCGCGCACGGATTCGTCCACGTCTAACTCATCGAAGAGGTCGCGGAAATCGGCCAACGTGACGCGTTTTCCGCGGGTCAGGGCTTTGACGCGCTCGTAGGCGTCCTCGTGGCCCTCCCGGCGCAGAATCGTCTGTACCGCCTCGCCGATGATTTCCGGCGTCGATTCAAGATCTTCGCGCATGACCTCCTCGTTGGGCACGACTTTGCCGAGGCCGTCCTGCGCTTTCGTGTAGCCGAGGTGGCAGTAGGCAAATGCGGCCCCGATGTTTCGCTTGACGGTCGAATCGGAGAGGTCACGCTGGAGGCGCGAGGTGGTGATGTAGTCACCCAAGAACGTCAAATCCGAGTTGGCCTTCGAGAGGTTGCCTTCGCTGTTCTCGAAGTCGATTGGGTTGACCTTGTGCGGCATGGTCGAACTGCCGGTTTCGCCCTCGGTTGCGACCTGTCCGAGATACCGGTCGCTGACGTAGAGCCACGCGTCGCGGTCTAAATCCAGTAGGACGTTGTTCGCCCCGCGTAGCGCGTCGAACAGTTCCGCGAGGTCGTCGCAGGGGTTGACCTGCGTGGCGAGCGCGGTGTGTTCGAGTCCGAGATTCGCCACGAACTCGCGGGAAAATTCGCGCCATTCCACGTCGGGATAGGCGGCGACGTGCGCGGCGTAGGTGCCGCTGGCCCCCGCGAGTTTGCCCGAAACCGAGTCGGTTGCCTCCTCGATTCGTCCCATCGCCCGACCGAGACGGGCCGCGTAGACGGCCATCTCCTTACCGAACGTGGTGGGGGTCGCGGGTTGGCCGTGGGTTCGGGCGAGCATCGGGACGTCCCGATGCTCGCGGGCCATCTCCGCGAGTTCGTCGCGGACGGTGGCGAGTTCCGGGAGGAGAACGTTCTCAACTGCGGGTTTGATCAGCAGTCGGTGGGCGAGGTTGTTCACGTCCTCGCTCGTCAGCGCGAAGTGAATCCACGAGGAGAGGTCCGACAACTCGTCGGGAAGCGAGAGACGGACGAAATACTCCACGGCCTTCACGTCGTGCCTCGTCGCGGAGTATCCGGCGTATCCCTCGGTTTCGAGCGCTTTGACGATTTCTGCATCTTCCTCGTCAAATTCCTCGTACAGATTTCGGAGGAAATTGCGGTCGTCGGCCGCGATTTCGAACGGGGTCACGTCGAGGTCGGCCAGGGCGATGAGATATTCGACTTCGACTTGCACGCGGCCACGCATGAGCGCGGCCTCGCTCGCGTACTCGCGGAGCGGTGCGGTTCGTCCGGCGTATCGCCCGTCCAGCGGCGAGACGGCGTACAGGGAATCCATACCTGTGCCTGCCGGGGCGTTCGGCAAAAGCGTGTCGGTACGGTGACGCACAGACGTGCATACAACAGGTAGTAATCGTGCTTTCTATGCTGAAAATATTCATGAACTCGTATACATCTCGGCAATAGACCGCAACTACTTTGCCGACGCCGGTCGGTCTTCTCACCATGACACAAATTGCGGGTATGGCCGGGAACCGTGGTCGAAACCTGATGCACATCGCCGACCTCGCACCGGGCGGGACGGAACTGGCGGTCGTCCTGACGAACAGTGCGGACACGCCGGTTTTAGCGGAAGCCGAAAAGCGCGGTATCCCGACAGAGGTCGTCGAACTGGATGACGACGAATCCCGCGAAGCACACGAAAAAAGAGTGCTCGACGCGCTCTCTTCCTACGAGTTCGACCTCGTCTGTCTCGACGGCTACATGCGAATTTTGACCGGCGAGTTTTTGGACGAAACGCCGACGACGCTGAACGTTCATCCATCCTTGCTTCCCTCCTTCCCCGGTATGGACGCGTGGGGCGATGCACTCGACGCGGGCGTGAGTCTCACCGGATGCACGGTTCACGTCGTCACGGAGGCGGCAGACGAGGAGGGCAAAGTAGACCCGAAAAAGGTCGATAACGGCCCAATCGTCACACAGGAACCGATTCCCATCTACGAGGGAGATACGAAGGAGTCGCTGAAAGAGCGCGTTCTCTATCAGGGCGAGTTCAAAGCCTATCCCCGCGCAGTGCGCTGGTTTGTGGACGGACAGGCAGAAGTCGATTTCGACGCGAACGCAGTTCACGTCGAAGGCGACGAGGACGACGCCCTTCCGGCCCGGAAAGTGGACACCGCAGACCGCGCCGCCGACTTGCGATACGGCGAAAATCCGCATCAGGACGCCGCGCTGTACGCCGACACGACCTGCGGGGAGGCCAACGTCGTTCACGCAGATCAGTTGAACGAGGGCGCGAAGGCGCTTTCGTACAACAACTACAACGACGCCGACGGCGCGCTGAACCTGATAAAGGAGTTCGACCGCCCCGCCTGTGCGGTCATCAAACACACCAATCCCGCAGGTTGTGCGACTGCTGATTCACTCGCGGAAGCCTACGACCGCGCACTTCGAACCGACGCGAAAAGCGCGTTCGGCGGCATCGTCGCCCTCAACCGAGAATGCGACGACGAAACGGCGATACAAATCGTGGACTCGTTCAAGGAAGTCGTCGTCGCACCGGGCTACACCGACGACGCGCTGGAAACGCTCCGCGAGAAGAAAAATCTGCGAATCCTCGAAGTCGGCGACCTCGGCGAGGTTACCGAAACCCACACCGAAAAAGACCTCGTGGGTGGCCGACTCGTGCAGGAGCGCGACATGCAGGCCCCGTCCCGCGACGACCTCGAAATCGTCACCGACCGCGAGCCGACCGATGAACAACTCGATTCCATGCTCTTTGCGTGGCAGACCATCAAACACGTCAAATCCAACGCTATTCTGTTCGCCAAAGGAACCGAAACCGTCGGCGTCGGCGCGGGACAAGTCAGTCGCGTGGATGCGGTCGAGATTGCGAAGATGAAGGCCGAGCGCGATGCGGAGGGCAAGGACGCCGAGGGTGCGGTGATGGCGAGTGACGCATTCTTCCCATTCCCGGACGCTATCGAGGAGGCCGCAGCGGCCGGAATTGAGGCCGTCATCCAACCCGGCGGCTCGGTGAACGACGACGATGTAATTGAGGCCGCGAACGAACACGAGATGGCGATGGTGTTTACGGGGAGTCGGTGTTTCCGCCACGACTGAACGATAGTGAAGAAGTGGTGGAAGCTCGTCAGAGCTTGCTCTGACGGTGTTTTCGGCACGATTGAGCGAAGTGAAATCGTGTCGAAAGCCAGCTAGACGCAGCGCCCGAAGGGTGACCGTCTCGTGTGTTTCCGCCACGGTTGAGAAGTATCAAATGCAGAGTGACGCGAACGCACATCTGACAACCTCTCCGATTCCCGCGTGACCCACTATCGCTCCGGAACCCAAAACTTCCGTATCCACACCGCCCGACCGATGACCAGAATGAGAAAAAGGCCAAGTGCGATTTCGTTCACGAAACCAAGGGCGTAGGCGACCAACAGCGTGACTGCAAAAATGTAGTATGCGAGTGAGAGATAATGTTTCTGGGTTGGGGAGAGTTCGTCTACGTTCATGCTGTTGCTTTCGGCATTTGATTCAATATAATGTATTCGTTAGGCTATATGTGGGTAATTATGTGGTCATCTGTACTGTCTGTTTAAACTGCCGAGGATTCACCGTAAAAATCGGCACTGTTCGAAAACTCAATTAACCGTCGAGACCGTCGTTCGGGAAACACTCGCCGAGGTCGTGAATCATGTCGATGGTTTCGGCCTTCGTCTCGTCGTCCAAGTCGTCCAGCGTTTTGATTTCGTCCAACGCGTCCTGAAGCAGTGGGAGACTCAGTCGCTGGTCTAAGTGGGCGACAGGTAGGTGGAGGTCTTCGAACGACTCCGGCGGGATTTCGGATGTCGAGAGGAGGAAGTAGTCGTCAATGTCCGCCATGTCGTCCATCGGGAAATCCTCCTCGCTGTAGGGCGTATCTGGCGATTCCTTCGTCGCGCCGCGAATCGAGGGAACGTGTAGCGTGTACTCCGGCATTACGTCCCAATCGTCGGCCGAAGTGTGGTTAATCTTTGTTGCCGATTGAAAGGAATGAGCAGTTCGACACGACGGATTTTCGTCCGCTCCGCTACAATCCCTTCACGAACTCCCCAATCGCGCGATTGAACTCGTCCGGTTGTTCCAACGTGGGAACGTGGCCGCTCTCCTCGAACAGTTCGAACTCGGTGTTCGGAATGCGGTCTGCCACGTCCTCCACGGCGGCGACGGTTCGCCATTTCTCGTCCGCGCCAGCGCAGACGAGTGTCGGAACGTCGATGTCAGGAAGGTCGTTCCGGTAGTCGCGCATCGCGTAATCGAACAGAATCGCGCTCTTTTCCGACGGGGGTGAGCGCGACACTTCGTCGAAAACCAACCGCCGAACGTCTTCCGACGGCGGTTCCTTGAACGTCTGCTGAACGAGGCCATCGACGAGGGCCAAGTGGTCGGTTTGCACCAGTTCGAGCGTCTCGGTCAGTCCGTTGAGGTCGGTATTGCCGTGTTCGAAACCGTCCCACTGAAACGGCGAGGCGGACATATCAACGACGACGAGGCCGCGAATCTCGCCGGTTCCGAACTGGTCTGCGTACTCCCACGCGACCAGCGCGCCATCGACCACCCGACGAGAACCACGTCGTCCAGATTTCGCTTGTCGAGGAACACCCGCAAATCGCGGGCGTACTGCGGAACTGTGTGTCCCGTCTCGGTTTTCTCCGACCGACCGTGGCCCCGGTAGTCGAGCGCAATCGTCCGGAAGTCGTCCGAAAGGTCGGCCATCTACGGCATGAAAAATCGAATTCCAGTCGTGATCCCCGGAAGGAAAACGATTGTCGTTCCCTCACTCTGTTCTTCGAAATAGAGCGTTGCTCCGTTGCACTGTTCGTCGAGCATCGAACTCTTCTCAACTCGCACGGGCAAAGCTATCGCGGCCAAGCAACTTTGCGTGGAATCGGTCACGCGGAGAATGGCTTAAAGTACGACCCCGACCAACATCCGAACGATGGGACTGCTCGGAGATTCCAAGGTCAAGACCCTGCTTGCCGGGTTTATCCTCTCGTTAGTCTTACTCGTCGGTATTGCCGCGCTCGGACTGTTAGCCGCGCTGTCGGCGCTCGGCAATCCGGAGTACGCTAACACGCCCCTGCTCATCATTTTTCTCGACTCCGCCGCGCTGTACATCGTGGCGTTTCTGCTCGACGCGCTGTTTGCGGGACTGCTGTTCGTCGGGTTGGTCGTCGCCGCAGTCCGAAACGCGTCCATGCCGCGAAACGACCAACTCGCGGGACTCGTCCGACGGGCGGAGCGACTGCATCCACACGCCAGTTCGCTCGGCCTGTCGGAACGCGTCGAACCGACGACGCAAGACCGGATGGACGAGTTGAAAGAACAGTACGTGGCGGGAGAAATCGGCGAAGCCGAGTTCGAGCGCCGGATGAAACGGCTCGTGGACGACGACGTGGGCGACGAGGAAGTAAGACGAGAGCGCAGGCGAACCGAACGCGAGTACGAGTACTGAAAGACAGCAATCGCTGGTTTTCCGACTTCGACAATCTAAAGCGGACTGCTTCTGTCGTCTCAGCTATGGACTACCACGAGGCGGCGAACTTTCTTTTCGACCTGCGGCGATTCCGTCCCAAACCGGGGACGGACTCCACCGCGGACCTTCTCGCACACCTCGGCGACCCCCACGACGGCGTGCAGTTCGTGCAGGTAGCTGGGTCGAACGGCAAGGGAAGCACGGCCCGAATGACGGAGCAGGTGCTCCGCGAATCGGGCCTCACTGTCGGGCTGTACACGTCGCCACATTTCGACGACGTTCGCGAGCGAATCACGGTTGACGGCCGGAAAATAACGAAAGCCGCGATGGGCGAGTTCGTGGAAGACGCACACGAGTACATCACCGACCGGGCAGTGGACGGCGAATCGCCGACGTTTTTCGAGACGATGACCGCGATGGCGCTCTGGTATTTCGGCCGCGAAGCGGTCGATGTCGCCATCCTGGAAGTCGGTATCGGCGGGCGCTACGACGCGACGAGCGTCGTCTCCCCGATTGCTTCGGCGGTGACGAGCGTGACGCTCGAACACACCGGCATCATCGGCGAAACGGTCGAGGAAATCGCCACCGACAAGGCACACGTCGCGCCCGACGACGCTCTGCTGGTCACCGGTGCAACCGGGGACGCTCTCGACGCGATTCGGGAGCAGGCGGGCGATGTCGTCTTGGTCGGCGAAACATCCGATGCAGATGTGCAGACCACTTACAACGGGCGGACGAACCACACCGAGGCCGCGATTTCGCTGTCCGGGCCGGATTGGGAGGTCGAAACGTCGATACCACTGCTCGGGGAGTATCAGGCCCAAAACGCCGGAATCGCGGCGGTGCTGGCCCGTCAGGTCGCCGACGTGAGCGAAGACGAACTCGCAAACGGCCTCCGGAAAGGATTCTGGCCGGGTCGGTTCGAAGTGATGGGAACCGACCCACTGGTCGTCCTCGACGGAGCACACAACCCCGGTGCCTGCGAAGCACTCGCGGAAACCATCTCGGAGTTCGACTACGACGAGTTCCACCTCGTCTTCGGCGCGATGCACGACAAGGACATTCAGTCGATGGCCGAGGGACTGCCGACGCCCGACCGCGCCGTCGCCTGCCATCCGAACATCGACCGTGCGGAGGACGAAGAAGTGCTCGCACGCGCGTTCGAAAAACGCGGTGCGAGCGAAGTCGCGCGAGTGAGTTCGGTCGAGAGCGCGTTGGAAAACGCGCTCGATGCGGCAGGGAAAGATGATTTGGTTCTCGTCACGGGATCGCTGTTCGCGGTGGCGGAAGCACGAACCCGCTGGACTCGGGCCGAAATTCCGAAACGAATCGGGAATCTGGAAGAGGCACGAGAAGCGCTTGCAGGAACTCACGTCACGGAACCCGGAGTCTGGAGAATGCGAGGAAAAGCAGTTCATCGCGTGCTGAAAACGCGCGTGCAGGTTCGACAAGCCCAGTACCTAAAAGAGGAGATGTTGAGTCTCGGCGGCGAATGCGCCCAATCCGGCCTGAACGACCGCGACGATGAGAACATCGACGTGCTGTTGATGGGTACCTTGGCGCAGTTCAAACGACTCGCCGACAAACTAGACGGACAACCCTACGGCCTGTCGGTGTTCGCCGACGAACTCCGTGACACGCTGGGAATCCAACGAGCGGAGAGCGAACACGGCTACCCGTGGGAGGGAAGAACTGCGGTGATGGGCATCCTCAACGTTACGCCGGACAGTTTCCACGACGGCGGGCAGTACGAGGCACACGAGGACGCAATCGAGCGCGCGAAAGAGATGGTCGAATCGGGTGCCGACATCATTGACGTGGGCGGCGAAAGCACCAGACCGGGAGCCGACGAAATCTCGAACGAGGAGGAAATCGAGCGAATCGCCCCGGTCATCGAGGAAATCAGCGATTTGGACGCGATGATTTCGGTGGACACGCGAAAGGCCGAAGTCGCCCGCGCCGCCCTCGACGCTGGCGCGGACATCGTAAACGACGTGTCCGGATTAGCCGACCCGGAAATGCGGTTCGTCGCGGCGGAGTACGACGCGCCCCTCGTGGTGATACACAGCTTAGATGCGCCCGTGGTTCCGGAGCACGTCGTTGAGTACGACGACGTGGTCGAGGACGTTATCGCGGAACTGGAAGAACGCGTCCTGCTCGCGGAAAAGGCCGGACTCGACCGGAACAAAATCATCGTCGACCCCGGACTCGGCTTCGGCAAACGCGCCGCGGAAAACTTCGAACTGCTCGGGCGAACTGGCGAGTTCCACGGCCTCGACTGTCCCGTCCTCATCGGCCATTCACACAAATCCATGTTCGGCCACATCGGAAGCGAGGCAGGCGAGCGCGGCCCGGCGACGGTTGCCGGAACGACCATCGCCGCGGAGCGCGGGGCCGACATCGTCCGCGTTCACGACGTGGAGGCGAACGTCGCCGCAGTTCGCGCCGTCGAGGCCGTAGAAGCGCCGAAAACGCTGGATGAATCGTAGGGACGACTCGTAGCAATTCGACCCGTGGATTTGCGCGAGACGGATTTAGATTGCAAAAAACAGCAGTTCACTCCAAAAAGCAAGAGTCGAACCGCTCGCAAGACCTCGTCGTAAACTGCTGATTTCGGTTAGTTGCCGATGTCAACGAGCGCCTGCCACGTGTTCGGGCCAGCCATGCCGTCAACGGTGAGTCCGGCGCTTGACTGGAAGCTCTCAATGGCTCCCTCGGTTTCGGGGCCGTAGTAGCCGTCCACGGAGATGTTGTAGCCTTCGTCGTAGTTCAGTTGGTGCTGCACGGCGTAGGTCGGCCAGTACGGGTCGTCGCTCGAACTCGTGACGTAGACGACGAGGTTACTCCACGTGTTCGGGCCGACGACGCCGTCAACCGTGAGTCCCTGTGCGGACTGGAAGTTCTGCACCGTACTTTCGGTTTCCGGGCCGTAGCTCCCGTCGTGCGCGAGGTTGTAACCGTGGTGTTCGAGCAGGAACTGAATCGAGTAGACGGCTTCACCGTTGTCGCCGCGCGAGTACACCGGCCAACTGTAGCCGCCGCTTCCGCCGTCGCCGAGGCCGGGGTAGTCTTCCGGAATCGGATTGCTCGTGTCCACCCAGTCGCCGGGACTTCCGGGGACGTAAACGTAGCTTCCGTTCCGTTTGATGTCGAAGTGAAGGTGCGGTTCGTAGCCGCCACTGCCGCCGAGGTCGGCGATGTGCTCGCCGCGACTGACGTAGTCACCGACATCCACTCTGAGGTCGGACTGACAGTGCGCATATCGCGTCCGATAGCCGCCTTCGTGTTCGATGTTCACTCGATAGCCGTATCCGCCGTTGTAACCCGATGCCGTGACCGTTCCGGACTGAGCCGCGTAAATCGGCTGGCCGGTTTCCCAGTCGATGTCCACGCCGCGGTGGGTTCGCGTTCCACCGTCTCGGTCGTCGTAATATCCGGATGTGACTTGACCCGTGGTTGGCCAGTAGAAATCATCCGACGCCGCGGTGGCGGTTGCGGAGAGTGCTGGAATCGTGAGTGCAGTCGCTCCGACGGTTCGAAGGAAATTTCGCCGTGTGTTTTTGTTAGCCATTTTTGAACGCAACTTATTGGACGAATTGGTTGTTAAAAAGTTTTTCTAATACTGATAAATAGTTGCAATATAGCAAAAATAATTGAAATAATATAATCAAAACAGCCGACGTAGAAGTATCGTTTCTGTAATTCACAGCATCTCAAACTGCTCCAGAACATCGGTAGAACCACACGCGTCGAAGTTGCAGAGACGCTGTTTGGGTAGCTCCGAGAATCTTCGTTTGAATCCCTCCAAGAGGACGAACGACACTCGAATCGGTCGAACGTCCCATGTTCAACACAAAAACTGATTTTGTTAGGGTTTATAAATCACCGTATCGCCGGTCAGAACCATCACTTCCAAATCGGTTACAATATACGACGCGCTATCACTCCGATAGTCGATATCCTCGCGCTTTCGGTTCCGGTGCCGACATCACGAAAATCTGTCAGAAAAATCCGAACGAATCCTGCACATCCCGGTAGCAATCGAGATACTGCTCCAACACGGGTCGGTGGTCGTATTTTTCGAACGCGTCGTTTTCCGTCATCTCGGGCAAGGTTGCGGCCTCCCGCAGTGCGTCGGTGAGTTCCTGTTCGCTCGTCGTTCTGAACGTGCGTTCCTCCCGTTCGACCAGTTCGTGCGCGCTCGATTCGACGTGATACTCCACGACGCCGGCACATCCGCAGGCAAGCGCGCGAAGGAGGTCTGTCGGGAAGGCTTCCTTTCTAGCCGTCTGGACGTAGACGCTCGCGCCGCGGAATACGGGAATCCGTTTTTCCGCCGGTTGCGCTCCGGTAAATTCGACGCGGTCGTCGATTCTGAGGTCTGCGGTTTGTCGTTCGTACTGCCCACGAGCGGGGCCGTCGCCAATGACCACCGCGTGCCAGCCCTTGTCCCGTAGTTCGGCCAGCGCGAGCAGGAGGCTTTCCAGATTTGCGTCCTCGTCGAGTCGCCGCGAGTAGACGATGTCTGCGCCATCGACCACCTGCGCCTCGCGGATGGCGTCCATGCCGATGCTGTTCGGGACGACGCGCACGTCGTCGCCACTTGCACCGAGTTCCCGGACGCGCGTTTTGACCGTCTCGGATGGAGTGATAACCTCATCCGGCGCGCGCGCGGCCATTCGAAGTGATTTCGACGCGGTTCCCGTCCCGGCGGGCGGCGCTTCGTACCAGTCCACGACGAGTGGCGCGCGCGCAAATTTGCTCGCCGTTTTCGCGGCTAAAACGTGCTTTGGAACCGCTGTTGCGTGAATCACGTCCGGTTTCGCGCGTCGGAGCGCACTGGGAAGCGAGAGTGCAAATCGACGCGACGGTGTCTCTCCGGGCGGTTCGGTCGTCACGGCGTAGTACGTCACGTTCTCCTGTTCGAACGACTCGTGGTCACCGTCCCACCACTGGGCGCAGAAAATAGTGATTTCGTGACCGCGGCTAGCGAGGAGTTCCGCAGTGCGACGAAGCCGACGGGTTGCACCCGTTTCCTCGTGTTGGGCCGTCACTTCGGCGACGAACGCGACTCGCATACCTGCGGCCACGAAACGAGAAAGTAAAAGTCTTCTTTCATTGAAACCCGCTCACTGGAACCAACGACTGTCGTCGAACTCCAACGCGAGGTCGGGCGTCGCACCCTGAAATCGCCGCTGCCAGACGTGTCGGTCGTAAAAATGACCGATGGCGGTCATTCCGAACAGAAACAGCACGAACGCCGCGAGTTGAAACCCGGAAAACGAGATGAAACCGACCCAGCCGAAGATGACCAACACCGTACTGATTCCCGAGAGGGACATGTACAGTTTGTGCCACGGAATTGTCGTCTGCGAATCGGTCGCCAGATACAGTTCGAAATTCTGTGCACCCTCGGTAAACGATACTCGCTTGGAGTTACGGTCGTAGGTAACGATTCCGATGGCTTCTAGCTTCGGGAGATGGGTTTGATACAGCGCGCTGTACACCGATTTTCTCTGTTCCGGTGACACCATCTCCACGTCGATGTTGTTCTCCCACGCCGCGATTTGTTCCGCGAGTTCCCCCAGTTCGACCGGTTTTCGCTCCCGATTGAGATAGTACAGCACGTACCGCCGACGAAGATTTTTTACTGCGTCGTACACCTCCTGCTCTGAGAACGCGGCCGACCGTGTCCGGTCGGCGCGCTCTCGGGTTCGTGTCGTAGTCATACCTCCCCCGTAGTACTCTGCACACGCCAACGAGCCGCATAAATCAGCGACTCCGTTCAGTTCGTATCCCGTGATGTCCGTTTCACGTGAACGATTCCGTACCGAGCAAATCGTGAATTACATCCTCGTCGTGAGGACACGACGATGACGCGATAGGGTGGCGCGCGCTGGCGATTCAACCACCGATTACCAGCTCCATCGTTCGAAAAAACGTCGGCGTTATCGTGTCGATTCCACCGTTCATACCCGTCGAAATCAGTCGCTCGCGGTCTTCGGGATGGAATTTGTGTCAACCAGAGCGATTCGCGTCGTCGGAACCGATGCGCTCCTCACAGGCGGTCGTAGCGGGATGCTGACGACTCAAAACCGGAGTGGCCCGCTCGTCGTCGTACACGGTAACGTAGGCGACTGCCGTTCCAGTTTCACCCTGATTTGGTGGCGTAACGAGCGTCGTGTCGTTGACCGGGCCGTACTCGAAGTACGATGTCGCAACGCCGTCCGGGGCGTACCACGTCGTTCCGACGGCGACACGCTCCGCCGACCCGTTGATTCGGACGGCGGAACAGTTGACGAACTCGACGTGGAGGTCGGTCGCCGCGGTGTCGGCGGTTGCAGTTCTCGAATCCCCGTTGACGCTGTTCGTGTCGGTTTGTGCGCCGGTACCGACGCCGCTTTCGGCGACGAGCAAGCAGACGAAGGCAACCACGATTACTCGCCGCGTGTCTGTTGTGACCTGCATGGCGACTGGCCGTCACACGCAGGGGTTTTTGTTATGTGCCGTATATGGCCCGGTAATGGAACGATAGAATACGAATGCTGTCGTTACCGCTTCTCGGCGTCTCCGCCGCGCTTCTGTAAACGAGTGATTTCGACCATCACGTCCGGAACGTCCTCCTCTTGTCCACGGAACGTCCACGAGCGGTCGAACCCGATTCCGTTTTGCGCACTGACTTCGACCAGTTCCCCTAACTGCTGTTCGAACTCGTCCAACGAGAGCAGTTCCACGTCACGAGTCACTTGGCTAGCACCCGGAGCCATCGGGAGAGTACCTCTGTCCCTCGTCGTACACTTGTACCGTCCCCGTGGTGTCGATTCGAACCGTACAGTCGTAGAACGGGAACTGTACCTGCCCGATACCGGGATCGTCTTCGATGCTGAACGATGAGAAGAGGACTTCGAGCGCGTCGCAATCTATCGTCTCCTGCAGGGGTGGCATCTCCTCGATAGGTGTGTCAGTTACCTGAGAAACTGCCTTGCTGACGGTGACGACGATACTATCAGTTTCGTCCTCGTCGAACGAAAACTGATGTATCAAATCCGTGTTATTGCCTGCGTCCGTAGATGTCGCCTCCATATTATATCACTTATCGTATATCAAATCAAGCTACCGATTCTACAAAACCTGTGCCTTTGTATCTCCATTCTTTAAGTATAGTGAGGGGTAAAGTATTAGACTAGTTCGGCTAGTGGCATTTCCCGCCAACCGATGGTAACACCGCCCCGCGATAGCTACCGCTTGCCAAACTACTTTGTCACCCGTATCGAAACGAAGTATCAATGACGACGTATGATTTCGAGCGGTATCTGAACGTCCGAAGCGCACATACTGCATCCTTCGGCCCAGATGGCGAACGACTGAGCTTTCTGCTGAACACGACGGGCGTTCCGCAAGTGTGGCGGCTGGACGAACCGGAAACGTGGCCCGAACAGCTCACGTTTTACGACGAACCAATTTCGTTCGCCTCGTGGTCGCCGGAACGCGACGAACTCATCTTCGGCATGGACGACGGCGGAAACGAGCGCGAACAGTTGTTTCGCCTCGGCGGAACCGGCGAAACCATCACTCCACTCACGGATATGCCGGAGGCGAAACATCGCTGGGGTGGGTGGAACTCCGACGGGTCGCAGTTCGCGTTCACGTCGAACCGGCGTGAAAACGCCGTTTTCGACGTGTACGTGCAAGACCGAGATGCGGTCGGCGAGGACGCCGAACTGGTGTACGAAGGCGACGGCTGGCTTTCCCTCGCTGGGTGGAGTCCCGACGACGACCGGTTGGTGGTCGTCGAAGCCCACTCCTCGTTCGACCAAGACCTGCACGTCCTCGACATCGAATCCGGCGAGCTCGAACACGTAACGCCGCACGAAGGACACGTTCGCTATCGCAGCAGCAACTGGGGGCCGAACGGCGACGCGCTCTACCTCGTCACGGACGAGGGGAGCGACACGATGTATCTCGCGCGCCTCGACCTCGGTTCGGCCGAACTCGAAGTCGTGGAGGAAGGCGGCGACTGGAACGTGGATGGCGTCGCCCTCGACGAGGATTCCGGCCGACTCGTCTACTCGCGCAACGAGGACGGTTACACCGAACTCACGGTCGGCAGGCTGACCGACGAGACGACCATCCGCGAGTTCCCGACGCCGAACCTTCCCCGTGGAGTCGCAGGCGGCGTGAGTTTCGACCCCGATGCGGCGCGGTTCACCCTCACCGTCACGGAGAGCACGGATAACACGAACGTCTACGTCGTGGAAACAGAGACGGGCGAGGCCGAACGCTGGACGGAAGCGTCCGCCGGCGGAATCCCGCCGGAGACGTTCGTCCCACCCAAACTCGTCCGTTTCGAGAGCTTCGATGGCAGAACGATTCCGGCTTTCTTCTCGGTTCCCGAGGCTGCGGAAGTCGGCGACACCCCGGTTATCGTGGACATCCACGGCGGGCCGGAGTCCCAGCGACGGCCCTCCTTCAGTCCGACAAAGCAGTACTTCCTGAATCGCGGCTACGCCTACCTCGAACCGAACGTCCGCGGGTCGTCGGGCTACGGCAAGGAGTACACCCATCTGGACGACGTGGAAAAGCGGATGGATTCCGTCGCGGACATCAAAGCCGGAGTCGAGTGGTTGCACGACCAGCGCGTCGTTGACCCCGACCGAATCGTCGCCATGGGCGGTTCCTACGGCGGGTTCATGGTGCTCGCCGCGCTGACCGAATATCCCGACCTCTGGGCCGCCGGGGTGGACATCGTCGGCATCGCCAACTTCGTCACGTTCCTCGAAAACACGGGCGACTGGCGGCGCGAACTCCGCGAGGCGGAGTACGGGTCGCTTGCCGACGACCGGGAGTTTTTGGAATCCATCAGTCCCATCAACAACATTCGGAACATCGAGGCGCCGTTGTTGGTGCTTCACGGCGCGAACGACCCGCGCGTGCCGGTGGGCGAGGCCGAACAAATCGCGGAGGAAGCGAAGGAACAGGGCATCCCGGTCGAGAAGCTGATTTTCCCCGACGAAGGCCACGGTTTCTCGAAACTGGACAATCGAATCGAGGCGTACACGAAGACTGCCGAGTTTTTGGAAAAGTACGTGTAGCGCAGTGATTTCGGTTCCAGACAACAGACGCGATGAAACGAACAGAATGGTGTTCGGAGCGGAGTCAAGTCTGTCGATTCGAATTTGTCGTCAGCAAGTCACGACTCCACTGAAACCGCCCCGCACCCGGCCACACCCTCCCCAGCCGACTCCCTCACTTCGTTCAGTCGTCCCTCGCGCGGGCGCACCGGAGGTGCGCCTCCACGCGCCATGTGGAAATTCATATTTCAAAAGTTTTCACAAACCACGGTGGCGCGTGCTGGTACAGGCCTGAGGAGCTCACCTCCGAAGGCCTGTAGTGATAGCGCGCGAGGTCTTCGTGAGCGACAGAGGAGCGAGCGAATGGCTTGTCAGAACTTGCTCTGACAGTGGATGACCAGAACGAGCGCAGCGAGTGGCGGGAATCGGTTGGGGAGGATTGTGGCCTGCGGTGGCGGTCATGTGTTGTCGTGACTTGTTGACGACATCTATTCGAGATTTGAAGGTGCATATCACCAACGACACTCACTCAAATCTGTGACGAAACCATCCCGCCCACATCCTACTTATAATATCCATACCCCCACTACAACGTCTTTTCGTACACGTATTCTCCGACACCGAACCCTGTAGCTTCGCCCTCCTCCACGCGCTCGAAATCGCGCGATTCGTAAAATCCCACGCCAACGTCGTTGTCCGCCAACACGGTCAACCGAAGCGTCTCACCGCCACGCTCACGCAGTCGCTCCTCCACACGACTTAACAACCGACTGCCCATTCCCGAACCCCACTCGTCGGAAACGACGTAAATCCGAAGCAGTTGGAAGACTCCATTTTCGTCCGAACTCGGTGCGGCATGAACGATTCCGACGATTTCCTCGCCTTCTTCGCGCTCCGCGACGAAAAACTCGTGGTCTGAGTTGGTCGCGCTCTCGCGGAGGCGTTCGATATCGTACCACTGGTCGATGGTTTCGTCCACCGTATCGGCCCCGATGATGTCGTCGTAGGCGGCGTGCCACGACTCTCGGGCGACGCGGCGGATGGCGGGGGCGTCGTCCGACTCCGCAGGTCGGACAGCAAAGCCAGTCATGCAGAGTTCTCGTGACGTGTTGTCAAAAGTATTGCTCGAACTGTGCCATTGGTACGACGTGTCAATGAACAGAAAGCACATGTAGGTCGCCTGTGAAACCCCCGACATGGCCGCCATCAGAACGAACTCCCTCACGAAGCGATTCGGCGACGTCGTCGCAGTCCGCGACGTGAACCTCACGGTCGAAGAGGGCGAAATCTTCGGCTTCCTCGGTCCCAACGGGGCAGGGAAATCCACGACCATCAACATGCTGTTGGATTTCATGCGCCCGAGCGAGGGCACCGCGGAGGTTCTCGGACACGACGCACAGAACGAACCGCGAGCAATCCGCAATCGAATCGGCATCCTCCCGGAGGGCTACGACCTCTACGACCGACTTACTGCACGCGAGCATCTTGACTTCGCTATCGACGCGAAAAGCGCGAACGAAAGTCCGCCGGAACTCATCGACCGAGTCGGCCTCTCCCAAAAGGACGCCGACCGAAAAGTCGGCGGCTACTCGAAAGGAATGGCACAGCGACTCGCGCTGGCTTCCGCGCTGGTCGGCGACCCCGACCTGCTCATTCTGGACGAACCCTCTTCCGGACTCGACCCCCACGGAATCCGCGAAATGCGCGAACTCATCCGCGCGGAGGCAGATCGCGGTACGTCCGTGTTCTTCTCCAGCCACATCCTCTCGGAAGTCGAGGCGGCCTGTGACCGCGTCGGAATCATGAACAACGGACAACTCGTCGCTGAAAACACCGTCGAAGGCCTCCGCGAACTGACCGGTGCGAGTTCACAGTTGATCCTGAAAGTGTCGCGCGTCCCGACCGAACTCGACTTGTCAAGCATCGATGGCGTCTCCAGCGTTTCCGTCGATGACGCCACGCTTCGCGTATCCTTCTCCGACCCCGGCAAGAAGGCACAGGTGGTAAAGCGCGTGGACGCCGCGACGAATATTGCGGACATCGAATCCGAACAGGCCTCGCTCGAAGAGCTGTTCGACAGCTACACGAGGGGCGAGGAATCGACCGACCAGAAAGCCGAATCTCCCGCGGAGGTGTCGGCATGAGCTGGCTTTCCGTGGCGAAAAAGGACTTCATCGATTCCCGACGCTCGAAAGGGTTGTTGGGCCTCATCTCGCTGTACGTCCTGCTGTTGGCGCTCATCGTCTACTTCGCGGGCGACAGCCCTCAGAGCGCGATGACGGACGTGCTCGCGCTAATGTCGCTCATTGGCATCTTCATCATTCCGCTGAGCGCGCTCATCGTCGCCTACCTCTCCATCGCTGGCGAGCGTGAATCGGGGAGCATCAAATATCTGCTCGGACTGCCGAATACGCGATTCGACCTCGTCGTCGGGAAGTTCGTCGGTCGCTCGATGGTTATCACGGTCGGTCTGCTGTTGGCGTTCGGCGTCGCTGGCGTGCTGGGCGTTGTCATGCTCGACAGCGTTGACTTTGTCGTGTTCGCCAAGTTCTTCCTGTTGATGCTGTTCTTTACCCTGACGTACATCGGCATCGCAGTCGGTCTGTCGGCGCTCTGTGCCTCGCGTTCGCGCGCGATGGCGAGTTCCGTCGGCGTATTCTTCGTGTTCAACGTCCTCTGGACGGTTCCGACGATTTCGCCCGCCGCAGCACTCCGGTACGTCGCGGACGACAAACTCGGAATGACGCTCGGCCCCGAAATCTACGAACTCGTCTTCCTCATCAGTCCACCCTATGCGTTCCAGCGCGCCGCCGGACTCGTCTTCACCGAGCAGAGCATCTACTTCCCTCGATACATCACTCCCCAGATGAATATTCCGTTCTACTTGGAAGAGTGGTTCATGCTCGTCATCCTCGGCGCGTGGCTCGTCGCTCCACTGGCAATCGGCTACCTTGCCTTCGAGCGCGCTGACTTGGGATAAGTGAGCATACGAATCAATTCGCGAGAATACGGATAGATTTCGACGAATCGTGCAGTAAACTCGACATCCCGTGTCTTGATTTATCATGCCAGTGAAGATTTAAATGGCCAGTAAATCAATCGATAGCTATGGCCGCCATTCAGACAAACGGTCTCACGAAACAGTTCGGCGAGGTGGTTGCGGTTTCCAACCTCGACTTGACTGTCGAAGAGGGCGAAATCTTCGGTTTCCTCGGCCCGAACGGTTCGGGTAAATCGACGACCATCAACATGCTGATGGACTACATTCGTCCGACCACGGGGTCGGCGAACGTCCTCGGCTACGACGCACAGGAAGACACCCAGACGATTCACGAACAAATCGGTATCCTCCCCGATGCGTTCGACCTCTACGGACGACTCTCGGGTCGAAAGCACATCCAGTTCGCCATCGACTCGAAGAAAACTGGCGACGATGCTGACGACATCCTCGACCGAGTCGGACTCTCCCAAGAGGACGCAGACCGCCCTGCGGGCGACTACTCGAAAGGAATGCGCCAGCGCGTTACCCTCGGAATGGCGCTCGTGGGCGACCCCGACCTGCTCATTCTGGACGAACCCTCCTCCGGACTCGACCCACACGGTGTCCGCGAAATGCGCGAAATCATCCGTGCGGAGGCAAACCGCGGCACGGCCGTGTTTTTCTCCAGTCACATCTTAGACCAAGTCGAAGCAATCTGTGACCGCGTCGCAATCATGAACCAAGGCGAACTCGTCACCGTGGACACCATCGAAGGACTGCGCGAGACGAGCGACACCGGTTCGGCGATGGAACTGTCGGTCAACATCATCCCGGACATCGACTTGACGACGATAGCAGGCGTTACGGATGTCACGGTCGATGGAAACAAAATCACGGTGACCTACACCGAATCGAGTGCGAAGGCGAAAGTCATCAACGCAGTCGAAGAGGCGGGTGCGACCGTCACCGACATCGCGACGAAGGAATCTTCGCTCGAAGACCTGTTTACGGCGTACACGACAGAGTCGGATGACCGCGGAGTCAAATCGGAGGTAGAAGCATGAGTGTCGCCGTCGTCGCCCGCAAGGACTTCGAGGATGCCGCGCGCTCGAAGATGCTCTGGGCCATCACGGCCCTGTTCGTGCTGGCGACTGCCGGTGGAATGTACGCGATAGGTTCGTTCAACGATGATTTTACCGCAAACCAGACGGTTGCATTCCTTAGCACTCCAGCGACCCTCATCGTCCCGCTTGCGGCGCTCGTCGTCGCGTATCTCGCTATCGCGGGAGAACGTGAATCGGGGAGCATCAAACTCCTGCTCGGCTTGCCCCACAGTCGCCGAGATGTTCTGTTCGGCAAACTGATCGGACGAACTGTCGTCGTTTCGGTTGCGACCGTTGTCGCGTTTATCGCGGGTGCAATCGTTCTCGCCGTCCAGTACGGTTCATTCCCGCTAACCGAGTTCCTCGTGCAGGGAGTCGTCACGCTCCTCTTCGGACTGGTGTTCGTCGGTATCGCCGTCGGCTTTTCGTCCATGACCGCCACCCGCTCGCGGGCGATGGCTGGTGCGATTGGCCTGTATTTCCTCTTCCAGCTCGTCTGGAGCGTCATTCCACTGGGCGCCTACTATCTGCTCGAAGGCGGGATTCCAAACCCTGTAGAAGGGCTTCCAGCCTGGTACTTCCTGCTTCAGCTACTCAATCCCGTGAACGCGTACGCAGTTGTGGCCGACTTCCTGACGAATCCGGACGGACAGACGATATACCAAACCATGGTTACCGGAGATGCACCGTTCTACCTCGAAGGGTGGTTCGCAGTGGTCATCCTCGCGGTGTGGTTCGTCGTCCCCGTGGCGATTGGCTACCTCTCGTTCGAGCGCGCCGACTTGGGATAGTCTCGTCGTCGAACGGACATCAAACGTATTTTTCACGAATGCAACCCCATCGAGCGATTTCCGCGAAAAATAGCGTTTCGTATTATTCTGAAGCGACGTGGCTCTGCATCAGTTCCCCTTGCAAATCGTCGTCTCCTAATCCGTCCAACGTGTTCGAAAGCGACGCTTTCAGCGACTGAATCTTCTGTATGAGTTCCTGATACTCGTCACGATTTTCGAGTTCGTCCGGACTCATTCGGGTTTCGAGTGCGGCCTGCTTCGAAGACAGCGTGAGCAGTCGCTGAATGTCGGTGGAGTACGTTGCGCGCTGTGTCAGCGTCGTGACGATGTCGTGTAACTGTTCTGGGGAGCGTATCGGTTTGACGACGTAGTCATCGTAGCCGAGTTCGAGCACGTCGAAGTCCGGCTCTACTGCGGTAATCATGCCGACGCGGCAGTCCAGCTGTCGCTCACGAATCGTCTCAAGAACGTCGTCACCGCTTGCTCGCGGCATATCTCGGTCGAGGAGTGCGATGTCGATGGTGTCGTCCGCATACTCCATCGCTTCTGCGCCGTCGTATGCGGTGTACACGTCGTACTCCTCGCCGAGCCATCGGGAGTATAGATCTGCAATCGAACGCTCATCGTCGGCGACGAGAACGCTGTAGTCGGTCACGAAACCACGCTCCCCTCGTCGGGTGGTGGTCCGGCGGTCGGCAGTTCGAATCCATGCGAGCGGCACCCTCGCTGAGTCGGTTGTATATCCATCGGTCTGGGTCTGCTGATTTTGCAGGTCGGGGCGTATTCAGGACGATAGACGGAGCGTTCAGTTACAGCGAAGAGACAACGTCCACTGGCAAACTGGATGGAACGCATCCATCTCCGTCTAGGGAATCACGACAAAAGATAGCGGGCGAAACCAGTTGAGGCCACATGTTTCCCACGAAACACACTTAAGTACTGCTCGATATTCGTATTTATGCGCTTACTATTGTATTGAACGAAATGACCCCGAGATGAGGTTCGCGTAGCCGCGCCGTAACCGACCGCCGACCGCCTGCGGCGAGATTTTCAGTTCGTCGGCCAACTCCTCCAATGTGATGTTTCGCGGGCGCTCGAAATAGCCCTCTTCGTAGGCGGTGACGAGCGTTTCTTGCTGTGCGGGCGTGAGCGTTCCCAACTGCTGTGCCGTCATCTCCTGTAGGGAGTAGACGCGATGAACCTCTACGGTTATGCCTTCCTGCTGGCAGAAGGCTTGAAATTCGGACATCTGTTCTTGTGCCGGGAATCGAAGGTGAAACGTCCAGCCATCCGACGTGCCGTTTGCCTCCATCACGGTCACGTTGGCCTCTTCGATTCCTTGCACGAACCCGGTAATCTCTTCGTTCCAAACCGCTCGGAACAGCGTCCCATCCGAAAAGGAATCGAGTTTCGTGAGGTCTTGTATCGCCGGTTCAGCACGCACCGCGGCCTCGAACTGGCCGACCGAGTCTCCCCACGCCCAGAAGAAAGGAAACACGGCAGTCCCCGTCGGAACGATGCGCTCCAGTTCGATTTGCAACTGCGAATCCGATTGCAGTGCACGACCGAGCGCGAACTCGTCGGCGGGTATCGAAATCTCCACGATGGTACTCATATAATTAGCGCCACACCCGGACACTTTCGCGGGAGTGCCTTGAAAGTTGTTGCCGCGGTAAAGTTATGATATTTTATATGACGTTCGTCGCCGTCACCGCTTCGATGGCCGCGGCCTCGTTCATCCCATTGCCGAGAATGGTGTATCTATCGCGGATTTCGTGGGCTGTGGTGAGTGCTTCGACGACCGTTTCGCCGTCGATTCCGAGGTCGTCCGAAGTTGTCGGCGCACCGATAGTCGCTAGCGCGTCTCTGATTCCCTGCCAATTTCCGCCGTGCAGATATTCGGTGATGATGGAACCGACACCGACCTGATGACCGTGGAGGGCCGCCCCCGGCGCGATGCGGTCGAGTTGATGTGAGAAGAGGTGTTCTGCTCCGCTGGCCGGACGCGACGAGTCGGCGATGCTCATCGCCACGCCGGAGGAAACCAGTGCTTTGGTGACGACCCACGCCGATTCCTCCAAGCCGGGCTTGATGGACTCCGCGTTGTCCACCAGCATTTCGGCGGTCATCTCCGCCAGCGCGGCCGAGTAGCCCGAATATTCGACGTTTTGGAGGCGGTTGGCCAGCCGCCAATCCTTGACCGCGGTGTAGTTGCTGATGATGTCCGCACACCCCGCCGTCGTGAGTTGCCACGGTGCGTCTGCGAGGATTTCCGTGTCCGCGATGACCGCCAGTGGCGGTTCCGCGGCCACGCTATGTCGAGTGTCCTTCTCGGGTACCGACCCTCGCCCGCTGACGATGCCGTCGTGACTCGCCGCCGTCGGAATCGAGACGAAGCCGCGTTTGATTTCGTCGCTCGCCATTTTGGCAATGTCGATGGCTTTCCCGCCACCGACGCCGACGAGGTATCCTGCATCCACTTCGCGCGCAACTTCGATAACTTGCTGGACGGACGCGAAACTCGCCTCCTCGATGACCACCGTTTCGACGGCGATTCCTTCCTCCTCGAACTGCGCGACGACTCGCCTGCCCGCCACGTCGTTCGGCGTCGGACTCGTGACGATTAATGGTACGCCGTGGAGATGGAGTTCAGAAATGGCGTCCACCGTCTCGGAGAGGACGCCGTGGCCTACCACCACGTTCCGGGGCAGGCGAATCCACGTAGATTTATCGAACATACCATCCATTCGGTATGGGTCCGTGAAACAGTTTACTCTCTCGCGGAACGTAGACGCGGATGCAGGAACGGACGGTTTTGGACGCATCTCAATCGCAACGACGAAAGTCGGACTGCACACTCTCAAATCTTCGATGAATGTCGTCAGCAAATCACGACTCTACATACCGCAACAAGAAAAGTAAGATTGCACGTTCTAACATGCTGAGATTCTGTCGTTGGCAAGTCACGACAACAAATACCGCAACCGCTACCGCAGGCCACACCCTCCCCAACCGACTGCGTTTCTCACTGCGTTGCGATACTCATCCCTCGCGCGACTTCAGCACACCCCCTCGAACGTAAAATCCTCAGGGGGTGTGCCAGCGCGCGCCAGATGGTACAATTCGGATTTCGTGGATTGTCACAAACCACAGTGGCGCGTGCGTCAGTAGACCCGAGGCGTGTACCGCCGAGGGTCTGCCCGAGTTCGCGCGAGGGACGACCGAAACGAGCGCCAGTGAGTTGAGGGAGTCGGTTGGGGAGGTTCGTGGACGGATGCGGTGGCGGTGCGGTCTCATTGGAGTCGGCAGTTGCTAACGGCAAATCTATCCCAACTCGATTGGCACAAAGAATGAAAAATAATCGAAACATCGGTTATCGAGCCAATCAAACCAAACTCCTTCTCATTACGCCTCTCGCGTCTCGTCGCTTATATCGTGTCCAGAACGCCGAGCACCTTCTCCTCTTCCTCACGACCGGGTTCGTACTCGCTTCCGTCACGGTCACTTTCCAGATGCTCCGCAACCGTCCGCTCCATGGCCTCTTCCACGGGCGTCGATTCCCACCCGAGACTCGCAAGCTTGTTCGTATCGAGGACGTGCGGGTACTCCCGGTAGAGAATGTAGTCGTCCACCGAAAGGTCGGCGGTCGAGAGTTCGCGGTCGCTGGCGTGGACGAGTTCCACGTCGGTTTCGAAGGCGTCCGCGATGAGTCCCAGCATTTCGTCCATCGTAACGAGTTGCTCGTCGCCGACGTTGTACGATTCTCCCGCTTCGCCCTCCTCGGCAACGATTCGCAGGGCGCTGGCCACGTCTTCGACGTAGGCGCGGTGCCAGAGATTTTGGCCGTCGCCCGGCACGAGCAGTCGGTCGTAGTGGTTCACCCGGTCGAGCCAGAAATCGAGGCGCTCGGTGTAATCGTGCGGGCCGTAGACGATGCAGGGACGGAGGCTCATCGCGTTCACACTCCGCTCTGCGGCCTCGAAGATGGCGCGGTCGCCCTCCGCCTTTCGTGGGCCGTAGGAATCCCCGGATTCGTCGGTGGCCTGTTCGGGCGTGCAGTCACACAGTTCCGTCTCGTTTTCGCGCTTGGGGATGATTTCCTCGCCGTAGGCGCTTCCGCTGGAGATGTAGACGTAGCCCGATACGTCGGCAAAGATTTCCATGGCGGCGCGAACTTCGCGGGGTTTGTACGCCACGCAGTCGATGACGATGTCCGGGGCAACCTCCGCCTTGGCCGCTTCGAGCGCGGAGTCGTTGGTTCGGTCGCCTTCGAAGTGGGTGACGCCCTCGGTATCCGCGAAAGGATTGTCGTGGTTGCCGCGATTGAAAATCGTCACGTCGTAGTCGTTGTCGAGCAGGTCGTTTACGAGGTGGCGACCGATGAATCGAGTGCCGCCGATGACGAGTGCGCTATCCATGCCGGGGAGGTTTCGGGTGATGGCGCAAAACGCTACCGAAGGCGGAGAAGTGGGGCGATTGTCGAAGATCGAACAGCGAAGAAATCCCACTGGCCGGTAGAATGTTTATCTCTCATGCCACAGTAGTCCAAGTATGCAGGTACGCGAAGCCAGAACGGAGGACATTGCCGGAATGCAAGACGTTGCCGAGCGGTCGCTTTCGGCCTCCTACTCACATTTTGTGGACGAAGAGGCAATCGAACACGCGGTTTCGGAGTGGTACTCCGACGAGTCTCTCGAATCCGAGTTCCAGAGTCGCGGCATGCTGTTCCTCGTCGCGCTCGAAGGCGGCGACGTGGTCGGCTTCTCTCAAAGTGATATGCTCCCCGACGTGCCCGAGGGGAACATCCTCTGGTTACACGTCCACCCCGACTACCGTGGGGAAGGCGTCGGCACGGCACTCCTCGGTAGAACGCAAGAGGAACTCAGAGAGAAAGGCGTCGAATCCCAGATTGGGCTAGTGCTCGCCGACAACGAAGAAGGAAATCAGTTCTACGAAGACCACGGCTTTACCAAAGTTAGCGAGCGTACCGCAGAAATCGGCGAACAAACGTACACCGAGAACGTCTACGCCGAAACCGAAGATGCGGTGTTGGAACCTAAAGAGTACGAGGGCCAAACGCTCTACATCAATCGCGCCGAGAGCAGTCGCGGGTCGAAAGCGCCGTTTTTCGCCGTCTTCACCGACGGAGATGCCGAAAACCGCCACGGCTACTTCTGTGCAAACTGCGAATCGTTCGACAACTCGATGGACAGCATGGAGCGAATCCAGTGCAACGATTGTGACAACAAGCGAAAGGCGGCGCGGTGGGACTCGGCGTATCTCTAAGCGCGATTTCGTAGGAATCGGTCGGTTTAGTTTGAGGTATTTACGACTCAGTCGTCCGAAACGACTTCCACCCGCGACGACTGTCCCGACCTTGGAACCGCACTCGGCGGCGTCGTCCGAACGTCTTTTTGCCCGGCCTCGATGGCCTGCTGGTAGGCGTCGGGCATGACCTTCATGAAGTTTTCTTTCGCGGACTCCCACTCTTCGAGCAGTTCCCGCGCAACCTTGCTGTCGGTTGCCGTGGCGTGGTTTTCGACCAAGCGACGAAGCACCGCCTCGTCGCAGGGTTCCAGTTCGGTCGAAAGCGAGACGGTGTCGCCGTTAACCCGTTCTGCAATTTCACTACCCTGATAGACGTAGGCCACGCCGCCGGTCATCCCGGCGGCGAAGTTCTCGCCGACGTCGCCCAGCACCGCCACGACGCCGCCGGTCATGTACTCACAGCCATGGTCGCCGACGCCCTCAACGACGGCTTTCGCGCCGCTGTTGCGGACGCCGAATCGCTCGCCAGCGACACCGTTGACGTAGGCTTCGCCCTCCGTCGCGCCATAGAGCGCGACGTTGCCGACGACGACGTTCTCGGCATCGTATCCGGCGTCTTCGGGAGTTTTCACGGCGATTCGACCGCCGGAAAGTCCCTTGCCGAGGTAGTCGTTCGCGGCACCCGTCAGGAACAGGTCAACACCCGACTGAGCGAACGCGCCGAAACTCTGTCCGGCGGTTCCCTCGAACCGGCACGTAATCGTTCCATCGGGCAGGCCGGATTCGCCGTGGACTGCCGACACTCGACCGGAGAGCATCGCGCCGACTGCCCGGTCTGGATTCGAAATCGTGCCCTCGATTTCGACGGACTCGTCGCACTCGATTGCGGATTGGGCGGCGGTCAGCAGAGTGCGGTCGAGATGGTCGTCCAGTTCGTGGTCTTGTTCTCTGGTCTTCGTTCGGTTGTCGTCGCTCTCACCGCCATCGACTGGTTCGGCCAGCACGGCGGAGAGGTCGAGACGGCGGGCTTTCGGATGCGTCGTCTCGCGCTGGCGAAGTAAATCGACGCGACCGACCATCTCCTCGACAGTTTTCACACCGAGTTCGGCCATGATTTCGCGCAGTTCCTCCGCGATGAACGTCATGTAGTTGATGACGTGGTCGGGTTCGCCGGGGAAGCGCGCGCGCAGGTCTTCGTCCTGCGTGGCGATACCGACCGGACAGGTGTTTTTGTGACACTGCCGGGCCATCACGCAACCGCTGGTCACGAGGCTTGCGGTTCCGAAGGAGAACTCCTCTGCGCCCAACAGGGCCGCGACAGCAACGTCCCTACCCGTCTTCATACCGCCATCGACCGTGACTTTGATGCGGGAGCGCAGACCAGTCCGTCGGAGCATCTGGTTCGCCTCGGCCAAGCCGAGTTCCCACGGTAGTCCGGCGTTCTTGATGGACGTTCGCGGACTCGCGCCGGTTCCACCGGAATGGCCCGAGATGTGAACCACGTCGGCGTTCGCCTTGGCGACACCCGCGGCAATCGTCCCGATTCCGGCTTCAGACACCAATTTCACGTTGATGTCCGACCCGTCGCTCGCCGTCTTCAGGTCGTAGATGAGCTGTTTCAAGTCCTCGATGCTGTAGATGTCGTGCTGTGGCGGCGGCGAGATGAGGCCGACACCGGGAGTCGCGTGGCGGACGTGCGCTATCGCTTCGTTCACCTTGCCGCCGGGGAGGTGACCGCCCTCGCCGGGCTTCGACCCCTGTGCCATCTTGATTTGTAGTTCGTCGGCGGACTGAAGGTATCTGCTCGTGACGCCGAACCGACCGCTGGCGACCTGCTTGATAGTGCACTCGCGCTCGGTGTCGAACCGCTCCGGCGGTTCGCCGCCCTCGCCAGTGTTCGATTTCCCGCCGATACGGTTCATCGCAATCGCGTTGTTCTCGTGCGCTTCGGGGGACAGCGACCCGAGGCTCATCGCGGCGGTGGAAAATCGTTCGACGATTTTCGAGACTGGTTCGACTTCCTCGATTGGAATCGACTCGCGCCCGTTTGTATCGAAATCGAGCAGACCGCGGAGCGTCTGGAGTCGCTCACTCTGGTCGTTGATTTCGCTGGCGAATGTTTCGTACTCCGCTTCGTCTCCCTGCCTGACGGCGCGCTGAAGCGCGCCGACGCTCTTGGGATTCCACTGGTGGCGAATCCCGTTCGAGCGGTGTTCGTACTCACCCTGTCGGACGAGTTTTGCGTCGTCCTCGTCGTTTCCATCGAACGCCGTTTCATGCCTGTCGAGTACGTCGGCCTCGATTTCTTCGATACCAATTCCTTCGGTGCGGTTTTCGGTTCCGGTAAAGTATTCGTCCACGACCTCGCCGTTCAGGCCGACGGCCTCGAAAATCTGAGCACCGCGGTAGCTTTCGACGGTCGAGATTCCCATCTTCGCCATTGTCTTCAGCAGTCCCGTTTCGAGCGCAGAGACGTAGGCGTCGATAGCCTGGGATTCGTCCGCACCTTCCGGCCCGGCGACCAAATCCGCGATGGTCTCGTAAGCGAGGTACGGGTTGACCGCGCCCGCGCCGTAGCCGACGAGCGTTGCGAGGTGGTGAACCGTTCGGGGGTCGCCGGATTCGACCACGAGCCCGGTTCGAGTTCGCAGACCCTCACGGACGAGGTGGTGGTGAACCGCGCCGGTCGCCAGCAGCGACGGAATCGGCACCCGATTCTCACCCATCTCGCGGTCGGAGAGAACGACGATTTCCGCACCCGATTCGACCGCGCTTTCTGCTTCTGTACGCACGCGCTCGATGGCCGATTGGAGGTCGCCTTCGGCGTCGAACGTGATGTCCACCGCCTCCGTTTCGAGGTTGGTGTCCGTCACCGCAGAGAGTTCCGAATCGGTCAACACGGGCGATTCGAGGACGAGTTGCCGGGCGTGGTTCGGCGATTCACCGAGGAGGTTTCGCTGGCGTCCGAGTCGAGTTTCCAGACTCGTCACCAGTTCCTCCCGGATGTAATCTATCGGCGGGTTCGTCACCTGCGCGAACAACTGCTTGAAGTACGAGAACAGCGGGCGGTCAAAGTCGGATAGCACCGAGAGCGGCGTGTCGTCGCCCATCGAATCGACCGGGTCTTTCGCCTGCCGGGCCATCGGTTCGATGAGTTCGGTCAGTTCGTCGTCGGTGTAGCCCCAAACTGCCTGTCGCGCGCGGAGGGGTGCTGTGGTGTCCGCTACCGTTCCCAAATCGGCGGAAACCGACTCCGTGGAGTCGGTTTCCGAAAGCTGAACTTGCTCTTTTTCGACCCACTCTCCGTACTTTTGGTCGGTCAGGTCTTCGAAAACCTCCTCGTCGGAGACGACGCCGCCAGCCTCCGGGTCGGCAAGGAACAACTGTCCGGGTTGGAGACGGCCGCGTTCGACGATTTTCTCCTCGGGCGTGTCCAGCGCGCCCGCTTCGCTGGCCATGATAAGTCGGTCGTCTTTCGTCACGTCGTAGCGACAGGGTCGAAGTCCGTTGCGGTCGAGCACCGCGCCGACGCGATCTCCATCGGTCGCTGCGACGAGCGCGGGGCCATCCCACGGTTCGACCAGCGAAGCGTGGAAGTCGTACCACGTTTGTCGGTTGCCGTCGGTTCTCGACCGCCACGCTTCCGGAAGGAGCATTCTGAGTGCGTGCGGGAGGCTTCGTCCGTCCTGCAGGAGCAGTTCGAGGACGTTGTCGAGGCTGGCCGTATCGCTCTGGTCGCCCCGAGTAACGGGCGCAATTCGGTCGATATCCTCGCCAAGTCGCTCGCTTTCGAGGTCGGTTTCGCGGGCGGCCATCCAGTTGACGTTGCCTTGGATGGTGTTGATTTCACCGTTGTGGATGGTTCTTCGGTACGGATGCGCGAGGTGCCACGCACCGAGCGTGTTGGTCGAGAATCGTGCGTGAACCATGGCGATGGACGATTTGAATCGGTCGTCAGAGAGGTCGGGGTAGTATGCAGAGAGTTGTTCCCCCGTCAGCAGACCCTTGTAGACGACCGTTTTGCGGTCGAGCGAGCAGACGTAGAATCGTTCGCCGTCGTCGGTTTCCGGACTTCCGATTTCCTGTTCGAGAACGCGACGGGCGACGTAGAGGGTTCGGTCGAACCCCGCCTGCGACTGGTCGCCCTTCGATTCCACGAAACACTGTACCACGGCGGGTTCCGAATCGAGCGCGGTTTTGCCGAGGTCACTGTTGTCGGTAGGAACCGTCCGCCAGTGGAACACGGACAGTCCTTCCGATTCGAGAACGGTTTCGACCCGTTCTTCGAGTGCGTGGCGAGCGTCGTCATTTTGCGGCAGGAACAACTGGCCGACTGCGTAGGATTTGGGGAGTTCGCGGTCGAGTTCCGGTGCGAAAAAAGCGTCCGGTCGCTGGACGAGGATTCCGGCCCCGTCTCCGGTGTTCGGTTCCGCACCCGTCGTCCCGCGGTGTTCGAGGTTGGCGAGGAGCGAAAGCCCGTCGGAGACGGTTTCGTGGTCGGCACTGGCGTCGGCGTCGAGGTTTTGGACAACCCCGACACCACAGTTCGACCGTTGGTCGGTTGGGTCGGCGAGGTGCGTCGTCATATGCGACCGCATGGCAAAGATGAATAAGAGGGTTTCCCTGAAGGACTAAGGGTGCCTCATTGTCAATGCATGAACCTTATATTGTGGTCAAATGGCTATTCATCTCGGGTATAATACGATAATAATGTCTCTAACGATGCACTATCCAGCGCATATTATCGAATCGGCGAAAAATACGAACGAACGGCCACTCGATATCGTTCGTTCTGTGTAGCCGATAGGAGTTTTCGTTACTCGCCTTCGATGAGTTCCTGCAAATCGTCGTCGTCGTAGTTTATCAACAGCCTCGATTCGTCCTTGAACGTTTCCAACACGACCTGCGTCGAGGAATGTTCGACTCCCTCGGTGTGGATGATGTTGTCGATGTACTCCTGTAGGTGGTCGTGGTCGCGCAGATGAGCGATTATCGTGAACGACTTGTCCCCCAACATGAAGTAAACGGTCTGAACACCGGAAATGTCTCGAAGGTCGTCGCCGATTTCCTCGTATCCCGGCCCGTAATCGCTTCGAATCTGCGTTATTGCAGTGAGTTCGAGTCCGAGCTTTTTGGCGTCCAATTTCGAGACGGTTCCCGAAAGAATGCCTTGTTTTCGATACTTGTCGAGTCGGTAGTAGACGGTCGAGGTGCTGATTCCGAGTTCGTCGCTTACCTCGTCCACGTCGATGTCACCCTCCCGGTCGAGCCAGCGAAGGATTTTGAAGTCCTTTTCGTCGAGATTAACGTCGGGCATATCTAACCAATCGTAGTCGGGTTTCTAAAACTTTGCTAAGAATTCGTGGGTTGGATAAATTTGGCTTCTATAGATTCCAACATCTGTCGGAGTAACAGATTGTTCGAAACTGTCCCATAAATGTGTTTGAAAATTATACACAGAACGGTTTATATCTTTATTTTTCAATTCTATCGGGAGCACTGGCATCGGACGAGTCGAACAACCGTTCAACTATCCTCTGCGTTCCGCGTCACCCGAAATGTCGAAGCTTCCGGAATGAGCATATTCGAGCATTTCGGTGTTCGGAAAGAACAAATCGAGATTTGCCGCGACGACATCCTCCAGCAGGACGAAGGTCGGACCGTCACCGACCTGCACCAATCGAGGGCGGTTGCCGGGAATCTTCACCCGCGAGAATGTCGACTCTTCGTCCTCGTTCTCCTGCGTCAACACCGCGAGCGACAGACTCAGATTGGAAATGAACGGAAACGGATGGGCCGGGTCGAACGTGAGCGGCGTGAGCGTCGGTAAAATGGAACTCTGAAAATACTCTCGCGGTTCTCGTCGTTCCGATGGAGAGCAGTCGGTGTACGAAATGATGTGAATACCGGCGTCTGCGAGCGCGTCGTGAATCACGTTGTGGTAACACGCCGACGGCTGGCTGAACATCTCGCGGGCGATGTCGAGAATCGCGTCCCACTGCTCCGTCGGAGTTCTGCCGTTTGGCGTCCGCTCGGTGACGTTCGCGGCCATCTGCTGTTTCAGGCCGCCAACGCGCTTGCGGAAGAACTCGTCCATGTTTGTCGTGAAGATGGAGAGGAACTTCACGCGTTCCAACAGCGGATTTCGCTCGTCGAGTGCCTCGTGTAGCACCCGTTTCTGAAATTTCAACTGGCTGAGTTCACGATTCAGATAGTATTCGGGGTCGGAGAAGTCAACCTCGGGTTCCGGTTTCGTTTCCTTCCCGCCGTTCGCAGTTTGCTTCTCGTCGCCGCGTTCCTGTTGACTCTCGCTATGCTCGTCATCTGTTGGCAAATCGTGCTCTGACATGGTTCTTTGGAAGGGCGAACTCACGAGGACTGGGGCGTCACGATGGAATCGTCGCTTCGTTCCTTTCCGTTTCCAACAGCGGGTTGGACGACGAACTCGTCCCGTCGATAGTCGTCGGCGGTAAGCGACCCACCGTAGACGCATCCGGTATCCAGACCGACTGCCGACTTCCGCTCGACGGGATGGTCGAGTACCGTGTAACCGAAGAACACACGACGAGATTCGTCGTACTGCTCGAACCAGAACGGACGGTCGTAGCTTCCATCAGGTTGCAAAGAACGCGTCGTTTGGAGGTCATCGACCGAGTGCTCTGATAGTGGTTTCCGGGGGTCAACACCGCCGTGAACGACGAGGATGTCCTCCCACGAAATCGCCACTGGGAGTGACGCTACGTACTCTCGTTCTGCTGGCCCGAAGTCGGAAAGGATTGCGTCCGCGCGCAGGAACTTCGTTGTTCCCGCGAACTGAGAGCAGGTTGTCATTAGCCTGTACCAGTTCGAGGACGCCGAGGCTGTCCGGTCCTTTTCGAATCAGGTCGCCGACGAACACCACGAGGTCGTCGTCGTCGTTCACGCCGAGCGTTTCGAGAAGTGATTCGAGTTCGGTCAAACAACCGTGAACATCGCCAACGACGTAGATATCATCCCACTCGTCGGCGTCGATGCGTCGGCGTGCCACCTCGTCGGCAAATGTCGGGTTCGAATCCATTGTTCGTGCTGAAGCCGTGTGTAGCCGGGAAACGGCATCGTCGGTGCAAGAGAGTCGTGGAACAGTATAAACTATTTATAATTTCTGCCAGTATTGCAGGAGAGAGATATTGAGACGAACATATCCGAAATATCGGCACAAAGTATTCACTTCGGCTGTGGAATAATAAAAGAAGAAATCCAATTCAGTACGATTTGGCGAAGTACGCCGTCTCCGCTGCTTCGTCGCCACACATCGCACACTCATCGCCGCACGGTTCCTCGTCGCGGTCGAGGGGAACCATCACGATTTCCGCCGAAATCGGCTCCTTGATTTCTTCCTCACACGCCTCGTCGCCACACCACGGCGCTTTCACGTAGCCGCCGTGCTGGCCGATGGTGCCGAGGATTTCATCGCGCGAATCCGCCTCGCGGACGTTGTTTTCGAGGGTTTCCGCCGCCGATTCGTACATCTTGTCGTAGACCACGTCGAAGTGGTCTTCCATCGCATCGGCGATTTCGGCGCGGTCTTCCACGACCGACTCGCCGTCGGGTCGGTGAACGACCGTGATTTCGTCGTCCTCGACTTCGTGGGGGCCGATTTCGAATCTAACTGGGACGCCTTTGAGTTCCCACTCGTTGAATTTGAAGCCGGGGTTGCGCTCGTCGCGGTCGTCCAGTTCGACGCGGATGCCCTTGGCTTCGAGGTCGTCCGCGATGCCTTCCGCGTAGGAGAGGACTTCTTCGCGGTTCTCTTCCTGCCAAATCGGGACGATGACGACCTGCTCGGGTGCGAGTTCGGGTGGGCAGACGAATCCCTGTTCGTCGCTGTGGGTCATGATGAGCGCGCCGATTGCACGCCACGACAGTCCCCACGATGTGGTGTGTGCCGGGCGCTCGTCCTCGTTCTCGTCGGTGAAAAAGAGGTCGTAGGCTTCCGCGAAGCCCTGTCCGAGGTAGTGGCTCGTCCCGCCCTGCACCGATTTTCCGTCGGGCATCAGTGCCTCGACAGTGGTCGTGGTGTGCGCGCCGGGGAACTTGTCGTGTTCCGGTTTTCGACCGCGCATGACGGGGATTCCCAGCACGTCCTCGTACAGTCGTTCGTACTGGCCGAGTCGGGTCATCGTCTCGTCCCACGCCTCGCCCTCGGTTTCGTGGGCGGTGTGACCCTCCTGCCAGAGGAACTCCTTGGTTCGGAAAAACGGCTTGGTGTCGGTCGCCTCCCATCGAATCACGCTACACCACTGGTTGAGTCGCAGGGGCAGGTCGCGGTGGCTTCGCACCCACTGGCTCATGAACGGCGTGATGATGCTCTCGCTGGTCGGGCGGAAGGCGAGTCGCTCTTCGAGTTCGTCGTGGCCGCCGTGGGTGACCCACGCCACTTCCGGGTCAAAGCCTTCCACGATGTCGCTTTCCCGTTCGAGGTAGCTCTCGGGGATGAGCGCGGGGAAGTAGGCGTTCTGTGCGCCGGTGTCTTTGAACCACGAATCGAGATGGTTTTGCAGGCCCTCCCAAAGGGCGTACCCGCGTGGGCGGGTGACGATGAACCCGCCCATTGGGGCGTAATCCGCGAGGCCAGCCTTCAGAACCACTTCGGCGTACCAGTCGCCTGGACTGTGTGATTTGGACTCGGTGATACCGAGTTCCTGGTCGTTGCTCATACTCGGAGGTCAGCCACGAGAATAATAAACCCGCGGTGTTCGTCGCGGGGGCTTGTTCGTCACAATTCCGGTTATCGAGCGATCACGACAAAAGTCTCGACTACAGCGAGAGCGTGAACGTCTCCGACCCAGTCGTCCCGTTGCCATCATCGAGGTAGTAATCGACGGTCAAATCGACCGTTTCACCGACCATATTCACGGCAACACCGTCGTCTTCGAACTGGTAGAGATAAATCCACCCGGTCGAACCGGGTGAGAACACGGCCCAACGTTTGTCGCTCTCCGAATGCCCGTCGTTTCTGAGGTCGATGGAACCCGGCAGGGTGAGGCCGTCGTTTACGTCCGCCGCGCTGTCCTGAATGTCAGCATCGACGTACAGTTCGCTCTTCCATTTACCTTCCTCCATCGTGTGGTCGGAGAGTTCGTTGATGGCCGAATTGGACGGGGAAATGGTTACGTCCGTGATGTTCAGTTTCGAACCGAAGTTGTTCGTGACGCTGAGCTTCAGCGCGGACTGCTTGCCGTTCGAATCCACGGAGGCATCGACGGCAGTTACGTCGTCGTTGTACTCGAAGTTAGCACTGCTCCGCGGTGCGCCGATGTTCGCGGCGGGTTCTTCCGGGCCGAATGCGTTGTTCGACTCGTACATGTTCGTCCACGAGGAGACGCCTGTTTGGGTGTACGCGTAGTCGTCGCCGCCAGTGGTTCCTGCTGGTGGTTTCTCTTTCTGCTGGAACCAGTTGTTGTCCATGTCACAGCGGTTGTCGGGTGCACCCCGTATTTTGATGTACTCCTGTGGACTGCCGTCGCGGTAGTCGTCCGAATCGCCCTGCACCTCGTTGTCGTACCGGAACGTGTTGTGGTGGATGTGGATGGTACTTCCCGCAACATCGCGGTCGCCCTTGTTCGACTGCCAGTTGTGCATGTCGAAGGCGTGACTGACGGTTCGGTCGTCCACGATGTTGTACCGGGCTTCGTAGCCGTTGTCCGGGTTGCCGAAACCGTCGATGCAGTGACGGTTGAGGTCGAAGTAACAGTATTCGATGAGATGTTCGTCGCCGTTCAGGAGGTCGATACCGTAGCCGAGATGCTCCATCGCGTTGGTGTGGATGGAGCAGTGGTGAACGTGCGTTCCGGTCGGATAGGTCGTCTCGTTCTCGTCCGCATTTGCGTTCGCTCCGACGCGGACTGCCGCAACGCTCCACCCCCACAGATGACAGTTGTCGATTTCGATGTTTCTGGCTGATTCCGTATTGTAGAACTGAACCGCCGTCGACCAATACCCTTTGAACTCGTCGCTATCGGAGGAAACAGGCGGGTCGAAGTAGCCACCGGGATAGGGACCACGAAGTTGGATTCCGGTAACGCGAACTCCCTTTTCGTATGGCGATTTGAACAGCGCGTGGGTATCCCTGTCGCTCGTCGGTTGGTCTACGTGGAGGAGCGCGCCCCGTGAACCGTCAATCCCGCGTCCGCTTGCCAAGGTCACGCCGGACGGAATTTCGATGTTCGATTCACCGGTCATGTCGATTTCCGCCGAGTTCTCGACCCAGACCACGTCCCCGGAACCCACATTGCTCAGTTCGGTTTTCAGTCCAGATTTCGTGCTAACGGTGACCGTCGCATCGCTTCGGGTGATGTCGTTTTCGTACTCCGAACCGCCACCGATTTTCGAATCCGAAGGCGATGGGTCGGCAGTCGAGACGGCCGCCGCTTCGCCGACGAACTCGTCCATCGTGGTGAGCGCGCCGACGCCAACTGTCGCCATCGTACTCGCCTTCAGGTAGTCACGTCGATTCAACAGTCCGTGACGACTCGTTTCAGCATCTCGCTTTCTCTCGGACATACAAATGCAGACAAGAAATATTGTGTTAAAGTCGTTTTGACGGAATAAATATGAATTTATTATGGGGCAGGGGTGGTTATTTTGATTTGGTTTCAAACTGTTGAACTGAGCTCCATTCTGCTGTCTTCGTTTCCGCTTCTTGAACGCCAAAGCGACAAGCTATTTACGTTTAGTTCGACAACAGATAGCTATGAAAGCGCCGACCATCTCGGCACCGACCGGCGGAATGGGTCGCCGAGGACTCCGATTCCTTGGACTATTCATCCTCCTCATCAACTGCGGCCTTCTGTTCGTCTTTGGCTTTGACGTGCTGACCGACGCGAGCCATTTCGTGCAGGTCGTCTTCGGCATTCTCGGCGGTTTGCTTCTCATCGGTGCGACCGTTGACCTCTCGTGGAACGTCAAGGCACACCGACTGGCGGGAGTTGGCTACCTCTGTATCGCGTCGTCGTACCTGTTCGGAAACCTCCTCGCCCAAGACGAACTCTGGTGGGTCGCCATCACGGTTATCAGCGCGCTCTCGTTGGCGTTCATCGGCTTCGACATCGCGCGCGGCGGGCGTCACTTCAACATCGACGTAGACGCCTGATTCCGTTTCTAAAGCTTACTCCACCGAAAACGGACTTTCTGTTTCCGTCCATTTCCAGCCCGGCAATCGCGTCTGAAATCCCGCGGCGAGTGCGGCCTCCAAATCGTCCACTCCGGCGACTTCGTCGTCTTCGTGATGCAGTACGTCCGCGTAGTGGAACGTCGCCTCACCGAGCAGCCGAAGTGGTTGATTGCCCGCAATCATTCCGGCGAGTTCCCGGCCGAGGAGTTCGTCCACGACGAATCCGGGGTAGTCGCCGTCTACGTCCAATTCACGGAGAATGATGACCAGTCCGGCGACGTTCACCGCGAGGTCGCCGTCGGCGAATACGGCGTCTACTTCGGTTTGGTACTGCGATTCCGTGATTTCTGCAACTGTCGTCTCGAAGGCGTCACCGAGTTCGGCGCGGACGCGGTTGATGAGCGCAACGACTTCGGTTCGGTCGCGCACCCATTCGTGTTCGGCGGCGACGCGGGAGGGTGAGAGATGCACGAACACATCTTGTCGAGAACCGGTTTAGTTGTACCGTCGGCTGTGTAATTTCCCTTCGAGCGGACTGCTACGGTGGTAACGTAACAAGTTCACGAATATTGAGAAGGCTTTTATAACCTCGTGAACTACTGTGTGATAAGCGGGTTTTCCTGTGTCCCCCATGAGCAGTTGGCTTTCGGAGGCCGGGACCACACTATGCGCATCAGTGCGCGACATTACAATCCCGCAAAAAATAAGCGAGACAATCTATGCTGTGCTGTCTAAGTCGTAGTGATTACGGTGTTCGAACACACCATTTGCGACATCATTCGAGACATCGGACAACCAGCATTTGCTCTCTCGACGGACGAAGCAGACTGTTTTCACCATGAGTAAAGTAGAGCAACAACTCGAAGACCTCAAAGCAACGATCACGAGCGAACTGCCGAGCGACATTTCGGTGTCTGACGTCAAATACGAAGGCCCCGAACTCGTCGTCTACACGCGCGACCCAAAGAAATTCGCGCAGAACGGCGACTTGATTCGAAAACTGGCGAGCCAACTTCGAAAGCGAATCACTGTTCGGCCCGACCCCGACGTCCTCTCGCGGCCGGATAGGGCGCGAAAGGATATCCTCGAAGTCATTCCAGACGAGGCGGGCGTCACCGACCTCGATTTCCACGTGGATACGGGAGAAGTCGTCATCGAAGCCGAAAAGCCCGGAATGGTTATCGGCAAACACGGGAGTACGCTCCGACAGATTACACAGGAAGTGGGCTGGACGCCGGAAGTCGTTCGCACGCCGCCAATCGAATCTTCGACGGTGTCGAACGTTCGAAACTTCCTGAAACAGGAACGCGAAGATAGACGCGATATTTTAGAGAAGGTCGGTCGGCAGATTCACCGCGAGGAGATGAGCAACGAAGAGTGGGTTCGCATCACCACCCTCGGCTGTTGCCGCGAAGTCGGTCGCGCGAGTTTCATCCTCGCAACGCCGGAAACCCGAATTCTCATCGACTGCGGCGACAAACCCGGTTCCGAGGACGTGCCGTACCTCCAAGTGGAGGAAGCGCTCGGCGCGGGTGCGAGCACCATCGACGCAGTGGTACTCACGCACGCTCACTTAGACCACAGCGCGCTCGTTCCGCTCCTCTTCAAATACGGCTACGACGGCCCAATTTACACGACGGAACCGAGCAGGGATTTGATGGGATTGCTCCAACTGGACTACCTCGACGTGGCCGCAAAGGAAGGCCGCGTCCCACCATACGAGAGCGAAATGGTGCGAGAAGCCATCAAACACACCATCCCGCTCGAATACGGCGACGTGACCGACATCGCGCCCGACGTGAAACTCACGTTCCACAACGCGGGACACATCCTCGGCTCCTCCGTCTCCCACTTCCACATCGGCGACGGCCTCTACAACGTCGCGTTCTCGGGCGACATTCATTACGAGGACACCCGCCTGTTCAACGGCGCGGTCAACGACTTCCCGCGCGTGGAAACCCTCGTCCTCGAATCCACCTACGGCGGTCGAAACGACTACCAGACCGACCAAGCCGACTCGGAAGAGCGACTCAAAGAGGTCATCAACGAAACCTACGAGAAGGGTGGCAAAGTCGTCATTCCTGCGTTCGCCGTGGGTCGCTCGCAGGAGATGATGCTCGTCATCGAAGAGGCGATGCGAAACGGCGACATTCCGACAATGCCGGTGCATCTGGACGGAATGATTTGGGAGGCGACGGCCATCCACACCACGTATCCCGAATACCTCCGCGACGACCTCCGCGACAGAATCTTCCACGAGGACGAGAATCCGTTCCTCGCGCCACAGTTCAATCACATCGACGGCGGCGAGGACGAACGACAGGACGTTGCGGACGGCGACCCGGCAATCATCCTCTCGACTTCGGGGATGGTCACCGGCGGCCCAATCATGTCGTGGCTCGAACACCTCGGCGGCGACCCGGACAATACGATGGTCTTCGTCGGCTATCAGGCACAGGGAACGCTCGGTCGGCGCATCCAGACCGGTTGGGACGAAATCCCGCTCAACGGACGCGGCAATCGGAGCAAGACGCTTAGCCTGAAAATGGACGTGGAGACGGTGGATGGTTTCTCCGGCCACGCAGACCGCGCCGGATTGATGAACTTCGTCAAAACGATGAACCCGCGCCCCGAGAAGGTGCTCTGTGTCCACGGCGACGAGAGTTCGACCCAAGACCTCTCCTCGTCGCTCTATCACGAGTTCAACATCCGAACCTTCGCGCCGAAGAACTTGGAAACGTTCCGTTTCAAATGAGCGCGCTCGCTCGGCGCTGACGCGCTTCGCTCGCCGGTCGAACTCGGTACCGATTCGTCTCGCTTTTCAGTGTTCTACGAACTCGATGAGCACGCCGCCCGTCGATTTCGGATGCAAAAAGGCCACGTCGTGTCCCCACGCGCCGAGTCGTGGTTCCTCGTCAATCAGTTCGACGCCGTGCCCGCGAGCGGTTTCGAGCGCACCCTCGATGTCGTCCGTTTCGAGCGCGACGTGGTGAATCCCTGCCCCGCGATTGTCTAAATAGCGGGAAATGGTTCCCTCCTCTATCGGTTCCAGCAGTTCGAAGTAGCTGTCATCGAATTCGAGGAAAATGACGCGCAGGCCGTCGAATTCCTCTTCGTGGACGATCGGAGCGTCGAAGAGGTCTGCGTACAGTTCTGCCAGTTCGCTCGCTTCGTCGGTTGCGATACCGAGATGGTCTACGTGCATAGGTTTGTGTTCGTCCGAATAGAGTAAAGGTTCCGTGATACGCCTCGATATGGATCTGACAGTTGTCGAGCGCGTTGGCCAGCCGATTATAAAATATGTGTTAAAATTCGAATGACATATTACTGTTCTTCAACTACGTAGACGAAATGGTCGATACAAACAGACGCACCACCGTGTCTGCTGTGGTGACGGCCCTGTTAGCAGGGTGTACGACAGTAGACGACCGAAAGAGAGCGGCGGATAGTTCAGAAAGTTCGGAAACAGCGACGAAACCAAATCGACCGAGCAACTGTGCGTTGCGTCACGAACTGGTGGACGACGATTCGAGAGGATACGAGTGGGAGAATCTAACGTATCAAAATCTCTCCCCTAATGCCAAATATCTCTTCGAGAAGACGGTCGAAAACCATGGGTACATGACCAAAAACGAGAGCAGAAATCCACCCGAGTTCGACTACAGCGACACGAGAACAAATTACAGAATTCGACGGAACAACACGACGTACACGATTATCACGTACTCCGGTTCTGGGTGCTGACCACGGGGATTCCCCTCCGACTATCTCATCGCGCGCTCGACTATCGAACCGCCATCGCCGACCGCAACCCCGCGACTGGAACCGACTGCGACCCCTCTGAGTTCATCCGCACTGGTCACGATTCGCTCCCATTCGGTCGCCGAATCCTCTCCTGTGCGCTCGTAGAGGAGTCCGCCTTTGCAACAAACCACGGATACATCACGACTCAGCGCAAGCGCTCGAAGTTCCTCCTCGCCGAGTCGATTCGGCGTCCAGTTTCCATCGGCGTAACGATGCAGAACGCCGTCGTCGGTAGTCACCGCACAGTCGCCCTGCGAAGTCGCTGAAATATCAGTGAGCATTCCGTCAACCCCATCGACGCCGATTTTGCGGAACGACTCCCCGCCGTCCGTCGTCTCGAACACGGAATCGTTCGTGTCACAGCAGTAGCCGACCGATTCGCCAACGAGCGTCACAGCGCAGAGACTCGACCCGCTTCCGGGTTTGGTCGGGTCGTCCCACGCGAGGTCGCCGTCACGATACCGGCCGCGGAGCACTTCTCCGGAACCGTTAACCAGTAGTATTGTCGCGTCGTCGCTCGTTCCCGAGACGGCAATGTCAGTCCAGTTGTCGCTGATTCCTGACGGGGACGAGTAATCTACGTGTCGGCCCGTTTCCGTATCGAGACGGCCGAGGGAACCGCCGTCGCCAGCGAACCAGACGCTCTCCCCGTCTTCCGTCGCGTCCACGCCGCGGAGGGTTCGTCCGTCAGCGCCCGCCCCGTCAGAGAGGCAAACCTGCCACTCGGAACCGGCGTTTTCGTCGCACGCGAGAACGACGCCATCCTCACCGACTGCGTAGGAACCATTACTCGTGGCCACGGTATCGAACAGCGTGTTTTCGGTGGGCGTATCGGCTGTCGTCCACTGCGGCTTTTTTCCATGATTCGCTTCTGTCGATTCGGTTGACTCGCTCGCTTCAGCCGTTTCGACACTTTCGTTCGAACTTTCCGCGTCGGTCGCATCGCTAGGTGTGGTCTGATTCGCACTCGCTTCGGAACTCGATTCGGCGGACTGAACGTCTGCCCCGCGGAAGTAGAGAATGATTGGCGGGAGAACGTAGACAGCAACCGCGACGATGGCGAAGCCTCGATGAACGAAGGTGAGCATTCCGAACGCGGTCAATCCTGCCGTCGCCAACGCGTGTATCCACGATTTCGTGTACTGTCGATAGAACGGAACGAATCCGCGGCGGGAGGGGGAGACAGCGGTCATTACCTAATCGTTGCACTGGAGACGGGTGAGGCTTTTCGCCGGGTGAAAAATTGAACCGTAGTCGAACCCTCAGACCGCAGTTCCGGGGCGGTACTCACCGAACACGTCCCGAAGGACGTTACAGATTTCGCCGACCGTGGCGTAGGCTTTCACCGCGTCGATGATGTACGGCATCAGGTTGTCGTCGCCCTCCGCAGCACCGCGGAGTGCGGCCAGCGTTTCTTCGACTTCCTCGTCGTCGCGCTCCGCCCGAACTTCGTTCAGGCTCTCGATTTGGCGGCGTTCGTCCTCTTCCGTAACCTCTTGGATATCCATCTCGGGTTCTTCGTCCACCTCGAACTCGTTGACGCCGACGATGGTTCGCTCGCCCGCCTCGACTTCCTGCTGGCGGTCATATGCCACGTCCTGAATCTGGCGCTGCACCCACTGGCTCTCGATGGCCGAGGGCATCCCGCCCTTCTCGTCGATGGTATCGAGCAGGTCGAAGGCCTCCGCTTCGAGGTCGTCCGTGAGTGCTTCGACGTAGTAACTCCCTGCCAGCGGGTCGATGGTGTCCGCGGCCCCGCTTTCGTGCGCGAGGATTTGCTGGGTGCGGAGCGCGGTTCGAACGCTCTTTTCGGTCGGAAGCGCGAGCGCCTCGTCCTTGCCGTTCGTGTGAAGGCTCTGGGTCCCGCCGAGAACCGCGGCGAGGGCTTGATACGCCACCCGAACCACGTTGTTGTCGATTTGCTGGGCTGTCAGGGTCGAACCCGCGGTTTGCGTGTGGAACTTGAGCTGTTTCGATTTCGGGTTTTCCGCGCCGAATCGCTCTTCCATGATAGTGGCCCACATTCGCCGGGCCGCGCGGAACTTCGAAACTTCTTCCAGAATGTTGTTGTGCGCGTTGAAGAAGAAGGAAAGCTGAGGCGCGAACTCGTCCACGTCCAGTCCGGCGTCGAGTGCGGCCTCGACGTAGGCGATTCCGTCGCCGAGCGTGAACGCGAGTTCCTGCGCCGCCGTCGCGCCCGCTTCGCGGACGTGATAGCCCGAAATCGAGATCGTGTTGAACTTCGGCGTCTCTTCCGCACAGAACTCGAAAATGTCCGTGATGACCCGCATCGAGGGTTCCGGCGGGTAGATGTACGTGTTCCGCGCGATGTACTCCTTCAACAGGTCGTTCTGGATGGTTCCCCGGAGTTGCTCGCGGGGGACGCCTTGCTCGTCGCCGACCGCGATGTACATCGCCAACAGAACCGACGCGGGCGCGTTGATAGTCATCGACGTGCTCACTTCGTCCAGCGGAATGCCGTCGAAGACGGTTTCCATGTCGGCCAGCGTGTCGATAGCTACGCCGGATTTCCCGACTTCGCCCGCAGACATCGCGTCGTCGGAGGTGTAGCCCATCTGGGTTGGTAGGTCGAAGGCCATGGACAGGCCGCTCTGGCCGTTGTCGAGCAGGTAATGATAGCGTTCGTTGGTTTCGTCGGCCGTCCCGAACCCGGCGTACTGGCGCATCGTCCACAGTCGCCCGCGGTACATCGTGGGGTACACTCCGCGCGTGTAGGGGTCTTCGCCCGGGTAACCGAGGTCGTCCTCGTAATCCGTCCCTTCCACGTCGTTCGGCGTGTAAAGGCGGTCTACCGACTGCCCGTCCGTATCGGTCGTAAACTCCTCCTGTCGCTCCCCGAATCGGTCGAGCGTCGGGGAGAGCGTCTCTTCTTCCCAGTCGTCTTTCCCCCGGCGGATTTCTTCGAGGTCGTCCGCGTCGAACATTGTCTTGACAGTCGTGGGGGCGACTCTTAAGAGTTGACGGACGACGATGAGTAGAACCACGGTTTTTTGAAGCATTTCGAGCAACCGCGATTTCTTTTAACGACCTGTTTGCAAGTCCCGACAACAAACGAAGCCCTCGCTTCGCTCGCCCTTCATCCACCGAGGTCAGCCACCGCAACCGCCAGTCTCCCCACACCTCCCCGCCAGCGCGGGATTGCACTCGCGCCTCACTTCGCTCGGCGCTCATGCGAACGCGCTGGCGCAACCATGCGGCTGTTCAGTAACAACCATGCAACTGTTCAGTAATTTGCTGTGGCGCGTGCGTTGGCAGGGCTGAGGGAACCGAAGTCCTGCCAACTATCACGCGAGGGATGACTGAGCGAACGAAGCAAGCGAAGGAATCGGTTGGGGAGGCGTGTGGCTGTCGCGGTGCGGTTGCGGTTTCATTGGAGTCGGCAACAGCTAGCGTCACCGATTGTCGCTTTTTGTAGAGACAGCAAGTAGCGCAACCGGAAATTGCGTCCATAATAGCTAGTTCCCCACGCCAAAACAACCACCAATCCACAGTCTCCAAGCGCGAACGAAGCCCAAAACGATAACCAAATCGCCATCATCAACTATCCAAATGCAACTCACAAACCACCTCACGGAGTTCACCCGGCGCGACTGGCAAACCGTCTCCGACCCGGACGAGAAAATCCGATTCGCCCTGATTGGACTCGGGTGGTTCACGACGGAACGAGTCATCCCTGCTATCCAGAAAAGCGACCTCTGCGAGGTTAGCACGGTCGTCAGCGGCAGTTCCGAAAAAGCCGATAAGGTCGGCGACGAGGCGGGCGCGGAGTACCGACTCGGCTACGACGAGTTCCACGCTGGCGAAGCCAACGAACGTTACGACGCGGTGTACATCGCCACGCCGAACGCGACACATCTCAATTTCGTGGAGAGCGCCGCCGACTTCGGCAAAGCCGTCCTCTGTGAAAAACCGTTAGAGGCGACGACGGCGCGCGCAGAAAAAGTCGTCAAAACCTGTGGAAACGCCGGAATAACGCTGATGGTCGGCTACCGGATGCACACTAATCCGGCGGTTCGACGGATGCACGAACTCGTCCGCGAGGGGTTCGTCGGCGACCCCGTGCTGGTCGAGGGAGCGATGTGCCAGAACGTCTTCGAGATGATTTCGCCCGACCCGAACCAGTGGCGACTCGACGCCGACCTCGCGGGCGGGTCGGCGCTCATCGACCTCGGAATCTACCCGCTCAACACCGCCCGGTTCGTGCTGGATTCGAATCCCGTGAGCGCACAGGGAACGACGAAAAGCCCGCACGAACATTTTTCTGAGGTTGACCAGCATGTCTCGTTCGAAGTCGAGTTCGAAAATGGCGTCACGGCGGCTTGTGTCGCCAGTCAGTACGCCCAACAGCGAAGTCAGTTCTCGGTTATCGGCACCGAAGGGAGCCTGCGCCTCGAACCGGCGTTTTTCGGCGAAGCGCAGTTGACGGCGGAGCGAGATGGGGCGAAAGCCGATTTTTCGGTCGAACCGGTGAACGAGGAGGTAGCGGAGTTCGACTACTTCGCGGACTGTCTGCTTTCGGGGCGCGACCCGGAACCGGGCGGCGAGCACGCGCTGGTAGACATGCGAACTATCGAGGCGATTTACGAGTCCGCAGAGCGCGGAAGACGGGAATCGGTCGAAGTGTAACGCGGAAACCGGTCGAAACGTGACGTAGAAAACGAATCTCGATTACGGCGTGATGACCGCCCGCCCTTCGATTTCGCCGTGTTCCAGTTTCTCGGCCACGTCGTTGATTTCGGCCAAATCGTACCGCGAGGTTCGCAGTTCCACGTCGCCGCGCGCGACGAGCGCCATGAGTTCCTGTAGCTCAGGGTAGGTTCCGACGAGGGTTCCCCGGTAGTCGAAATCGCCGTTTACGAGTGCTTGGGCCGGTTCGTGGACGTGGCCACCGTAGCCGACGACGTGGTGGTCGCCGCCCCCGGATAGCAGGGCGGGAGCGTAATCGAGGGTTTCGTCGCCACCCACGAAATCGAGGATTTGCTGGACGCCCTCGCCGTCGGTAATCGCGTCCACTTCTTTCGATACGTCCGAATCCCGCGAGTTGACGGTGTAGTCGGCACCCAAATCGTCCGCGAGGGAGAGCGCCTCGTCTTTCACTTCGACGGCGGTAATCTCCGCCGCACTCATGGTTCGGAGGGCTTGGAGTCCGATATGGCCCAGTCCCCCGACGCCAACGACGACTGCGTGTTCGCCGGGGTTCAGTTCGCGGGCCGCCTTTTTCACCGCGTGATAGGCCGTGATTCCGGCGTCCGCGTGGGGCGCGATTTCCGCCGGGTCAACCCCGTCAGGAAGCGGAATCACGGCGCGTTCGCTCGTCAGCAGATATTCCGCGAACCCGCCGTCAGTGGAAAGTCCGGGGAAGACGAGGTTCTCGCAGTGCATGTCCTGTCCGAGTCGGCAGGCCCGACAGATGCCGCAGGTTCGCGCCGGGTGACAGACCACGGCGTCACCCTCCGAAACGAGCGTTACGTCTTCTCCCACCTCGGCCACGATTCCGGCGTTCTCGTGGCCGAGCGTCATGGGAAGCGACTGACCCATCTGTTCTTCCCACATTCCTTCGATGACGTGGTTGTCGGTTTGACACCAGCCAGCGCCTTCGATTTCCACCACGACGTGGTTTTCCTCGGTTACTTCGGGTCGGTCGACGTCGTCAATCGAGAGCGCATCGCCCATCTCGTCGGTGTATTCGTGGAGTCGCGCGGCTTGCATGGAACCGTTGACGACCTGAAAGAATACAGGTGTTGTGGCGAATCAGTTGTGGACAAGGAGTTGCGAACGAAGAGTTGTACACGAGGTCTGATTCGTGCTTCCACATGGGGTCAAAAGAGGCGGCCGGTATCTCATGTTTGACAGGTGTTCGGACGTGGTGAATGCATGTCGGATAGTGGTTCTCACCGCGGCGATAACGACCATCTGTTCTAGACAAATTTACTCGCCAAAGAATAAATCTTTTGAACACGTGGGAACAAGAGACGCGTATGCACGCAGTCGCACTCCGACGCGGGAAACACAGCCCCGAAGTCATCGAGAAACCGCGGCCTGAACCCGAACCGGGTGAAGCGCTGGTGCGAACCCTCACGGTCGGTGTCGATGGCACTGACCACGAAATCCTCGCCGGACACCACGGCGAATTTCCGGCGGACGACGACCACCTCGTCCTCGGCCACGAAGCGGTCGGCGTCGTGGCAGACCCGAACGGAACCGCATTTGCGGAAGGAGACGTGGTCGTCCCGACGGTTCGAAGGCCGCTTCTCGATGGCCCGACGGAGTACTTCGAGCGCGGCGAACCCGACATGGCTCCGCCGGACGAAACGACCGAACGCGGAATCTCCGGCGAACACGGCTTCATGAGCGAGTATTTCACCAGCCCCGCAGAGAACCTCGTTCCGGTTCCCGGCGAACTGGCCGACTGGGGATTTCTGGTCGAACCTATCAGCATCTCCGAGAAGGCAATCGAACACGCCCGCGCCTCTCGGTCGGCGTTCAACTGGCAACCGGAGAGCGCGCTCGTTCTCGGGAACGGGAGTCTCGGCCTGCTCACGGTGGCGATGCTCGATTCGGAGTTCGACCGAGTGTACTGCCTCGGGCGGCGTGACCGCCCTGACCCGACTATCGACATCATCGAGAAGTTGGGCGCGACGTATGTCGATTCGCGCGTGACGCCGGTTGGCCAAATTCCCGACGCGCACGAACCCATGGATTTCATCTACGAAGCAACCGGCTACGCGAAACACGCCTTCGAATCCATCGAGGCACTCGCCCCGAACGGCGTTTCGGCACTGCTCGGCGTCCCGGATTCGTGGCCGTTCGAAATCGACGGCGGGAATTTGCACCGGGAACTCGTGATGAACAACAAGGCGCTCGTCGGAAGCGTCAACTCCAACTATCGGCATTTCGAATCCGCAGTCGAGACGCTCGCGGCAATGCCGGAGTGGCTGTTAGACGACCTCGTGACAGGCGTCTATGACGTTTCGAATTTCGAGTCGGCATTTGCGGACGACGAAACGACAATAAAGACCGCGGTTAAATTTGATACCCAATGAAGAACGTAGACGACTTGATAGAGAGTGCGGCAGAACTGGCGGAGCGTGGCCTCTCGAAGGGCGAAATCGCTGACGAACTGAACGTGTCGCGCGAGACTGCCAGTTGGTTAGTCGAGCGGAGTGGCAGCACGCCAAGCCCGGAACCGACGGGCGGCACGCAGGACATCCACGTCGATTGGAGTGCAATCGGCCGCGACAGCACTCGACTCAGCCATATCGGCGCGGCGATGGCCGACTTGCTGTCGAAACACGGCGAAGAAGTCGATTTGACCATCGGCATCGAGAAGGCTGGCGCGCCCCTCGCAACCGTGGTCGCGCGCGAACTCGACACCGACCTCGGAACCTACGCCCCTCGCAAACACCAATGGGAGGAGGGCGACATCGACGAGTACGGCGGCAGTTTCTCGCGCAACTTCGCGCAGATTCGAAACCGCGAGTGCTACATCGTGGACGACACCATCACCAGCGGGACGACGATGGGGGAAACCATCGAGGCCATCGAAGACCGCGGCGGTGAACCGGTCGCCTGTATCGTCCTCGCGGACAAGCAGGGAATCGAGGAACTGAACGGTGTCCCGGTCTACTCGCTCGTGCAGGTCATCGGCGTCGGCAGCGACGAGTGATGCGAACACGATACCTCGGTCGCAACTTCTTTGCGCCGGGGGTGCCTACGCAACGGTATGACGTTCACACCCGGAGAACAGCTTTCCGCCGAAGAGGTGGAAGAACGAGTCGATTCGACGCTCGAAAACGAGGAGGTCGTCCTGTTCATGAAGGGAACACGGATGATGCCACAATGTGGTTTCTCACAGCGCGCGCTCGAACTCATCGGCAAGCATCGCGGCGACGAGTTCGAGACGGTAGACGTCCTCGACAACTTGGACGCCTACCGCGAGGAACTATCCGACCACAGCGGGTGGGAGACGATTCCACAGACGTACGTCGATGGCGAGTTCATCGGCGGCAGCGACATCCTCGCGGAGATGGAAGAACGAGACGAACTCGGCGAAACGCTTCGAACTAACTAACGTCATTTCGATGGTTGCATACGCAACCGAAAGGGTAGCCCCTATAAGTTCGGGGCACGTAGTGACAAACGTACAGCCGACGGGAGACGGAACTCACGACTACAAATGAGCCAGGTATACCGACTACATTCGACGCTCGAACTGCCGCTTGAAACCGTCTACGACCACTTTGAAAGCGAACCCCCGCTACCGGATGGAATCGACAGCGTCGATATCACCCGCCGGAACAACACGCTTATCATCAGTGCTGTCTCGACGGACGAATCTATCAGCAAATACACACCGACGGCGCAACTGAAAGCCAGCGTCTCGGAAACACGGGTCTTTACCGAAGAGGAAGAGGCACGACGCAATGCGCCGCGGTGGGGTGCGGACGCAGAGGACGAAGAGGAAGAAGAGCCGACGGGCGAACTCATCGAGATGGCCGCGTTCAAAGGTGACCGGGAAACCGTGCTTCAGAACAGCGCGGTTCAGTATCCGATGTTCGAGGTGCTATGCACTCTCGCCCGACAGGCCGAAAAGGGAACGCTCACCGCGATTTCGGAAGTTGACGGCGATTTGGAAGCGACCCGCATCGTGGACGGCGACGACCGACCGGCCTCCATCGAAGTGGTGGAAGGTCCAAGCAACGAAAATTCCTCGTCCAGCGGCGTGAACTGGCGCGACAACAAGTTCATCTCGTAATCTCGCGTTCTGGGTTCGCATTCGGTCGAAAGCGGTGAGCCACTGCCTCGTGATTTTTCTTGCCTACCGTAAAATTCGAACGCAATTCTTCACTAACCTAAACGGTTCTTCATGCGGAGCCGAAAAGCACTTTAGCCAGGTAATTATATCTAATTACGAGTCATGGCAGACGAGTTTCCAGACTATCTCGACGTAGACTACAGCGATGGTGAAGGCGAAAACCCCGAGGATTACCCCTCGCTCGAACACAAAGTAGAGAAAGCCATCGAGGTCACGAAGAAGGGTCTCGAAGAGTACGAAAACCCCGCCGTGATGTGGACGGGTGGCAAAGACTCCACGCTCACGCTCTACTTCATCAAGGAAGTGGCGGAGCGCTACGATTTGGAGGTTCCACCGGCGGTCTTCATCGACCACTTCCAGCACTTCCAAGACATTCACGACTTCGTCGAGCATTGGGCCGACGAATGGGATTTGGAGGTCATCTACGCCCGCAATGAGGACGTTGGCGGCTACGTTGACGAACACGATCTCGAACCCGGCGACGACATCGACATCAGTGAACTCTCCGACCACAACCAGCACCACGTTCACGACCTGCTGGAATACGAGGAAGACACCTTCCCGTTCTTGCTCGACACCTACGTCGGCAACCACCTGTTGAAGACCGTTGCGCTGAACGACGCCCTCGAAGAGTACGACGTGGACGGCGTCATCTCCGGCGTGCGCTGGGACGAACAAGAAGCCCGCGCCGACGAGACGTTCTTCAGCCCGCGCCACGACCCCGAAATCTACCCACCCCACGACCGCATTCAGCCCATCCTCCACTTCGACGAACCTGCCGTCTGGGACGCATTCTGGTACTTCGTCGTCCCGGACACCGTCGAAGCGTACCCCGACGACGGCTACGTCCCGCAAGGATTCGACGACCTCCCAGAGGGCGTCGAACAGGACGACATTCCCGTTTCGCCGAAATACTTCGAAGGATTCCGCTCGCTCGGAAGCGAAGTCAGCACGCAAAAGAGCGACCAGGAACCGGCATGGTTGCAGGACATGGAGAACACGACCGAGCGTGCAGGCCGCGCCCAGGACAAAGAAGACCTGATGGAGCGTCTGCGCGACCTCGGCTACATGTAGAACCTTTTACGACGGTCGCGGTCAGGAACGACAACCGCGTCGTTCCTGACGGCTCCCTGTAAAACCTTCACCAAAAGCACTCCTCCTTCATTTCGCACGGAAGAGCTTCGCTCTTCCGTGCTCCATTCAGTCGTCGGCCCGGAAAATCTCCGATTTTCCGGAGAGTGAGCTAGCCCCCCGGCGGCTGTGGCGGTTGCTGATTTTTGGTGGTTATATCGATTGCCTATTGCGCCCTCGTTTCACTCGGTCGCTGGTCAGTGCCCGAACTGTGTCCAGTTGTCCCATACCAAATATTCACAAGAAAGAACTATGGGCCGACTCCTGAAAAAGATGTGTCACGATGGCAGACGACGACCCACTTGCCAAAATCGACCCGGCGAACTACTACGATAGCCTCGGGGAGGGCGAGTGGGAACGCCTCGAAGAATCGTTCAAAAACTCACTGGAGTTCGAGAATACGACGGATTATCTCGACCAGCATTTGCCCGAGTCGGGCCATATTCTCGACGCTGGCGGGGCCGCCGGGAGGTATTCGATTTGGCTGGTTGAACAGGGTTACGACGTAACTTTGCTCGACCTGTCTGCGGAGCAGGTCGCCATCGCCAAAGAGCGCATATCGAAACGCGACCTCGAATCGAAGGTCACGGTTCAGCAGGGCGACATCCGTGACTTGCCATTTTCCGCCGATCAGTTCGATGCAACTCTGTGTCTCGGCGGGCCACTCTCGCACGTCGTTGCGGACGACGAACGGAGCAAAGCAGTCTGCGAACTCCATCGCGTGACCACCTCGGATTCCCCTATCTTCGTCTCCGTGATGGGGTTCGTCGCTGTCGTCCAGAACCTCTTAAAGAGCGCACCACATTTTGAGGCTGGCGTTCGCCAACTTCCCAACCTCGTGGAGACTGCGACGTATTCGGCCAAACTCGCGGAAAAATACGAAGGTGATGATCCGTCGTTCGTAGAGTGCCACTTCTTCCGCGCCGCGGAACTGCGCGACCTGCTGGAAAATCGCGGTTTCGCGGTCGAAATCGTCGCCGGACTCGAAGGCCCAGCCTCGAACTTCGGAACCGCGCTGGAAGAAATCGATGCAGATGCACAGGAAAACGTCGCCGAAATCGTTCGAAAACTACGCGAAGACCCGACAATTGCGGATTTGTCGAACCACATTCTCGCTGTCGGGCGAGTCGAGTAAAGCCGAGCCGTTTTGTTCTATCTCGTCGCGCGATACTCGCCGTGTTTGATGCCGAGGAAGAGCGCTATCAGGCCGAACACCAGCATCGAGGGGGCCACCATCATCAATACTGTACCCATCGCCATGACATCCATCCCGATGAGGCCCGCCGTACCGACAGCGACGATTGCTAGCAGTGCTCCGGCGGTCACGGGTAAATTGAACTCCATATCGGACAGTTAGCCGAACGAAGGAAAAGCGTTACTCCGATTTCGGCCGCATGAGATTCGCCAGCGTAACCAAGAATCCCATACTCCAACCCAACGGCACCGCGATGCCGAACCACATGCCGACGTAGGCGAACCCTTCGAGATCGAAGCGCGCGCGGAGGATTTCGTTGATTCCGCGGTAGTCGAGGACGTTGTCCAGCAACCACACCGCCAGCGTTTCGCTGTTCGGGAAGATGACCTCCGAAAGCGTCGGCGAGTACAGCGCGGCGACCACCGGGGGTAGGAACAACGCCGTCATGCCGAACGGGTAGGCAAACAGGATGGTTGTAATTCGGCCACCGTACCGACTGGTGAGGTACGCAAGCACTGCGGCGACGGTGGCGACACCTCCCGCCGCAGTGACGGCGTAGAACCCTTCGGTGGAAAAGCGCACTCTGGCCAGCGCCGCCAGTCCACCCCAGATGAGCACCGAGAGCAGGATAACGCCCAGCACGCCGAGACTCGCAGCGGTTCGGTCGATGCGACTCGTGTAATAGCGCGTCGCAAAGCCGAACAGGACGAACGGGTACAGGAGGGCGACGACGAGCGTGCCGACCACGCCCCATATTCTATAGGCTACTTTCCCCGCCGTACTCTGTGGCGTCCACTGCCCGAGCACCGAATGGGACTGCTGTCGCTGTCGTGGAAAGAACAGTGACATCCATCCGGTGTGTAACTGCTGTAAGTCGTACCGTATCGCATCGAGAAGTCCTCCCTGACTCGTCCCGCGTGACATACTGAAATTTGATTCGGCCAGCCGATATGAAGGTTCTCCTTACCAGTCGGGAAAACGGTCGGAAATCGGACTCGACTACTCCGCGCGCCGTCCCGCGTGGCCCGGATAGTCGCGCTCGAACCGATTTTCGATTTCCTCCTCGCCAAATTCGATGACGACCGGCCGCCCGTGCGGACACGCGTATGGATTGTCACAGTCGTCCAGCGCGGACAGCAAACCCACCACGTCACCTTCGTGAAGCGACGTATTGCCGGTAATCGAGGGATAGCACGCCAAATCGGAGATAAGCGCGTCGGCGACCGCCGCCGCGGAATTTCGGTCGCGTTCGTCCGAGTCGGCCGAGACGAACTCGCCCAACACGTCCCGGAGGAGTTCCGGAGACAACGTCTCGCTGAGAACTGCGGGAACCGTCGTCACTTCGACCGTTCGCTCCCCCGTGAGTGCCGCGTGGAACCCCAACCGTGCCAGCGCCTCGTCGTACTCCTCAAACAGTGCGGCCTCCGCCGCCGTCAGTTCGAGTTCGACCGGCGAAGCGAGCACCTGCGTCGTCGTGTCGCCCGCAAATTTCTCACTCAGTCGTTCGTAGTTCACGCGCTCGTCGGCGGCGTGCTGGTCTACGAGCACCAGTCCGTCCGACGTTTCGGCGACGACGTAGGTGTCGTGCAGTTGCCCGAGGACGCGCATCCGGGGCAGTCGGTCGAACTCCCGTTCCACCGACTCGGATGTGTCGGGCGCATCGGTTAGCGTCTCTGCTTCTGTCGCCGCGCGGAACTTTCGTTCCGGTTTTCGATTCGTTTTCTCCGCGGTATTTTGATTCGACTTGCTCCACGATGGCTGGTCAGTCGTTGCCGGTTTCGCATCCGTGGCGGATGCGTTGGTGTTCGTGGCTGGTGCGTTGGTATCCGTGTCGGGCACATCTGTGCCCGTGCTGGGTGCGTTCGCGTCCGTGGTTTCGCTCTCCGTAGTCGTCTTCCGACCATTTGCAGTTGCAGAATCGTGTTCGTGCGATTCTGTAACCGCTCTGCTGGTTGCTGATGACTCCGCGTTCACGGATTTCGATTCGTCAGCCGATTTGCTTACGGCCTCCGCGAAATCGCTTTCGTCCGTTGTCGTCCCCAATTCCGACTGCACCTCGGGCGTTACGTCGGTTTCGTCGGGTGCGGAACGCCCCCGGGGTGCGCCCGACCGAATTAGTCCGTTGTCGAGAAGCGCGTTTTCTATCGAATCGCGGACGGCGTTCCGAACCATCCCCTCGTCGCCGAACCGAACTTCCATCTTTCGTGGGTGGACGTTCACGTCCACGGAATCGCCCGGCACGGAGAGGAAGAGGACGGCAAAGGGATAGCGGTCGGGGGCGAGTTGGTTTCCGTAGGCGTCGAGAACGGCCTCCCGAACGACGGACGAGCGAACGTAGCGCCCGTTGACGTAGGTTGCGACGTACTCCCGCGTGCTCCGGGTGGTTTCGGGATGGCTGACGTAGCCCGAAACGGTGAGGCCGTCATTTTCGCCGTCTTCCTCGTCTCGTTCGTCATCTGTGTCACGCTCGTCCCCAACGGCAATCATCGCGGTGGCGACTTCGCGGCCGTAGACGGACAAAATCGCGGACTGAAGGTCGCCCTGTCCGGTGGTCGAAAACACCTCGCGTCCGTCGTGTTCCAGCGAGAACGCCACGTCCGGATTTGCCAGCGCGTACTGCGTGACGACTCGATTGACGTGCGAGAACTCGGTCGAATCCGTTTTCAGGTACTTCTCCCGCGCCGGGGTGTTGAAAAACAGGTCGGTGACCTCCACCGTCGTCCCTGCCGGTCGTCCGGCGGGCTTGACTTCGTCCACGTCGCCTCCCACGAGTCGGAGTTCCGTTCCAGCCTCGCCGCCCCTCGCTTTCGTTCTGATTGTGAGCCGGGCCACCGCGCCGATGGTGTAGAGGGCTTCCCCACGGAAGCCGAGGGTGGCAACCCCGGATTCCAAATCGTCTATATCCCGAATCTTGCTCGTCGTGTGTTCCTCGACGGCGAGTTGCACGTCGTCTTCGCTCATGCCGATGCCGTCGTCCTCAATGATAATTTTCTCGGTTCCGCCGCCGTCGATTCGCACCGAAATCCGTCCGGCGTCCGCGTCGAGGCTGTTTTCGACCAGTTCCTTCACCACGGAGGCGGGTCGTTCGACGACCTCTCCCGCCGCGATTCGCTGAACCGTTTTCTCGTCCAGCGCCCGAATCGTTCGCTCCCCGTCGCTCATTTGTGATACCGTTTCGTTCAGGCGTCTTCAAGCTTGAGATGTTCATGTGGGATTCTGCTCCTGTCGCGCGACGACTCGTTTTTAATACTTGTGTGAGGAGACATCGGTTCATGACTGTCAGAATCTCTTAAAATCGTACACCTACAACTCTTGGATACGTGTTGTAAGCGAATCACGACTCTACTCAAACCGCACCGCCACCGCACCCCTCCCACAGACCTCCCCAACCGACTCCTTCCATTCGCTGACGCTCATTTCGGTCATCCACCGTCGGAGTTCGTCTCCGACGAACCGTTCGCTCGCTCCGGAAGAGTACAGCACTTCCGTGCTCTCGTTCGCTCCGCTGTCACTCACGAGAACTCCTCCGTCGCTCACGAAGACCTCGCGCGGATACTGCGCAAGCCCTCAGACGACAAGTCCTCGGGCTTGCCAACTATCACGCGAGGGATGAACGACGACGCGACCACCGGGAGCAGCGGAGAGAATCGGTTGGGGAGGTGTGTGGCCGGATACGGTGCGGAGGCGGTCTGATTGAAGTCGTGATTCGCGGCCACTATCGAACATCTATCATCGAATGAGATAACCTACGCTTGAAGATAACCCACACATGATTTCGTCGCAGTGGTGGTCTGATTGGTGTCGTGAATTGCCCGAAGTACAAACAAAAGTACAATGCCAGACACCACTGCGATAAAGTAACAAATAATTCCACAATTACGAACAAATCCACTCTGAAACACGACTCAGGGCAATATTTTTCACACATTCCGCTGAAAAGCCGTAACGCTTACTCAGGTTCGCCGCGTGTTACTGACCGACATGCAAACGTTCACCGAAACGCTAGAAATCGTTACATTAGGGAACCACGTTCGCATCGAACTCGCGGACGGAACCGCCTACGAGGGACCTGCGAGTCCAATCGATTACATGCCCGACGACCGCTTCCGACTCGAAATCGAACCGCGACACGAAGGCATCCGACGGTGCGAGGTCAGCTCGGAATGCGTCGATGGGGAGTGGGAGACGCCGGAGGTTCGCCACTATAGCCTCGGCGACGACGACTGGGTGGTCGCGGGGGAAGCCGACGGTATCGAAATTACGCGGTAGCTCTCGTCGCCACGGCTGGCACCGTCCGCAAAATCCGATTCGGTTACGGCTCGACCGGATAGGTCACGCAGGAGCGAATCCATGCATCCGCGTCGTCGGGGTCGTATAGCATGATGACGCGGCCTGCGCCGTCGGTGTATTCGGTCTGTTGTACGTCTGCTGTTCGGGTTTCTTTTTTATTTGACATCTAGGTCGAATGCTCGTGGGGGTTCTGTGGTGGAACTGCGGCGGTTACTCGATATTCGTCTCTCGTCGGCTTTCGGATTGCTGTCGTTCGTCCGACTGCTGTCGGTTCCACGCGTCTTGACACGCTTCGTTGCAGAACGAGTGGAGGACGACCGATTCGCTTCCAGTGGTTTCCGTGACGATGGGAAACCAGTCGGTTGTCTCGATGGGCGACCCACAGTGAGAACAGACCGGCGTTCCCATCGGGGACGCGGCAGTGGTGCGGTCTTCTGGTTCTCTGTCGTCCGTATCCTCGTTCATGTATCGACTGGCGACAAACGCTTTGCGGCTACGACTCGATTATCAGTGATCGTCACCTCACAGCCCGCAACGGTGAAACTAATCTTCGATTCGATGTCTCGCTTGGTCGTCGGCGTCGGTTGAAATAGTCGGTCGAGTGCATCCGGGTCGATGGTATCGTACAGCGGAGAATCGAGTTCGAGTGGGTCAACGCCGTTCACCTGCGAGATGGCCTGTACGACAGCTTCGCTGACGTGGCCATTCGTAATCGGCGTTGTGACGGTGTTTGCTCGTTCGTTCATGCGTTCTACGACACAGTTCACGTGCAGTATCGACAAAGCGGTTCCAGCTAGCTATGCAGTAGCATGGAATACCCACGGCTAGCTATCTAGCATATCCGCTTCGTACAGTTGGTCGAACAGTTTCCGCTGTGCCGACCTGAGGTGGTTGATGAACGTCGGTTGCGTGATGCCGAGTGAGGCGGCAACCTCCTGCCCGGTCGTACTCCGTGGCGAGTCGAAAAAGCCGCTTAGATACGCGGTTTCTAACACCTGTTGCTGACGGTCGGTCAATCGCTCCTCGAACGCGGCACGGCACGTCTGCACTGTCTGCACCGGCCGTTCTCTATTCCGCCGCGCGGCGAGTTCAAGTCTTGGATAGCGCACTCGCAGTGTCTCTACGAACTCCCTCACTTCCGTCGTGTGCGGGACGTTGACGACCGCTCGAATCGACTGTTCGCTCGCCGTAATCGACTCCGGGACGGCTCCCCGTTCGACCAGCGCCGAGGCAAACAGCGGCTCGGTGACGGTCACCTCGAACAGCGCGTTCTCGTCGCGTTCGCTGACGAGCCGACTGTCCGCGACCCCGACGACGCCGTCGAGATACGACTGCACTGCTTCGACGTCCGTTACCGAGGTCGTGATGAACAGATGGTCTTCATCCTCGTTACCTGCCACGACGCCTTCATACGCGACCTGACAGTCGAGACTGCCCGCAAGTCGTTGGAGTAAATCGTCGGAGTCGTCGACGCGCAAGTCGAGTTCGACAGTTTGGTCAGTCAGTAATCCGCGCTTCGTTTCGATAGCATTGATGGCGTAGGCGATGGTTTCGCCGAGTTCGGCAAACACCTCCCGAGATAGTGCATCGAAGGCATCGGGGCGATTTGCGTACACGGCCAACACGCCATACGAATAGTCTCGATAGACGAGCGGAATGGCGACGACCGACTGATAGCCACGCATGAGCGCCTCGGGTCGCCAGTCATCGCTTTGGAGTCCTGCCGTGACACCGGCAACCTCCGCCACGTTTCCGATGGCAGTCAAGTCGCCACTTTGGACTGCCGTCAGGGCAGGTTCGCCTTCACCCTCTGTCTCCGAGTCGTCATTCAGCGCGAGTGAGACGCTATCCAGATACCCACGCTCGGTTCCGGCCCATGCCTCCGGAATCACCTGCGATGCGGTTTCGTCGGGGCGTCCGACCCACGACATCGCAAATCGGTCGGTTCCCGCGAGGCGTTCACACACCTCGTTGACCATGTTGGAACGCGAGTCCGCGAGGACGAGCAGATGCTCGATGTCACGAAGCAACTCCGTCGTTTCGTGCAGTCGTTCGAGCCGCTCCGTCTGTTGTTCGAGTTCTCGTTCGCGCTCTCGAAGGGCGGACTCCCGACTCACGCGGTCGAGTGCGGCCTGCGTCGTTGCGGCAAAAATCCTCGCCAGTTCGATAGCGTCCGCTTCGAAGGTTGCCGTCTGGTCATCCAAGGAAACGAACACGCCGTGATTGCCAAGCGGGACGTACAAGCCACTCCTGAGACGAGTGTCCGGGTTGTAGACGTGTTCCGATTCGCGCACGTCGTCGAACACCCGTGTCTCTCCCGCAACGAACACCTGCCACGCAATGCTTTCACCCGCTTCGAACGACGTGGGTTCGCCCACGAGTTCCGGCACGTCGTCGGAATGTGCCACCGGCCGCAGCACGTTCGTCTCCTCGTCGAACAGGAAGACGGCTACGCCGGGGAGGTCGAGAACCGACGCCCCGACCTCCGCGGCGATTTGGGCGACCGCCTCCGTCGAATCGGCTTCGAGCATCTCCTGTGTCGCCGTGTGGAGCGCCGTAAGCGCCTGTTCGTGACGTATGCGCTCTGTAACGTCCATCGAGACGCCGATGACGCCGGTCACCTCGTTATCCTCCCGAATCGGTTGATACCACGTTTCGAAATATCCGTCGCATATCTCGTGAATCGTATCGACCGGTTCGCCCGACAGCGCCCGTTCGATGTCGTCAGTGATGGCAGGATAATCAGCCAACCAGTCGAAAACGGAGTTGCCCACAGCATCCTCCACATCCGCATCGAACGTCGACAGTCCGCGTCCCTCGGAGAGTGTAAACGTCCCATCGACATCGACGGCGAACAGAATAACCGGAATGTTCTCGACCACGGTTCGAAGTCGTTCTTCGTTCTCGCGGAGCGCGCGCTCGCGCTCGACTCGTTCCGTGATGTCGCGGACGACACCGACGGTTCCCTGCCCCTCCGACGTATCGTCGCTCGGAAGCGGCCTGAAACGAAGTTCTACCGGAATCTCCTCCCCCTCTGCAGAACGCAGGTCTATCGTCGTCGTCTCCGTCTCGGTTTCCCCGGACAGTATTCGCTCGCGCAACCGCGTCGTTTCCGCGAGCGTCTCTTCGCTCGTTATCAGTTCCGGGGTGCTTCCTAGCAGTTCGTCACGACTGTACCCGGTCATCGAAACGAATGCATCGTTGGCGGACGTAAACCGAAACTGCTCGTCGGTCGTGTAGATGCCGTCGCTGACCGTCTCCACGATGGTTTCGTAGCGTTCGAGTTCCCGCTCGCGCTCTTTTTGCTCGGTAATATCTGTATAGACGCCGTACGACCGTTCGCCCGACTCACCCGGGCGTATCGGAATCGACCGCAGGAAGAAATCACGAACGCCATCGGTCGTTTCGCGCCTGACCTCCCGTTCGATATACTCCCCTTTCTTCGTCCGATGGTTGATGTCGGTTGCTTCTGCTTGGAACTCGGATGGGACGACCACCTCGTCGATCGGCATGCCGACCACCTCCTGGGAGACCCCGAAACTCTCCTCGAACGCGTCGTTCGCTGCCCGAATCATCGGCGTCTCACCGTCGTACTCGCAGTATGCCATGGCATCCCCCGAATTTTCGAACATCGCCGTCACTCGGTCACGTTCGATTTGAAGTCGTCGGTCGCGTTCCACTCGTTCCGAAATGTCGCGCATGACGCCGACAGTCCCTTCGAAGTCCCCGTCCTTGACTGGTAATGCGGTAAATCTGACTTCGACTGGAATTTCTTCGCCGTCAGCAGTTCTGATCGGTATTTCGTACTTTCCAACGTCGATTTCACCGGCGAGAAGCCGTTCTCGTTGGCGAATCGCTTCTGCAACCGTTTCGTCGTCCGCGATGAGTGATACGTGTGCGCCGACGAGTTCGTCCCGACAGTATCTCGTCAACTCCTCCATCGCCTCGTTGACCGAACTAAATCTGACCGAATCGTCCGAGGCGTAGATTCCGTCACCGACCGTTTCCACGATGGTTTCGTAGCGTTCGAGTTCCCGTTGCCGATTCTTTTCGTCGGTAATATCTCTTGTAAACACCGTCACGCCATCCGCGGATGAATAGAGTTGCGTCTCCATCCACATCTCCGCCTCTGGCAGATACTCTTCGAACCTGTTCGGTTGCTGTGTCTCCAGTGCGGCGTCGATTTCGTCGTGCAATCGCGTTCCGATGGCGGTCGGAAACAGCGTCCAAATGTGCTCTCCGAGTACCGAATGTCCGTCATGGCCCCACTCGGCCGCCGATTCGTACCACGGGTCGTTTGCGTATACGAACCGCAGTTCGGTGTCGAGCGCGTAAATTATCGTATCGACGCGATTCAGCGTTTTCCGATGATCTGTCAACTCGCTCGTTTCGGTGACGACGGCGAAACAGAGGTCGTTCTCCCGAAGCCGAACGATTCGACAATCGCCGAATCGAACGTGTCGTTTCGTCGTATCGAACGCCACAACGAAAGATGCTTCTCCTTCGTCGAGGGCGGTCTGAACACCGGTTTCGAACCGTTCTCTATCTGACGCAACGACGAGGTCGCTCGCACGTAGTTCGACGAGATCGGAGTCGGGACGCCCGGTCAGGTCGGTCAGGCGATTCGACCACCACGTGAGCGGTTCGTCGGGTCTAAACGCAAACGCACACAGTGCTTCGTCTACCGCTGAAAACAGGGGGGAAGACGAACTCTCTTCGTCGCACAACCACGACGCGACAGCACCGAATCCGCCGCCATCGAGCGATGTCTGTTTATCGGGAAACGAAATCATGTCGATTTGTGCTCCTCGTTATTAGCAGCAACTACGCGCAGAGAGGGTCGGCACAGTCATGAATCCGTTGCCGATTCCGCGCTGGTCGTCGTTCCAGCGGACTTATCCACGCCAAACCCGAATTCGAACCCGATGGAGCGAAGCGCGGCAATCCAGCGCGTCGAGGAACTCGTCGAGACGGTCGAGAACGACACCATGCCAGTCCCCGTCCGCGAAATTTGGGTGTACGGCGACGTGGCACTCGGTCTTGACCCTATCGACCGACTCGACGTGTACGTAACGAAGGACATCCTGCTCCGAGGTGACGACGCCGACCGCGAAGGCGACTTTGTGGACACCCACAGCGTGAAGGGTATCGGGAAGACAGTTCGCGCGGAGTGGGCAGACGACCATCCCGACCTGATTCGGGCGAACGACAACGGCTATGCGGCACCCGAAAAATGTCTGGCGGTGCACCTCTTGCCAGAAAACGAACCGGTTCACCTCGAAGTCTGCAATTCGAGTTTCGAGGATAATGTCACCCAACGTTTGCGAGGTGCGATGGCCCGCGATGCCTACGAACAGATTCTCGACCCCAGAGGCGTCTGTCTGTGGGTTGATGGCCAGCGAAGCACGGAAGCGTTCCGAAAACTGCGCGAAAGCGAGTTCGCGTTTCCGACGCTCCCGGCCGCGTTGGAGATGCTCGGAATGGACGAAGAGAAGACGGACTCGGCCGCGGACGCAGTCGAATCCTATCGACGGCGACAGGATGGTACGACGGTTCGCGGCGACGTGGTGTAATCGTCACTAGAACTCAAGCGAGTGGCAAACAGGCGGCACGCTTCGTTCGCGCGAGGGTGTGCCACACAACGTCCTCGGCCACTCACGCGACCGGTTTCAGGTCACGTCGGGGTTGGCTTCGGTTTGGTATTTGAATTTTTGCGACCTTATCCACTAGCTCATCCCTCGAATTTATCTTCGAAGCGAAACGTCCCGTTTCGTTGGACGATTTCGCCGTCAACTTCGATGAACGAATCCTCACTCATATCGACAATCATGTCGAGGTGCGTTGCACTCTCGTTGTACGGTTGCCCCTCTGGAACAGTCTGTCCGATGGCCTTTCCGATTGCAAGGTGGATGGTGTCGCCCATCTTTTCGTCGAACAGCATATTGTACGTAAATCGGTCAATATCGCGGTTCATTCCGATGCCCAGTTCGCCGAGTCGGCGCGCACCCTCGTCCGTGTCGAGAACGCCCGTGAGCACTTCTTCGTTCTTCTCGGCGCTGTGTTCGACTACTTCGCCGTCTTCGAATTTCAGCCATGCGCCTTCGATTTCTCGCCCCTGACGAATGAGCGGTTTGTCGAACAGTACTTCGCCGTCTACGGAATCCGGTACTGGTGCGGTGAACACCTCTCCGCCCGGGAGGTTTTTCTCACCGTAGTCGTTGACCGTCTTCATCCCTTCGACGCTCATTCGGATGTCGGTGGTGCCTCCGGAGACGATACGAACCTCGTCCGCAGGGTCGAGTATTTCGACCATATTGTGTTGGAACTCGCGCTGTTCGTCCCAATCTTTGTTTACCGCACCGTAAACGAATTTCTCGTACTCTTCGGTGCTCATTTCGGCCAGTTGTGCTTCGCCGGGCGCGGGGAACTGCGTCCCGACCCATCGCTTGCCTAACCGTTCTTTTTGAATCGGTGCCATTGCGGTCGTGTAGGCCGTGGCCTTTTCTCCCGGAACGTCGCTCATCTCTGCCGTGTTTTTCGACCCCTTAACGATAATGACGGCATCCGTTTCTTGCATCTCCGCGAGCGAATGTTCGGGCAGTTCGAAATCGTCCGTGTCGCACGCCAAGTCATATGCCCGATTGGCCCGTGAACTCCGCATCGCAAGGGAGGGTTTTGCACCGCACTCCCCGAGTTTTTCATAGATAGCGACGGCGAGGTCTTCAGCCACGGGTGGGGCGGCGACTCGGACGGAATCTTCCTTTTTGATTTTCACCGAGTGGTCAACGATTACCTCTGCATGTTCACGGATTCGTGGGTCCATAGTGTAATACGAACCATCGTGATGATAACAATTTTCGGATTACATTTGGGTCGTCTTCGCTTACACTCGCCCGGTCGTGACGTAAAACGGAACGACCTCTGCCCGCCGATATTCGTCTGCTTGCATCTGCTCGATGGCCGACCGACCCATTTCCCGCCACTCGACGCGTAGTCGTTCGTACTCGTCTGCCGTGAGCGAACTAGTCAGGGTTTCCCGTCGCTCATCCAGCGCGTTCGCGGTCGCTTTCTTTTTCGCGGCTTCGAGGTCGCGCGCCGAGTAGGGCGGCGCGACCGTCTTCGAGTGGTGATGTTTCAGGGTCGAAACGTCGGAAACACCGACGTTCGAAAACGCGTTTCGCGTTCCGTCTCCGCCGAGTGCGACGTTCGTATCGACGCCGTCTACGTATGCTTCGCGGGCGCGGCGGGACAGGTTTCCCTCCACGGAAACGGTCGATTCGACCGAGACGGCCGAATTGTCCGGTTCGATTGCGGCCACGAGGTCGGACGAAATGCGGGCAAACTCCCGAACTGCACGTTCCGGGTCGGGGAGATTGATGAGTAACGCTTGACAGACCACGAGGTCGAAACTGTCGTCCGGAAACGGCAGTCGGTGGGCATCGCCCGCAACGACCGGAACGTGTTCCCCTGCGACCGCCAGCAACCGCGGGTCTGCGTCCGTCCCGACAACTTCGCCTGCCGTTTCTTCGGCCAGAACGCGGGAGAGTTCGCCCGTTCCGCAGCCGACATCGAGCACGCGTTTTCGGGTGTCGAGTTCGAGGTCGGAAAGCGCCTCGCGGGACTCCCACATCCCCTCTCGCGTTCGTTCCAGATAGTCGGCGGAGAACTCTCGCATGGCGGATTCTTACTCGGGTTTTGCATGGACGCCGGAAAAACGGGACGGTTTGCGGTGCAGTCATTCGAAAGACAGTCCTCGTGCTTACCGCCATACCAAGGTTGATACCTCCTCACTAGCCTACGGTGAAGTAGTGTCGTCATCACGTGCTGATTTCCTCTCCGGAGTCCGAGTCTCTCTTCCAATCGTGCTAGGCGTCCTGCCGTTCGGGATGGTCGCCGGTGTCGCCGCGGTGAACGCTGGTCTGTCCGCTCCGCTGGCGCTCGCCATGTCCGTCTTCGTCTTCGCCGGAGCGTCACAACTCGCCGCGGCAGACCTCATCGGACGGAGTGCACCCGCAGTCGTCGTCGTGCTGACCGTCATCATCATTAATCTTCGAATGATGATGTACAGCGCGTCAATCGCGCCGTATTTCAAACGTCAATCGGCGCGCTGGAAGGCAGGGTTGTCGTACTTCCTGACCGACCAAGCCTACGCGGTTTCGCTGATGAAGTTCGAACAGGACGAGGAGACGAATCGGCGCTGGTACTACCTCGGCGTCGGTGTCTCGCTCTGGGTGACGTGGCAACTCGCCACCGTCGCCGGAATTCTGCTCGGTGCGAGCGTTCCCTCGGGGTGGCACCTCGATTTCGCGGTGCCGCTCGTCTTCCTCGCGGTGCTCGTGCCGAGCGTCACCGACCGCGCGACCGTGGTCGCGGCGGTCGTCGGCGGAGCGACTGCCGTCGCTGCAAACGGACTGCCGTTTAATCTCGGCCTCGTGACCGCCGCAGTCGTTGGCATCGTGGCAGGCCTGCTGGTCGAGGAGGTGGCCTGAATGCCACAGACGAACTTCGGGTCTGAGATGCTGTGGCTCATCATCATCGTGGCGGGGCTCGGAACGTACCTCATTCGACTGTCGTTCATCGCCTTCTTCGGGCGACTGGACGACATTCCGGAGCGCGTCGAACGGGCGCTCCGGTTCGTTCCCGCGGCGGTGCTCTCCGCACTGGTCGTTCCGCAGTTCGTCTACGCTGACGGGTCAATCGCGCTCTCGCCGGACAACCTGCGACTGTTCGCGGGCGGATTGACGGTTCTCGTCGCGTGGAAAACCGAGGACATTCTGGCGACGCTGGTCGCTGGAATGGGCGCGCTGTGGCTGTTGAGCTTCCTGTTCGCCTGAAAAACGGGTTGATTTTCACTGGCTTTGCAGCGACCGTCGAATCGTCACGACGATTGCGACGACGACACAGACGACAGCGACTACCGTGATGATGGGATTTCCCGTCGTGTCGAATCGCCAGTCGAAGACGGTGTAGCCGACGAAACCGACGACGAACACCAGCAAACCGACGAGTTGGAGGGCTTTGGACTGGGAACGCATGGTCGTGGTCGATAATTGTTCGTCTGGCTACAAAAATATTGGTCAGGATGCTCCGTGCCTGCGACTGTCGGGGCTGCCTACTCTACTCCTCGCGCAGTTCTTTGACGCGCTCTATGTTCCACGCGAAGCCTTTGCCGTTTTCCGTCGGCGTTTCGAGGACGAGCGGCACGTCTTCGAGTTCTGGATGGTTGATGAGCGTCTTCATCCCTTCGTCGCCGATAAGGCCTTTGCCGATGTGGGCGTGTTCGTCCTTGTTCGTGCCGCACTCGTGTTTCGAGTCGTTCAGGTGGATACACTGCAGGTGTTCCAATCCGACGACGTCGTCGAACTCCTCGATGGTTTCCTCGACACCGTCGCGGGTGGAGAGGTCGTAGCCCGCGGCGAAGGCGTGGGCCGTGTCGATACACACGTCGAGGTCTTGTTCTGAAGCGGAAAGTACCTCCGCGAGATGTTCGAAATCGCCGCCGAGTTTCGTCCCGCTTCCCGCGTCGCTTTCGATGAGAACCGTGACGCCGTCCGGAATGTCCAACTCGTCGAGCGCGCTGGCGGCGTTTTCGAGGCCACCTTCGACACCTGCCCCTGTGTGCGCCCCGAGGTGGACATTTACGTACTCGACGCCGAGTTTGTCCGCCGCATCGACTTCTTTCTGCATGCTGTCGATTGCCTTCTCGCGGAGGTCGTCTTTCGGCGTGCAGAGGTTGACGAGATACGAAGAATGGATGACCCACGGGCCGTCGAGTTTCTCCTCGGTTTCTCGCTTGAACAGTTCTGCTTCTTCCTCGCTGATATCCGGGTCTTTCCACACTTGCGGGGATGTCGTGAATATCTGCCCGCAGTTGCCGCCGAATGTCTCCTGTCGGCAAACCGCGTTGGCGATGTTGTCGTGTGGGGGTTTCGACTCGTCGCTCGAAACCTTCGAACTCGAAATGGAAACGTGTGCTCCGACTCGCATATTCTCCGACTAGTAATCCGGGGGTCAAATGCACTTCGAACCGTCTCCGAATGCTTAAATCGACTGCACGAGATGGTCGTGTATGTCTGATTCCGGTGACTTGTCGGTCGGATATGTGGCTCCCGAATTTAGCGCGCCACTCGTCACCAGCAACGGGGAAGTAACAGACACGTCGCTCTCTTCGCTCCTTGCAGACGGGCCGGTATTGTTGTCGTTTTACATGAACGATTTCACCCCCGACTGTATCGAAGAGTGGTGTTCGTTCCGCGATTACGACTGGTTCGCCAGCGGCGACCACGTGCAGGTCGTCGGTATCAGCAAATCGCGCCCGAAAACCCACCGCCGATTCATCGACCATCTCGGCCTTCAGTTTCCGCTTTACACCGACGAAAACCTCGAAGTCGCCGACTCGTTCGGCGTAAAATATCGCACGTTCAAGGTCGTCAACCGAGCGAAACGCTCCTGCTTCCTCATCGACCAAGACCGCACGATTCGGTACGTCTGGGTCGGCAACCATCCCATCGACCCGACGATAGATACACCGCCGCTGTCGGAGATTCACGAAGCAATCGTGGACACGTTCGGTTCGGAACCCGAGACCTTCGGGTTTTGACCAGTGCGAGTAACCACACGATAGGCAGTCAGTTCACGCTGTCGGTGGACGATTCACGCAGTCGGGTCGTCACGGTTTTTCGTCCACAATTCGCTCTCGAATTTGGTTCGGGCGTGCTCGCGCGCCCGAACCAACTCCTCGTCCGACCATTCCCCTTCTTCTGTCGCTCCCCAATCCCGAAGCGCGGATTCGACCGCGCTGACAGCATCCTCGCGGTCGAGGCTGACCTGTTCGTTTATCGTCGTCACGCGTTCGTGGAACGTTTCGGGCGTCGTCTCGGGGTTCGAAAACGTCGAAAGATGGCGCTCTGCGTCGATGGCGAACTTCAGCGACCCGTGCTGGATGACGGCGTCTTTTCGCCGGTACTGGGCGTTGCCGCTGATTTTTCGCCCCCCTGCAACCACGTCGTGTGCGGGATGGAGTTCGCGCAAGTAGCACGCCGGTTGGTGGATGACCGGCAGTTTCTCCTCGGTGAATGTCGCGTCCACGCCCATGCGCTCGAAGGCGTCGAAGATGGGTTCACAGAGCAGTTCGTAGGTTTCCATCAGGTTCCCCGGGAGTTCCTCGGCGGGCGCGATGATGGAGTACGAAATATCGCCGTAGTTGTCGTGATAGATGCCGCCACCGCCGGTCGGTCGCCGGGTGACGGTGATGTTCTCGTTCTCGCAGAATTCCCAATCGACCGTTTCCGGGTCTTGTCGGTAGCCCAACGACAGCGTACTCGGCTTCCAGCGATATACGCGCAGGGTTCGCGGGCCGCCGTTCGCCGCGGTTTCGGCCGCGATTTCGTCCAGCGCCATGTTCAGTGGGCCGTCCCACGACTCTTCTCGAATCAGCCGCCAGTCCCTCTCCGCCAGCGTCATGGCTCGTCATTGGCAGGGGTCGGGCAAAGCGATTGCGGACGAGCGATTACCGCGTCGTCTGTCCCCGAACGAAGACCACGTCAACGACGATGTCTTGGTCAATGTGGAAGGGGCCGGCGCTGACCTGCCCCGTCGATTGTGTTAGGCGGTCGTCGATACGCTGTGCCATGTCCGGTGGCAGTTGCTCGTTCGGGCCATGTGCCACGATGACCGTCACCTGTGCCGGGTCGTTGAGCAGAACGTCGTCGATGTCGTAGTCAACGCTGACCGATTCGACCTCCATATCGCTGAATTGACCGCTGTCGAACATCGCTTTGATTTCCCTGTTCGCATCGGTTTCGACGCTTCCGACTGCGAAGGACGCCGCCGTGATGGTACCGAGAACGAGTGAGAGAAACACGAGACTAAGGACGATTGTCCCAATGCGAATGCGGACTGCCCTGCGAGCCTGTGTTTCCTGCTCGCTTTCTTCGGGCCGGTAGCCAGCAATCCACAGCAAGATGAGCGCCGAGAGGTTGATAGCGAGCAAGTTCACCAGAACGAGGACGCCAGCGGTGACGACGACGCCGGAGTGACCCCACGCGAGGCCGAGTCCTGCGGTAGCGGCAGGGGGAATGAGCGCAACCGCGATGGCGACACCGACGAGTGCCGACCCGCTTCCGCGGATGATGCTCACGGCACCGGCGATACCTGAGCCCAATGCTAAAAAGAGCGAAAGAAAATTCGGTGAAGTTCGCTCTAAAACCTGTGGAATCGTTCGAATATCGACCGGGGGTAAAAAGACGGTCTCATTCAAGAACAGTCCGAATACGGCGGCGGTAGCGATTGCCGCGAGGAGACCGGTCACCTGTAATGTCACACCGCGAGAAGTCATCTCGCGGTCGGCGAGAACCGCCCCGACGCTGGCCGAGATGGCGGGCCCCATCAAAGGCGCGATGACCATCGCGCCGATGATGGTCGCCGCCGAATCGAGCAACAGGCCGGTCGTCGCAATGAGCGTACTCACGATGAGGAAGATGAAGAACGTCGAGGCGGCGGGCGCGAGGTCTTCGGATCGGGCGATGAGTTCGTCGCGCGAAATACGATAGCCGCTGTATCGTTCTTTCAAACTCCCGAGTTTCTCGGAGACGACAGTCTCCGTCGACATAACGATGGTGTAGGAGTCTTCTTTGATGCCAGCCATGTACAACTGGTCGAGTACGGGTTCGACGCCGGTTTCGGGTACCGGGAACGAAACCAGTGCCTCGAAGTCGCCTCGACCCGTCTCTTCCCAGACTGCGTAATCTATTCCTTCGTCGTCGAGTACCGAGAGCACGTCCGACCGGCGTCCTTCCGGAATGAGCACCTGAACGAGACGCATACCCCCGATATGCTCTCAGAGGATATAACATATCTGAAATTATAATTAACATATAGTTTTTATTTTGAAATTACGGTCGAACACGACGGTTGACTTCGGCAACGCAAGATGGATTTCTCGGAAGGCGTCACGCCCCCGACAATTCGATAGGGGTATCTTGGCGTCGTGAGAGTGCTTCGGTATGAACGACCCCCAGACAGGACTCCTCCATCATGTCGAACTGTACGCCTCCGATTTCGAACCCTCGGCTACGTTTTGGGTTGGCTACTCGGCGAACTCGGTTATTGCGTCTATCAGGACTGGGACCGCGGCCGGTCGTGGAAACGCGGTCCGACCTACATCGTCCTCGTACAGGCTGACGAGAAGTATCTGGACGAACCGTACCATCGTTGCCGTCCGGGACTGAACCATCTCGCGTTTCACGCCGAGTCCCGCGAGCAGGTGGACGAACTGACCGCGAAACTTCGGGCGCGAGACGTGCCGATTCTGTACGAAGACGAACATCCATTTGCGGGCGGTGACGACCACTACGCGGTCTACTTCGAAGACCCCGAGCGGATGACAGTGGAACTCGTCGCGCCGGAATAATCACACTCTTTGATTACGTCACGAGATTCACGGGGCTTTGATGTATCCGTATCCTTCGTCTTGCAGGCGGGCGAGTTCGCCAGAACCGGACGGAACGCCATCAACGCCCGGAAGCAAGTCCGCATCCGTCACACCCATTCCTCGAAGAGCGTTCCGACAGGCACGGAGGTCAACCTCCCGATTTCTGAGTTCGGACACCAGTTCCCGCTGTGCCGTGGTTGCCTCCACGAACATTCGAATGCCTGCACCGTTGGCGAGACCGACGACATCGTCCCCGGGCGTGAAAACGCTCTCGTCGCCGACGAGATTCAGCGTGTTGGCGATGGCTTCTCGCTGGTCGTTCGGGTCGGGACTGGAGACGTGAATCACGGTTTTCATACCGAAACGGGATGCTTCGAGAATCCATAACCAGAGAACGGATTTATCAGACGTTTTCGAACCAGAATGTTGGCAACTGTTAACGTGGATACAGACGTGATGAGCCGATGGGTGGGAACCATATGAGCGATTTATCGACACCGGAGTACAGTCCATTCGTCACGCCGGAAAGTTCGGGCGAACGAATGCAGTTCGTGGGATGTGACATTCACGTCGTTCACCCCGAATCCGGAACTGAGCGGGAAACACACGCACGAAGAAACACACATCATCTTCATCCGCGCGGGGAGAATGGAATGGAGCGTCGATGGCGATTCACGAGGAACCGGCCCGGGAGACACTATCGTTAGGCGGACGTTCCGCACGGGTGGAAAGTACTCGGAGATGCGCCGTCCCAAGTCGTCTGTGTTACTGCACCCCCGGAACCGGAAAGTAAACCCGGAGAGCAGTAACTCCGAGTGGGCTATCGCTTCCGAACGAACGTCTCGATTCTGTTCATGGCCTCCCGCAGGTCGGCCATTCCGGTCGCGTAGGAGACGCGGAGGTGACCCTCGCCACCCTCTCCGAAGGCGCTTCCCGGGACGACGGCGACCCCTTGCTCTCGAAGTAGACTCTCGGCAAACGCTTCGTCGTCGCTATCACAGGCGGGAAAGGCGTAAAACGCGCCATTCGCGTCGAAGCAGTCCAGTCCCATTTCGTCGAACCGCGAGAGGACGAATCTCCTGCGGCGATTGTACTCCTCTCGCATTTCGATGACTTCGTCCTCACAACTCCGAAGTGCTTCCAACGCCCCGTACTGGGCGGTTACGGGTGCCGAAAGCATCGAATACTGGTGGATGCGGTTCATCGCGTTGATAGCTACCTCCGGGCCGAGGGCGTAGCCTAATCGCAACCCAGTCATCGCATAGGCCTTCGAAAAGCCGTTGAACACGATTGTTCGCTCACGCATCCCCGGAAGCGTAGCGATTGACGTATGTTCGCTGTCGTAAGTCAGCGCGGCGTAAATCTCGTCGGAGAGGACGAACAAGTCGTTTTCCTGTACGAATTCGGCTACTTCCGCGAGTTCGTCCCGGCTCATCGTCGCGCCCGTGGGGTTGTTGGGATAGCACAGGACGAGTGCCTCAGCATCCGCCGCACCCGACTTTTCGAGCGCTTCTCGGGTCAGCACGAACTCGTCGGCCGCGGTGGTCGGAACCGGAATCGGTTCGCCGCCCGCGAAGGTAACGCCGGGGACGTAGGAGATGTACGACGGTTGCGGAACCGCAACCCCATCGCCCGGATTCACCAGTGCCCGCATGGCAAGGTCGATTGCTTCGCTGGCCCCCGCAGTCACCAGAATCTCGCCATCTGGGTCGTATTCCAAATCGTATCGCTGGACGTGACTCGCAATTGCTTCCCGCAAATCCTTTCGCCCGCGGTTGGCCGTGTAGGACGTTTTTCCGCGTTCCAGCGCGTCGATTGCCGCGGTGCGCGCCGACCACGGTGCCGAAAAGTCCGGTTCGCCGACGCCCAGCGAGATGATGTCGTCGCGCTCCTCCGCGAGTTCGAAGAAGCGACGAATCCCCGACGGCGGAACCCGTTCGACGCGGTCTGCCGGTTTCATGGCGAGACGGAGAGGCGGTCGTCTTCGTCGCGGTCGTCGAACTCGATGCCGCGTTTTTTGTACGTCTCCATCACGAAATGAGTGACGGTCTGTGTCACTTCCGGAATCGGCGCGATTTGCTCCGCGACGAAGTTCGACACGTCGTGCATGGACTCGCCCTCCACGTCGAGGGCGAAATCGTAGTTGCCGCTGACCAACCGGAGCGATGCGACTTCTGGAAACTTCGCAATTCGACGGGCGATTTGCTCGTAGCCGGTTTCGCGGTCGAGTTCGACGTTCAACTCGACTTTCGCCTCGACGTGCTCGTCAGCCGCGTTGTTCCAGTCCACGACCGCCTGATAGCCCCGAACGACGCCCTCGGATTCGAGGGCTACAATCTGCGATTCGATTTCCGATTCGGATAGTCCGGTTTGACGCGCGAGGTCAGCGGTGTCCTCGCGGGCGTTCGACAGCAGGAGCGACAGTAGTTCCCGTTTCGCGTCCATGAACGTTCTGTGAGTGGGAGATACAAGAATCTGGCCGCACCTGACAGTTGGCTGTCTATCCGAACTGTCTATCGAAACGAAGATTTCGAGAAGGGAAGTGTTCTTGAATCAAGACCGCATTGGAGCGACCGTGTCACAGTCACGTTACGTAATCGGTCATCAGCAGCCAGATACAGATACAGTTTGCTCTGCGTTAGCGTATGCGCGATTGAAACAGAAACAAGAAATCGATGCCGTCCCTGCACGAGCGGGCGAACTGAACCCGGAAACGCAGTTCGTATTGGAGCGATGGAATGCCGAGTCGCCGCCGCTTCTCAACGATGCAACAGACGAACAGTTGATACTCGTCGATCACAACGAGTACAGTCAAACCGTCGCTGGAGCACGAAACGCGAATATCGTCGAAATTGTAGACCACCACCGTATCGGCGACGTCGAAACCAGCAATCCGATTCTGTTCCGAAACGAACCTGTCGGGTCAACTGCGACCATACTCACTCAACTGTTTGCCGATGCAGATGAGACGATTTCCGCTCAGACTGCCGGACTCTTGCTTAGCGGACTGCTTAGCGACACGGTCGTGCTTCGCTCTCCAACGACTACCGAACGAGACAGGGTAGTTGCTAAGCAATTGGCCGACACTGCTGGTGTTGACTATGAGAAGTACGGGAAGGAACTGCTTCGACACAAGAGCAAAATCGGTGAAAAAACCCCGCGGGAGATGATACTCAGCGACTTCAAAGAGTTCGAGTTTGGCCCCGCTGAGGTCGGTATCGGCCAAATCGAAACCGTCGAACCCGATGTCGTATTGGATCAGCAAGACGCGGTTCTTGCGGCGATGGACGACGTTGCAACAGAACGCGATTACGCGGTGTTTTTGTTGCTTGTTACTGACCTGCTCGAAGAGGATTCGACAGCGCTCGTTGCAGGCACCGAAACGGCAACAGTTGAAACTGGCCTGGATACCTCGTTCTCAAATCAAGAAGCGTTCTTGCCCGGTGTAATGTCTCGGAAAAAGCAAGTCGTCCCACCGCTGGAAGACGCCTTCAACTGATACCAAACCACCCGTTGAAACTGTTTTCGAAGACCGAAGAGGAAGATACTGTTCGGACACCGTCGGAGACGACCATTTACAGAAACATCCTCCGAGCGATGAGCAAAACGAGTCCTCCTAGAAGATGAGGCTATCCACGAGTTATGCACGAGCCGCAAGTTCATTTGAACAATTGGGAAAGTCTATTTGTTTGAATCACAGGAACGATGATAGGTGATGATTCGGGGAGAGTGTTCTTGTTCAATAACGGTCGGAGAAGTGCTGTAGTCTGGGCTTATTCGAAAAATGTAGTCAGCACCGCGTAGGTGAAAGAAAGCGTGATGAACGCCTTTCCGGGGAAGTTCACTCGTGAAATGTCTGTTAATAATAATTTATGTACTTTAAACTAGAATGTATTTAAGTAATAATGAATTTCATATTGTATTGTATATGGTAGAAAAGAGCCGACTGAACCGGCGAGATATACTGAAAGGAATCGGTGCAACTGCGAGTGCAGCTAGCTTCACTAGTGTCCCAGTAGTCGCTAAAGGAGCAACAAACTACAATCGTCTTAACAGGGCCCGAGGCTCCGAATACGTTCGCTCTATACTTACCGAACTAAATTACCCGAAACTAAAATTAGAAGGCTCTCAGGAGTACGAAATCGAAGGAAGCGATGGAAAGACACTGCAAGTCGCAGAATTTTCAACACTCTACGGCATGCTGTACTATGTTGAGTCAGAAAACACCGATACAGGTGCCATCTTCCGGTTTTCAGATGAGAAACTTAGCAGTATTGATCGTTCTCAGCTCCCTGAGCGTTACCAATCTCTCCCGAGTGGGACGAACGCTGTACTTCTTGGCCGCACTTCTGATGTCGTTTTCCGTCGCAATGCAACTGATGGTGAGCAAGCAGTCGTCGAGAAGGTCGATGGTGTCGTGGCGGATGACGCCGCTGTCGTTACAGGAACCGACATTTCTGGCTACAAAGTACTACACAGCAAAGATACGGACAGCGAAACCCTCCAAACAGTCGTGGTTGACGAAGGGATCTCGTTCACCCCGATGAAGTCGATGGCCGACCAACTCTCAGCCGAGCGGCTGTCGGTACAGGATCAAATTGGAGCGCAATGGCATAATTCGTGCGTGCTACCGTGTGGTGGGTGTGTCGGAAGTGTCGGCGGATGTTGGCAATGTTCGCCCGCGTGTATCGATGCACCAACTGGAATCGGAGCAGTTGATTGTGCTGTCTGCCTGTACTTGATTTGCCACGGTGCCCTCATTGCTGCGTGTGGCGGGTGTGCTCACTGCGTTGGCCAGTACGTATAATAAACCTGAAGAAAGACATACAAATATCCATCGCGTACTTTTTCATTATGAAACAAGGTTCATTCAGCTACTTCGGCATCGCAAACATCATCCTCTCACAATTACTCATCGTCATCTTCGGAGTGGGTGCTTTACTTTCCAACCCTCTCGCCGCCATTCTTATCGGACTCTTCACCCTCGGTGGCATCACATTCGTTCTCGCCGGTCTTGGACTTGAATTCGCTGGGCTGAACTTCCGGCAGTTCGCCGCGTTTGGCTATTTTGCAACCGCAGTCTCGTTCGTCGGCTTGACAATACTAGGCGAAGTGTGGAACTCACCGACAAATATCTACCCAAAACTGGCCCTGATCGCTATGCTGTTGATTGGTGGCCTGATGCTCGTCCGGATTGGCTTCGACATCGCTACTGACCGACAACGCATCGTCACGGTCGAACCGACTCACTCGCCCGAGTAAACGCGGCTCTTCGGTCTCATGCAGTCCGAGTTGGATAGCTCTTTTTGTTCTTCAGAGTAGGTTAGCGAAATAAGTAGTCGAAGCTCCGTTTGGACATCTCGTCTCCGCTGCTTTTATGTGTCCTTTCGTTGCCGAAGCCCAATTTCGGATAATCTGTGTACTGTCAATCGACAACATTCTCGCGCACGTCTATTCTCGTTCGTATTTAACTCCTACTCCCGGAGTTTCATATACTGAAGCGGCAATAATTAAATATGAAGACGCTCAGTGCCACCCGAAAACCATCCGCACTCGGAGTCGCTTGCATCGGTAGCGAGCGACGGCACTGACCCGATTTCACTTCTTCCCGATATCGTCCGCGCGTCAGCTCAAGCCACGTTCGATTCAGACCCGGATGCCGATATCGGCGCTGTCATCGCGGCGCTTCCCATCCCGAACGACCTCGGTGACCGCTATCCGACATGGCACTCGTCGTATCCATTCGATGCGATTCTCCGTGCATTCGTTCTCAAACACACGCTTGGGATGGATTCGGACGCTTCTCTCCACCGACGACTACGAACTGACCCGTTCCTACTCGGTCGGTTGGGCTTCGATTCCGTGCCGAACCAATCGACGTTCTGGAGGACGTGGCATCGACGATTCTCCAGCGACCTCCGCGAAAGCGTCCTCGACGCCGCCGACGCGGTCGCCGAAGTTGCGCGGGAACACGATATCGACGCACCGGGGCCAGCACGGGACGAGTCCGACGGAAACGAGAGTCGCCGCGATGGACGACTCGGCCAGCCGTCACCAGTAGTCGGAGAGGCCGACCGGGTAGCTGAGGCCACGCGAAACGAGGTCTTCCCGGCGCTGGAACTCGATAGAGCCTCGAACGCGACGATACCAGAGAGTGCGTTCTGGTCGCTTCAAACGTTCTGCGGGCTACGCGAGAACCTACACGCGAACGCGGGAGCAGAACTATTTACACACGAATCGCGGGACGTAACGCCACTCGGTCACAACCATCGTGACCAGCTACGCGGGCAGTCCGTCGAAGATTACCGCGAGATGCTTCGGTCGGCGGTCGGGAACATCGTCACGACGGCAAAGCGGGACGCTGTCCTCGATAGAAAGGTCACTCTCGCCATCGACATCACGACCAGCACGCGGTTCTACGGCGACCGTGACGGTCACGAAGGAATCATCATGGGGACGAAAGAGCCGAACGATAAGTACGCCTACCACTGGGCGACCGTCCAGATCACCGATCCGGAGTGCCCGGTCGTCCTCGATGCACGTCCAGTTCGACGTGGAGAAAGCCGGGCTGAAGTCGTCGCTGACCTCCTTGATTCAGCACTCCAGCACGTCGCGGTTGACCTCGTTCTTGCGGACAGAGAGTTCGACAGTGACGACGTGAAGAGTGCGTGTGAGGCGCGAAACCTCCGGTATCTCATTCCGAAGCGCAAGCACACGTCGGAGAAAGCAACCGAGAAACGTCTATCGCGTGCGGGCCGTGAGACGAAGGTTGAAGTCCAGAAGACGGTGCAGGGGTCAGACCGGAAGAAGCTCTACCTCCGACGAAACGGACGTGACGAAGGTAACGTCGGTATCGAAACGTCGTCGTATGAACGGGAGTACCGCCAGACGCTCTGGGATGAACTTGGAGAAACTGTCGGCATCGACGTAGGAACCGACGAACGCGAAGACGCGGCACTCCATTTCCTCGGCACAGAAATCCTCGATGACGACAGTACCGATGAAAACGACGACCACGACCGCTACATCGTGTTTGAGACGAACTGCGAGCTACCCGTCGATGCTGGCCGCGATGACCTACAGAACGCCGTGGAACGAGTCACTCGTCGGTATCGGAAGCGGTGGATTATCGAGAACGGCTACAAGAGCCTGAAGAGCTTCATCGTCCCGACGACGAGTAAATCCCACGAGCTACGCTTCTTCAACTTCATTTTCGCTGTTCTGCTCTACAATGTCTGGAAACTCGTAGACCTACTTCTCCGACAGTTGTTCGGCATCGAGGACGGGCGGCCCGTTCTGAGTGCGGCGCAAGTTCTCGCCAGCGTACAACGCGCTACCGGGGTTGGATAGGGCCGTTCAGTGCCGACCGAGTTCTCTGTTCGGTAGCCAAAGCACTCGTCAACCCCCGTAGTTCCGCTGTTCTCCCCGTCTTTCTCTGACCGCTCCCACTCCTATTTCAATGTTCACCCCGCGATATCAACCGCCAGAAGCCTCGAAATGCCGGTTCGTCTTATCCAAAGTCTCATCTTCAGGTCCTCCAATTTCATATTGCAACATGGAGTGTATTACTCAGCAGTCACACCGCACGTGAATACTGACCACCGTCGGAAAATACCGTTCTCAAGCTACGAAGCGGCCTTCTGGGTTGCCGAACCGTCCTCACCGGGATTTTCAATCGTTCCGGAAGAGCGTACTCCATGGCGCAAGCCCCTTACGCTCCCGCCGAGTACACGAAGTCGATGGTTCGGAACGTCGCGCCAGAGATGGTCGAGTTAGAGCAAGCGGACTTCTACTTGCTCTCCGGCGTCGAGCAGGGGATGCGCTTTAGCGAGTGGGTTCAAAAGGAGAAAATCCCGAACTTCTCGCGGTTGACCGCCGAGGAAGTGGACTACCGAATCGACCGCTGCCTCGACCGCGAGCTGCTTCAGCGCAAAACGATTCAGTACGAAGGCTACACCCTCACCTTCGAGGGATACGACGCGCTGGCGCTCCGAACGTTTTCGCAACGCGATACGATTCAGGGTGTCGGTTCGCCACTCGGTGTCGGCAAGGAAAGCGACGTGTACGAAGTCCAGTCGTTCCGCCCGCTCGCGCTGAAATACCACCGCGAAGGGTACACGAACTTCCGCGAGGTGATGAAAGAGCGCGATTACACGTCCGACCGCGAACACGTTTCGTGGCTCTATACGGCACGGAAAGCGGCCGAACGGGAACACGACATTCTCGAAGCGCTCTACCCGGACGTGAGCGTCCCTCGACCAATCGACCACAACCGCCACGCAATCGTGATGGAGAAAGTCGATGGCGTCGAACTCGCGCGCGCGAAATTCGAAGACCCGCAGGTCGTGCCCGTGTTAGACCTCGTACTGGGAGAGATGGCCGAGGCCTACGACTGCGGGTACGTCCACGCGGACATGAGCGAGTACAACGTGTTCGTCAACAGCGAGGGCGTCACGGTGTTCGACTGGCCGCAGGCGGTGCCGACCGACCACCAAAACGCAGAAGAATTTTTGGAACGTGACGTGCGAAACGTGGCTGGATATTTCAAGCGCAAATACCCCCAACTCGTCGGCGATGTGGACGTTTCGGGCGTTGCTGAAGCGATTATCGATGGTGAGTTCGAATCGGTGCGCGACCATTCGGACGACGATCGGTAGCGTCGCAACTGTTCGGTGTTCTGTATTCCAAAAAACGGAGTGGCGGTCAGAGAACGAACGAGATTATCGCCAGCACGAGGAAGGCGATAACCAGCCATTTTGCAATGTCCATCGACAGTCCGGCGATTCCGCCCGCGCCCATTACTCCCGCGACGATTGCGAGGACGAAAAAGGCGATTGCGAGTTCGAGGATTGCCATCAGTGCACCACCTCGCTGGATTCGTATCGGAGCACGTAGCTCATGGGTGAAGTAAGGCCTCCCAGTGGCTTTCCGGTGTGGGCTGAACTAGCAAGGTACGGATACGGTTTGCGGCCATTTGCTGTCTCAGGATGTACGACCGTGCGAAAGACGAAGGCCTTAAACCCCCGAACGGGATATCTTGGGTAACTCGCTGGTCAACGGGCACCAGTGGGCACCTGCAATCGCAGGACGGAATGTGGCAGGCGGGATTCGTAGAATCCTGCCCGCTGAACCACTCAACGCCCGTGGTGATAGACCATGGCAAAAAGTTTCTATTCCCACATCCGAGACGCATGGAAAGACCCGGACGACGGCAAACTCGCCGAACTCCAGTGGCAGCGAAAACAGGACTGGCGCAAGCAGGGCGCAATCGAGCGCATCGAGCGCCCGACCCGACTCGACCGTGCCCGCTCGCTCGGCTACAAAGCCAAGCAGGGCATCGTCGTCGTGCGCGCAAGCGTCCGCAAAGGTGGCGCGCGCAAACAGCGCCACAAGGCTGGCCGCCGTTCCAAACGACAGGGTGTCAACCGCCTCGGTCGGCGCAAGAACATCCAGCGCATCGCGGAAGAGCGCGTGAGCAAGAAGCACCCGAACCTTCGTGTGCTCAACTCCTACTGGGTCGGTGAAGACGGAAGCCAGAAATGGCACGAAGTGATTCTCGTTGACCCCGAACATCCCGCCATCCAGAACGACGACGACCTGAACTGGATTTGCGACGACTCGCACCGTGGCCGCGCACAGCGTGGACTCACGAGCGCAGGCCAGAGCAACCGTGGCCTGCAACAGCGCGGAAAGGGTACCGAACACACCCGTCCGAGCAACTCGAAAGGCAAAGGCCGCGGTAAGTAACGCCGGTCGTACTTCTCAATCCATTTCTATTTGAGCCGACTCGACAGCGGCTGGTTTCCAGTGACAATGCGGAATACGACTGTTTAGCGCCTTTGGAAAGCGTGTTGTGCGTTTCCTCGCGTGTGTTGTTGTTGGAGTTTTCTACTCTGTAAACTGTATCACGCGATATGAAATGACCTGTCACTAGCAACATCTTCGGTGAGGGATGGACACACCCACACCGATTACTACGCCACACCGTCGTTCTGGGGCGGGTTGCTTTCAGCAAACATGCACTGGATTCTTCGGTACAGTTCGGTGGCAACTCGAAACGGCTATGAAAAATCGCAGTCGGTAATCGAACAATGGCCGATAACTCAACAAAACACTCCCGGCGCACCGTCGTTCAAACGGTTGGAGCAACAGTCACAACTGTCGGTTTAGCGGGTTGTATCGGTGGAACTGGTACGAACGATGGTGGCGGGAAAGACCCGGACGAGTCCTACGTGGAAGACGAACCGGACTACGGCGGGTGGTTCGAAGGGGCCAACAACTACAACAGCACCGTCGATAGGCGAGGGCAGGATGAGGTAACTGTGCGCGTCGGTGCAGGGAGTCGCGGAATGGCGTTCGACCCCGCGAGCGTGATGGTGTCCCCACAGACGACAGTGGTTTGGGAATGGACAGGCAGAGGAAGCTTGCACAACGTTGTCGCACAAGTTGGGACATTCAAATCCGAGTTCACCGGTTCCAAGGGGCATACGTTCGAGTACAGGGTTGAGAACAGCGGCGTCTTCAAATACGTCTGTGAACCTCACGAATCGTCGGGCATGAAGGGCGCTATCGCGGTTGGTGAGTCCGAATAGCTCCGACCGATTTCTCTGACTTCCCGACGCAGGTCATCCCGATTCCCGCCGAAAATCGACTACTGTCGATATTTAGGTTGGCCAAAAAATCGAAACGATTTTAGCGCTTTAGGCGAGCCTAAAAACATGGCAGGAGACACAGACGGTCTGCGGGCACCGACTCGACGCGATTACGTGAAGTACGGCGGTGCGGTCATCGGTGGTGGATTGCTCGCGGGTTGTACCGACGATAGCTCATCGTCCGAAGGGACGACAGGGGAACAATCCGCGAGTGCAGACACTGATTCCGGCACGAGCGACGATGACTCGTATTCGGTGACGATGGAACCGGTGGGAACCGTCGAGTTCGGGGGGGTTCCGAAAACGTGGGTTCCGTACACGGGCGACTACGCCGATATGGGTGTTGCCCTCGGCCAAAGCGACGGACTTTCGGCTATCGGCGTTCGCGCCCGTTTCGGCTCGCATCTGTACGAGGAACTGCCGGATGTTGCCGTCAACAAAGACGACCTCACGGAACTGTGGCAGGACGGCACTGGTAAGGAACTGTTCTACGAACTCGACGCGGACGTTCACGTCATCGACCCCAACTTCATGATAAACCGCCTCCAGTGGAGCCAGAGCGACGTCGATGAAATTGGAAACAACGTCGGCCCGTTTTTCGGCAACACGATTTTCACGAGAGTGTACGACTGGCACGAGTACGCCGACTATTCGATGTACGAAGCGTTCGAGAAAATCGCCGAGATGTTTCAGGAACGTCCGCGATACGAGGCGTTCAAAGGGTATCACGACGAGATTCTGTCGGACGTTCAATCCCGCCTCCCCGACGAAACGCCAACCGTTGCGGTGTTGTATCCTGCCGACATTCCACCGGAATCGTTCTATCCGTACCTCATCGGTTCCGGAACTCAGTCTAAACACTGGTCGGATTTGAACGTGGAGGATGCACTTGCCCAACACGGTATTTCAGATGCGCAAGCGGGCGGTGGAACCATCGACTACGAAGCACTGTTGGAAATCGACCCGGAAGTCATCGCAATTCGGTTGCAGGGCGAGATTACACAGGAGTACATCGACCGAGAAATCACGTCGTATCTAAAGAGCCACAACGTTGCAGGCAATCTTCAGGCGGTGCAGAACGACCGCGTCATCTACGGTGGATTGACGTATCAAGGCCCGATTATTCATCTGTTCCAGCTCGAACGAACCGCGCGAGGACTGTATCCCGACGAGTTCGGCGACGAACAGTTGTTCGACAGGCAGAAAGTGAGCGACATCGTCAACGGGAATTTCTGACCATGACGGATGACACGCCCGACTACGATGTCGTCATCGTTGGCGGTGGCCCCGGCGGTTGTTCAGCTGGCGTGTTCACCGCCCGGTACGGCCTCGACACCGTCATCTTCGACCGTGGAAATGCGGCGCTCCGTCGATGCGCATATTTGGAAAATTACCTCGGGTTTCCCGCCGGTATCAATATAGACACGTTCTACGCACTGATGCACGCCCACGTCGAAGAGTTGGGCTGTGAGCGTATTCCGGATATGGTCGAGTCCGTCACCAGAGCCGAAACCGATTCGATTGCTGATGAGTCCGCGAACGACGAGTCGGTGTTCGTCGTTGAGACGCAGGATGGCCGAAGCGTCACCGCGAAGAACGTCCTCGCGGCCGCGTGGTACGACGGCGAATATCTCCGTCCGCTCGGTGGTGACGAGATGTTCGAGCAACATGAACACGACGGCGAGAAACACGACCACTTCGACCCGGAGTACGCGGATGGTGACGGTCGAACACCAATTGAGGGTCTGTACGTCGCCGCACCCGCTGGCCAGCGAAGCGTGCAGGCCATCGTCGCCGCCGGTCACGGCGCACACGTTGCGCGGTGTCTTCTCGAAGACTATCGACGCGAAATTGGTTTTCCCGATGGCGTCGCGCCACACTACGATTGGCTTCGGCGCGAGTCCGAGTTCTCCGGCGAGTGGGCTGAACGCGACCGGTGGCGCGAATGGTTCGAAAATGAGGTCGAGGACGACCACGACATCGACGACGAGCGATTCGTCGAACTACGCGAACGGTACATCGACCGAGCGTTCGAAACGCGCGTCTCCGACGCGGAGGTCGAGAACAGATCCCAGCGTGGCGTCCGCCATCTCGTTGAAACGATTGGAACTAAGCAAGTTCTCGACGCGCTCGACGACGGAGAAATCCGAGAGTACGTGGTAGACGAGATGTCGGACGAAGAAAACTCGTAAACCGATTTCGGGAATGGTTTCGAGGAATATGCGTCTCTTGTCGGCGGTCGATGTTACTCGTCTTCCGATTTCAATTCCAGTTCAACTTCTACGTCACCACCCAGTTTGACTTCTGCCTCGAATAGGCCCCATTCCAGTTCGAACTCGGCCAGTTTCGCATCGATTCGCCACAGCATTTCGTTTACCGTTTCTTCCCCCACCTGTACTTTCATAAAGACGACGGAGGTACGCTCGCCACGCAGAAATTTCTTCGTGCCGCTACCACGCTCGATTACTCGCTTGGTTCGCCCACTTTCACCAACTGCTTGCCGATGTTCTCACCCTCGAACAGTCCCAAGAAGGCGTCGGGAGCGTTTTCCAAGCCCTCGGTTACCGTCTCTCGATACGCGAGTTCGCCCGTCGAAACCCACTTCGCCAACTGCCGGGTTGCCTGTTCGAATCTCGGGGAGAAGTCGCTGACGAGGAAGCCTTCTACTTGCGCACGACTCTGGATGAGTTTGCCGAGTTTTCGCGGCCCCATCGGCACCGATTCGTCGTTGTAGAGCGCGATTTGGCCGCACACGGCGACTCGCGCGTCCACGTTCAGTTTCGAGAAGACGGCGTCGGTAATCTCGCCGCCGACGTTGTCGAAGTAGGCGTCTACCCCGTCGGGCGCGGCGCTGTCGAGCGCCGCACCGTAGTCGTCCGTGGCTTTGTAGTTGATGCCAACGTCGAAGCCACACTCGTCTTCGAGAAATTCGACTTTCTCGTCGGAGCCAGCGAAACCGACGACGCGAGCGCCGGATTGTTTCGCAATCTGACCCGCGACGGAACCGACCGCGCCCGCCGCCCCGGAGACGACGAAGGTGTCGCCAGCCTTGGGTTCGGCTACTTCACGGGTGCCGAAGTAGGCGGTTCGTCCGGGCATTCCGAGGACGCCAAGGGCCGTCGAAATCGGGGCGTGGTCGGGGTTGACAGGTTGGAGCGAACTGCCGGAGGCAGTCGCGTAATCCGCCCACTCCAAGTTTCCGGCGACGAGTTGGCCCGCTTCGAATCCCGCGCCGTTGGATTCCACGACTTCGCCGACCACGGCGGCTTGAAGCGGGTCGCCGACGTCCCACGGTTCGGCGTAGGATTCCGCGTCGCGCATCCGACCGCGCATGTACGGGTCAACCGAGAGGTAGAGGGTTCTGACGAGTGCTTCGCCCGGCCTCGGTTCCGGAACGTCTTCTTCGACCAGTTCGAACGTTTCGCGGTCTGGCGTGCCGTCTGGCCGCTGTGACAGGAGGTACTTCCGGTTGGTTGCCATGATAGAACGAACGACGGGAAGACAAAACAACACTTCGGCAGAAGCCGCCTTTGCCGCTTATAGGACGAAGAGTAGCGAGACGATAACGAGAACCACGTGGAACGAGGCATGGCCGACCATCGCGGTTTCGAGGCTCTGTCGCCAGTAGAGCCAGCCGAAACCGACCCCGGCAATTCCGTTGAGAAGAACCGTTCGAACGACCACGATTGGCGTTAACGGAACGTCTATCGACATCGCGGGAAGGTGGCCCAGACCAAAAACGAGTGCGGAGGCGAGGATTGCAGACCACATCAGTCGGTCGGTCGGGCGCTCGCCCCCGGAAACCGTCCAGAGTCCCCACACGACGAATGTCATGAATCCGTATCGAAGCAGTAGCTCCTCGGTGATTCCACCGTATAGAAATCGCACGGGGATGCTTGCGAGAACGCCGAAGATAGAGCCACTGTTCGTATTCAGTACGGTGTACGCCGAGAGTTCCGCAGGGAGAAACGGTGCGAACGCGAAATCGAGCGCGAGGACGAGAAACGACGCCGCAACGCCGACGCCGATTCCGATTGGTGCCTCTTCGGCGAACAAACTCGGCGGTTGAATCCGACCGGTGAGTCGGGCCAACAGCCGTGATTGTAAACCGACACGCGGGGCAAGGGTCGTTCCGACGAGACAGGCGACCGCGAGTAGCACGAGCGGTTGACTGATTGCCACGAAAAACAGCGTCACTGCCGGGAGGTCAGCGAGTTCCGGAAGCTGTCGAAGCGTTTCTATCGAGGAGAGTCCGACCGCTGCAATTCCCGGAACGCCGAGCAGGAACGTTGCGACCACCCCTTTTAAAAACGAACGGCGTTTCGTCCGTTTCTCTCCGGAGACGGTGGTTTGCATATCGCAGTGCGCGCAGTGGAGGGCGAAAAACTATTCCCATTGGATTTTGCGGTGCCAGAACCACACGTGAAACCGACCGACGCCGACCTGCGTTGACCGACATTGACCTGCGCCGGCCGACGCAGGTCGGTTCGAATGTCGCCGAACCACGGGTTTATACGCCGATACGACCAATCCGGAAGCATGAGCGGCCTTTCGCTCGATGCGACACAACTCGACCGCTACTCCCGGCACATCATCATGGACGAAGTGGGGCCGGAGGGCCAGCAGGCCCTCCTCGACGCCGCAGTTCTCGTCATCGGTGCAGGCGGCCTCGGTGCGCCCGTCATCGAATATCTCGCCGCCGCGGGCGTCGGAACGCTCGGCATCGCGGACGACGATGTGGTGGAGCGAAGTAACCTCCAGCGACAGGTCGTCCACGGCGACGACGACGTGGGACGCCCGAAAGCCGAGAGCGCGACGGATTTCGTGACGAATCTGAATCCCGACGTAAGCGTCGAAACGCACGAGGTTCGCGTCGAACCCGACAACGCGGAAGAACTCGTCGCTGGCTACGATTTCGTCGTGGACGCGACCGACAACTTCCGGACGCGCTACCTCGTCAACGACGTGTGTACGCTCGCGGAAATTCCGTTCTCCCACGGCGCGATTTACAAATTCGAAGGTCAGGTGACGACGTTCACAAACGATGGCCCCTGCTATCGCTGTCTGTTCCCCGAAGCGCCGCCGGACGGGATGGTCGCGGACTGTGCCACGACGGGCGTCCTCGGCGTGCTCCCCGGCACCGTCGGCTGTATTCAGGGCACCGAAACGGTGAAACAACTCATCGGCGTCGGCGAACTGCTGGAGGGTCGAATGGTATTTTACGACGCCATGGACATGTCCTTCGAGGAGGTCGAATACCGCAAAAATCCCGACTGCCCAGTGTGCGGAGAGGAAGGTATCGAGTCGATTGGAGAGGTGGAGTACACCGACGAATCCTGTGCGGTGCAGGCCGACTGAGCCACTTTTCGGCCGATCTCCGTCCAAAATGACTATTTGGCTGTGGCCAGTAGCTTCTCGCAATGTCCCGACACCCCGCGAGGGACACGAAGAAGGCCCGGAGCAGTCGGCGCGGCACGTGGTACGGACACGGCCAGACGACGACTGTCGAGAAGGACGGCGTCGGTCGATTCATCGACGACGCCGTCTACACCTTCGCGGACGTCTCCCTCGTCACCATGCCGCTTCTCGCCTTCGTGGCGATAACCGCGAACGTCACCCACTTCGGCGTGAAAAACTCCGCGATGATAGCGTGGGTAACGATGGTCGTCGGTGCCGCAGCGATTCGCGGCGGTTGGGTGACGCCACTCGGAACGGACGTTCCGGGCTGGGTGTCGCTCTCGCCGTCGCTGATACTGTTGCGTCTCGGTTACTACAACCTCGTACTGGCGGTCGCCGCATACGGCGGCGGGGGGATAGCCGTGACGCTCTCGCTTCCGGTCGTCTCCGTGTTGTTCACGTTCCTGTTCGCCGCGATTGCCATCGGCGTGTTCCCGCGAATCGCCGACGAGTTCTACGAGTACGTGTCCAACGCCGATTGACATAGTCGCCTGTCGATTTCTTCGAAGACGAATCCAGTGAATACATGACGACGCAACCGTTGGCTTTGTGTATGGACTCGAAGGTGGAGGCGTGGGGCGTTCGAGCACTCGTTGCGTTGGCAACCATCGGGACGCTTCCAGTCGTTTCCGCTCACGGAAGCGACCACACACCAGCGTATCCGCAGTGGCTCGCGCTGGTCGTCCTGTTAGCGGGCGTCGGCATCGTCGCCACGAGCGTTTTTTTCGGACGCACTGCGTGGAGCCACCGGCGAACGCTCGCGCTCTGGGGCGTTTTCGCCGGACTGTTCGTCACCGTCGTCGGTGCGGTCGGACTGGTACAGTTCTCAGTCATCGAAACAGTTCGTGCAGCGCAAGCCCCGCTCGCGCAGGAATGGTATCATCCGCTGACGCTCGCCGCCGGGACAATTATCGCGGTCGGAAGCGTTCTCGCCGGACGAATCAAATTGCCCGACCGACCGAGATATGCCGGACTCGGACTCCTGCTCGGCGCGTGGGTTGCCTACCCTGCCGTGATGAGTGCGTTCGGCACGCGAACGCACCCGCTCGGCTACGTCCTCGTCGTCGCACTTCCGGTCCCTCTCGGCTACATTCTCTGGCGCGACGCGCGTGAGTCCCTCTCGTGGGCACTCCGCAACCGACCTGCTCGCTGGTTCGGCGTCGGCAGTGGCGTCCTCGCAGGACTCTTCTTTGCCTTCTCGATGGGAATGCTCTCGTTCATTCCGGAGCACGGAATCGGGATTCCTGATGGGGCGTTCGTCACGACGGTTCCGGTCGCAAACCCGCTGGTGTACTGGACGGCCGTGGAGTTCAACTTCCCATCAGTGCCGCTCTCCGGCGTGCTCTCGCTCGGAATGCTGATTCAAATCGGGACGGTCGCCGTCCTCGTCGGCCTGAACGCCGCGGTCATCGCGTTCCAGTGGCAAGGCGCGACGAAAACGGGTTCACACGAAATCTCCTCCGATACGGCGGCAATCGCGGCCCCCGCTGCCTGCTGTTGCTGTGGGCCACTCATCTCGGAACTCGCCGTGGTTTCAGTCGGCCCGTCTGCGGCCGCACCCCTCTACTGGCTGTTCGTTGACCTCGCCTCGCCAATCGGCGCGCTGTTTTTCGTCTTCAGTGTCGCACTGTTGACCGGGAATCTGGCGTATTTCGGGATGCTGAACGAGTAATCAGAAATGACGGATTTTATGAAAGTAAAGCAACCGTTCAGTTACAGTTCGAGTGTTACGGGCTTGGTTACGGTGATTGCGGCCCTAATTCTTTTGTGAAAATATGACATCCTTTCAGATATCATGGCAGACGTAGGGTTGGTTATTCTTGCACTTATTCTCGTGATAGGAGGTGCGATGCAGTGCGTCACTGCATATGAGTTCATCTATAGTTCAAGAACAAATAGGATATTAGGTGCGATATGGTTCGTACTTGGGATTCTGTTTTTCATGAACGCGATATGATATCTCAATCAAATATGCGCCCAAACACTGTTCTGGAGTTCTATTCGTACTGGTTAACGCATTCTTAAATGTCCATCTTTACGCGATTGATTATTCAGGCAATAAATCATCTACAAGCCGCGTAAATCTATCCACCATTCGCTCCGGGAACGAGGGCGTGACTGTCGCAAGCAGTTTTCCAGTTTCCTCCGGTCGCGCCGGAACGAGCGTTACCCGATTTCTCGCGTCACGCTGCTTTTCGACCAAATTTTGTTCGACGAGATGGTTGACGTGCCATTCGAGGGTGCTCCGGGCGATGCCGAGGTCGTCCGCAAGGCTTGCGGGTTGGGCCGTTTCCTGTTCGAGCAGACTCACGAGCACGTCACGGGCCGTCTCCCGGCGGAGCAAGGCGAGCGCGGAGCGCTCCCACTCGTCGTACTCCGGCGGATAGTAGTGCGTCTTGCCGTACAACTGCTCGCTGGTGAGTTGCTCTTTGCCGAGCAACTCACGGAGATGGTACTGCACCTGTCCGGGTGCGAGTCCCGACCCCCGGACGAGGCCGTTGAAGTGGACGCCGGGACGTGATTCGACGTATCGCGCTATCTGTGTTCGTGTTTCAGTCATTGCGTATTTCTGTCACCGTTGGTTCGATTGTTTCGTTTCCACCGACCGCGCGTAGTACACCGCACCGACGAGCAGGGCAATAATCACCACGTCGAGGATGTGTTCCACGAGGTGATGCGTGTTGTCCGCCACGAAGTTGACGGTCGTGAGGCCACCCATAAGCGTCTGTCCCGCGAGCGCGCCGAACGCCAGCGTCACCAGCAGATAGGGGAGCGTCCGTCGCTGGCGAAACGCGACCAGCGCCAGCGCGAGAACGAACACCGAACCCACCGCCGAGAGCGCGAGAACGGTCGGAAGCATCAGCTCGCTGCTTCCGGCGAGCGAGTGAAGCGGGTGGAACGCGGAAACCATTCGGCTCTATTTAGGAGCGGAGCTACGTCAGGCGTTCGGTTTTGGACGGTTCCTCTTCCACGGCCTCGCCACACATGCGGCAATTCCCTCCCGATTCCTCCCTCTTTACACGCAGACTCCACAACGGTTCGGCATGACCGAATCGCAAACCGACGACCAACTCACAGTGTACTCCGACTACGTCTGTCCGTTCTGTTACCTCGGGCGCAAATCGCTCGAACGCTACGAGGAAAATAGAGGCGACGAGGTCGCCCTCGATTGGCATCCGTTCGACCTCAGAAGCGGGAAGCGAAATCCCGACGGCAGTATCGACCATGGTGCGGACGACGGAAAAGACGACGCTTACTACGAACAAGCGAGGGAGAACGTCCGGCGCTTGCAGGAAAAGTACGGCGTGGAGATGGAACAGGAAATCGCCACCGACATCGACTCGTTGAACGCACAGGTCGCTTCGTTCTCCGTCAAAGAGGAGTATCCCGAACAGTGGCGGGCCTTCGACGAGGCTATTTTGGACGCACTCTGGCAAGAAGGAGACGACATCGGCGACCCTGACGTGCTGGCGAAAATCGCGGAAGAGGAGGGACTCGACAGCGACGAAATTCGAGCGGCAATCGAGGACGACGAACTGCGAGAGCGAGTTCACGCGAAATTCGCGGAGGCACAACAGCAAGGAGTCACGGGCGTCCCGACGTTCACCTACGAGGGATACGCCGCGCGCGGTGCGGTTCCGCCGGAGCAGTTGGAGCGATTGGTTGAGGGAGTGTAGTTCGTATCGAAAACGAGGTCTGATTCGGACACTACTGCAACGGAGCCAGTTCCTCTTCGACTTCCGGTTCCACGCCCGCGAACACCGAGTGAGCGCCCTCGCGCTCACGAGCGCTCGGGGCGACCTGAATGAACTCGGCGTTCTCGCGGGCCGCGGCAATGTCGTGACCCCCGCAGTAACTCAGCCCGGAGCGGATTCCGGCGAGGAACGGTTGGACTTCGTCCGCGAGCGAACCTTTGTACTCGGTCAGACCTGCAATCCCTTCGTCCGCGTCGGGCGTGAGTTCCTTGTCGGTGCGGTTTTCGTTCGCCGCGGTGGACGCCATTCCGCGGGAGCGTTTGAATTTCTGCCCATCGATGGTGACCGTCTCGCCGGGCGCTTCGTCGGTTCCGGCGAAGAAACTGCCCATCATCACGGTGTCGGCACCGGCCATCAACGCCTTGACCGCGTCGCCGGAGGTGCGGATGCCGCCGTCCGCGATGATGGTGATACCGAGGTCGTGGGCCTCGTCTGCACAGTCGTCCACTGCGGTCAACTGCGGGGAACCTGCGCCAGTGACCTCTCGGGTCGTGCAGTGCGAACCCGGGCCGACACCGACTTTCACGGCGTCCGCGCCCGCGGAATAGAGGTCGGAGACTGCCTCGGGTGTGACGACGTTGCCCGCAACGAGTTCCGCGTCGGGGAACTCGCCGTCGATGCGCGAAACGGCGTCCAAACAGCGTTCCATGTGACCGTGGGCGACGTCGAACATGATGCAGTCCACGCCCGCGTCGAGGGTGGCCTCGACGCGTTCTTCGAACGCTTCGTTGATGCCGACCGCGGCAGCGACGAGTTCACCAGCGTCCTTGACCGAACGAACTTGTTCTGCCTGTTCTTCGATGCTCATGAATCGGTGGAGCGTGCCGATTCCGCCCATCTCGGAGAGCGCGATTGCGGCCTCTGCCTCGGTGACGGTGTCCATGGCCGCGCTGACGAGCGGCATGTCGAGTTCGAGGTTTCGCGTGAGATTCGTAGAAAGGGAAACGTCGCTTCGACTATCGACCGGTGAGCGTTGCGGGAGCAGTAGCACATCACCATACGAGAGTCCAGTCCTGATGTCCATCGGTAACCTTCACTGTCAAGTTTCCGACGCCACTTAATTCTACTGAAACCTTTTTCCACCCAATATTCCACTCGATTCCGGACGCTTATCTGCATGCAGGCACTGGGTTTCTCGCATGGACGCGGCGCTGGGACCACCGGAACAGATGGCCGAACACAGCGAGGAACTGACGCCGATGATGCGCCAGTATTTCGACCTGTGTGGGCAGTACGAGGACTCGCTGGTGTTGTTTCAGGTGGGTGATTTCTACGAGACGTTCTGCGAGGCCGCGGAACGAAGTGCCCGGATACTCGAAATCACGCTCACGCAACGGGAAGATAACACGGGAACGTACCCGATGGCGGGCATTCCCATCGACAACGCCGAGTCGTACATCGAGACGCTTCTCGACGCGGGCTATCGCGTCGCCGTTGCCGACCAAGTACAAGATCCCGCAGACGCCTCCGGCGTGGTCGAACGAGCGGTTACGAGAGTCGTTACACCCGGAACGCTCACCGAAGACGAACTGCTCCACACCGACGACAACAATTTCGTCGCGTGTCTCACCCGCGACAGCGACCCCGGAAACAGCGACTACGGATTGGCCGTCCTCGACGTTTCGACGGGCGACTTCTACGCCACGACGGTCGAAACCGAATCGGCGGCGACGGACGAAATCAGTCGATTCTCTCCCGCGGAGGCAATCGTCGCCCCTGAGGCACCAGAAACGCCGTTTGACGCCGACTGCATGGTTACTGGCTACGAGGAATCTGCTTTCGACATCGATTCGGCGAACGAACTCGTCACGGAGTACTTCGGCCCGCCGGAACGACTGCTTGCGACCGACGCCGAAATCCGTGCCTGCGGCGCACTTCTCGCCTACGCAGAATACGTCCGCGGAGGTGAGAGTGCAGATTCGGATGCGAAAACCGATGAAACCGAAGGCGAGGACGACGCCGAAAATGTTCATCTCGACTATTTGAACCACCTCACCCGGTACGACCCGCGGTCGTACATGCTCGTGGATACAGTCGCACTTTCGAGTCTCGAACTGTTCGAGTCGCGGGCCGTCCACGGTCAGCGCGATGCCACGCTCGTCGGCATTCTAGACGAAACTGCCTGTGCGCTCGGGAGCAGACGATTGAAAGATTGGCTTCGTCGGCCGCTCCTCGACCAAGGACGAATCGAGAAACGACTCGACGCAGTCGAGGAGTTGACGACCCGTGTCCAACAGCGCGAGAAAGTTCACGACCTTCTGCGGGACGTGTACGACATCGAACGCCTCATCTCGCGGGTCGCTCGCGGGCGTGCCAACGCCCGCGACCTGCGCTCGCTGAAATCCACGCTGGATGTAGTTCCAAAGGTAGCAGACGCAATGGAGGGTGTCGAATCGGAAACACTGCGCACTCTCCACGGAAATCTGGACGAGATGGCCGACGTGCGCGACCGAATCGGTCGCGCAATCACCGAAGAACCGCCAATCGAAATCACGGAGGGTGGCGTCATCAAATCCGGCTACGACGACGAACTCGATGAACTGCGCGAAACCGAGCGGTCGGGCAAAGCGTGGATAGACGACCTCGAAGAAACCGAACGAAAACGAACCGGCATCGGGTCGCTCAAAGTCGGCTTCAATCAAGTTCACGGCTACTACATCGAGGTGACGAACCCCAACCTCGACAAGGTGCCAGACGATTACAACCGCCGACAGACGCTGAAAAATTCGGAGCGATTTTACACGCCCGAACTCAAACAGCGCGAGGACGAAATCATCCGGGCGGAAGGCAGAGCCGACGACTTGGAGTATGACTTATTCCGCGAGGTTCGCAGTACGATTGCCGAGGAATCCGAACGGGTACAGGCGCTCGCCGACACGTTGGCTGAACTGGACGTTCTCGTTTCGCTGGCGGAAGTCGCCGCGAAACACGGCTACTCCCGCCCCGAAATCGGCGGCGAGGGAATCGAGATTCGAAACGGTCGTCACCCGGTCGTCGAGCGAACCGAAACCTCGTTCATCCCGAACGATACGAACCTCGACAGCGATACCACGGCCATCATCACCGGGCCGAACATGTCCGGCAAATCCACGTACATGCGCCAAGTCGCCCTAATTTCCCTCCTCGCGCAGGTCGGCAGTTTCGTTCCGGCGGACGAAGCGCGCCTCGAACTGATAGACCGAATCTTCACCCGCGTGGGGGCAAGCGACGACATCGCGGGCGGACGCTCGACGTTCATGGTCGAGATGACCGAAGTCGCCGACATCCTCCAAAATGCGACCTCGAAATCGCTCATCCTGTTGGATGAAGTTGGTCGCGGAACCAGCACGACCGACGGGTTCGCCATCGCGCGGTCGGTGACCGAACACATCCACGACGAAATCGGCGCGAAAACGCTGTTTGCGACCCACCACCACGACCTCACAGCCGTTGCCGACGAACTGCCGAACGCCGTCAACCTCCATTTCGGCGCGACCGAACACGACGGCGAAGTCGTGTTCGAGCATAACATCTCTCCGGGTGCCACAATGGCGTCCTACGGAATCGAAGTCGCACAGGTCGCGGGCGTGCCGGATTCAGTTATCGGCCGGTCGAAGGAACTGCTTGAGAACGACCAAGATTGTGGAGAAAACGGGGCGGAGAAAGTGGACGGAAAGGAGACGAACGAAAATCCCTCCCCAGTCGATACCGTTTCGGAAGACGTTCTCTCGGAACTCAAGCGAACGAACGTTGCGGATACAACGCCACTGGAAGCACTGCAATTGCTGGACAGGCTGAAAGGGCAGTTGGATTAGGGTTCCAGCGAAACGAACTCCAATCCGCTTTCTGCCAGCATATTTCGAGCGCGCTCCGTGACCGAGGGGGCAATCAGTACTCCTCTAACTTCTGCTCCGGCGTGGAGGTCACGCCGGAGCGCGTCGATGTATCTGCGAAGCTGCCCGACCGCGTCCGGGCCGACGCGCCGCCGCTTGAGTTCGACAACTAACGTCGTTCCGTTCGCGTCTTTGCCGTAGATGTCGATGGCTCCGGCGGCGGTTTGGCGCTCGGTTGCCAGCGGCGTGAAACCCGCTTCCACGAGGTCGGGGTCGGTCAAGATACGCTGTCTGAGGTCTTCTTCGCTCCCGGCGAGCGAAATTTCTTTCGCGTCGGTCACGTCGAACGCCGAGAGTTGGGTGACGGATTCGAAGTGTACTTCGAGCGATTCGTCCGGATTCGGTCGTCTGCTTCTCACCAGCAGTTGCTCGTCGGTCAGTTCGGACTCGAACGTCCCGCCCGGCGGTTGCCAGTTGACCGGCTTTTGTCCTTCCTCGGTGTGAACGAGCGCGGTGCCGTCGGGTTTGAGGACGACGAGTCGGTCGCCGGGACCGAGATAGCTCTCCGCGCGGCCGTCGTACTCGACGGTACAGCGCCCGAACAGGGTGAGGAGGTCGCCTCGCTCGATTGCCGATTCGACCTGTCGCTGTGCTTCTCGGTGTGTCGGTGCTTGTATCGTCGTGGGTTCACCTCGCCGCTCGCCCTCGGTTGTCACTGCCTGTTGTAGATGGCGGTCGGATAAAAACCGACCGCCATCCCGCCATCGTCGTAGGAGGTCGGTCGGAAAGTCGATCAGACCATCGAGATCACCTCTCGACGGTCGCCCGCCCACTCGGTCGTTCGTCTGGCGAGGTAGTTCGTCGCTTCGTGCTCTCCGAGCACTCCGCGACGAACCATATCCCGGACGACCGCCCGTGTGGCCCGAAACCACTCTCGGACGTGGACTGCGTCGTGGTCGTCACGAACCGCGACGAGCGCGCCGACGGTCGGGTCAGTGCGCTCCGTGGGGCCGAACCAGAGCGGGATGTACGTCGTGACGACCCACGCGAGTGAGACGACGTACAACGCCTCTATCTGCTGATAGTCGAAGTTTGCCGTCTCCTTGCAGGAGAGTACAGTGGCTTGGGGAGTCGGTTCGATAGCGGGTTTCCACTGGGTTTCGGATTTACTTTCCTCCGCGAACGGCGTCTCCGCCGTGATTTTGTGTCGAAGCGCGAGGGAAGTCGCGCCCCAGTGTGCATAGTGGCGGTCGTAACGGCCGTCCGGTCGCTCGTAGGCGACGAGTGCTCTGTGTCCCACGGGTAGCCCGCAGTGGTCGCGTCATCGAATAAAAAGATACGCGAGGGATGGGGCCGTTGTACATCAGTCGAGTACTTCGGAGGCGTTGTTACGCGGACGATAGCCCAACGCTCGTTCGGTTGCAAGAAGCGAGAGGAATCGGTCGTCGTTACGCGAGGTGGCGTGGGCAGTAACCGTCGGTTCGGGCAGGTCTGCGGTGACCGAGGCGTGTATTACGTTCCGACAATCTTGGGGACTCAGCCACATCGCGCGAGAGAATCGGGCGTGTTCGTCCGATTCAGTCTGCGTCTCTCTCAGTTCGTCTTCCGAGAGAAGCCAGCCGATTCTGAGGTTGACCACCTCGATACCGTGGCGGTTTGCGAAGTACGTTCCGAGGGCTTCTCCGGTGACTTTGCTCACGCCGTAGTAGGAGTCCGGACGCGGCGGATCGTCGGGGTAGACCGGATGGGCGTGACCGGTAACCATCGTTTCCGTTTCTGCCGGGTCGTTCGCGTTGTACATCCCGACGGCGTGGTTGGAGGAGGCGAAGACGACGCGGTCGATGTCGTGTTCGCGGGCGGCCTCGAAGACGTTGCGCGTCCCTTCGATGTTCACGTCCACGGTGCTTCGCCAATCGGCCTCCGGCGAGGGATTCGCGGCGAGGTGAACGACCACGTCGTGGCCAGCAAGGACTTCCGAAACCCGCTGGGCGTTGGTCACGTCGCATACCTCGCCGTCGATGTCGTCATGCTCGCTGTGCGTGATGGGGGTTACGTCGTACTCTTCGAGGGCGGCGAGCGTTTCGCGTCCGACGTTCCCCGCCGCGCCCGTCACTGCGATTCGTGTCATGTGGGCGAGATGGGCGCGATGGGACGTATAACTCCCGGCCAGTGGAATACCGGGATACAGAGTACTACTCCGTCGAATCACTACCGATTTGTGCCACTGGAGGATATTCCCGGTATGACCGACCTCGGGAAGATAGACCGCGATTTCTTCGACGAACACGTCTATCCGTATCTTGGCGCGGAACGCGACGACGAACTGCTCGGGCCCAAGCATGGCGTCGATTTCGGGGTTATCGAGCTTGGCTCGATGGCTAATCAGACTGCGTCTGATGATGTGATTGACATGGGGGAGCAAGTCGTCGCCCTCGCCACCGATCCGATTTCGATTTTGCCAGAACTCGGATTCGAACGCGCCGGGTGGTTCGCCTTCCACGTCGTGATGAGCGACGTGGCGGTCAGTGGCCTGCAACCGACCCATCTCGCGGTGGACTTCAACCTGCCGCCGGAAATCACCGACGAGGAGTTCGCAACCGTCTGGAAAACATTTGACCGCGAAGCTTCAGAATTGGGCGTCAGCGTCGTTACGGGCCACACAGCGCGATATTCCGGTTGTCAATATCCATGGGTTGGCGGAGCGACGACGTTGGCGGTCGGCAAGAAGGAAAACCTTGTTCGACCAGATGGGGCAAAACCGGGGGACAGCGTCCTCGTCACGAAAGGCCCGGGCGTCGAGACGGCCGGGTTTCTGGTCACGCTGTTCGAAGACCACATCGACCTGCCGGAGGAAACCATCGAGGATGCGAAAGAGCGGTTCTACGACATGAGTCCCGTGGAGGACGCCTTAGTTGCGGCAGATGCAGGAAACGTTACCGCAATGCACGACGCCACGGAATGTGGGATTCACGGCGCGCTAGTCGAGATGGCCCGGGCGGCGGATGTCAAATTCGACGTGAGTCACGACGACGTGCCGATTCTGCCGGGCGTGCTGGAGGCGTGCGAGTTTTTCGACATCAATCCGTGGGAGTCCACGACCGAGGGAACGCTCGTCCTCACCGTCGCGCCGGAAAGCACCGACGCGGTGCTTTCTGCGCTCTCCGACGCCGGGATTCCGGCGGCCGAAATGGGTACAGTGCGTGAGGGTGATGGAGTGTACGTCGATGGTAGTCGAATCGAGCATCCCGACGTAGACCCTTCGTGGCAGGTGTTCGCCGAGTACGCAGACCGGGACTAAACGAAATCGTGGACAATCCAGTAAGCATCACTGGTAAATACCACCTAGTAATAACACCTGCATATGGACAACCTCGGCAAAGTAGACAGGGAGTTTTTCGAGGAGTACATTTACCCGCATCTCGGTGCGGAGCGCGACGACGTGACGCTGTCGCCACAGCACGGCGTCGATTTCGGCGTCTTCGAGGTCGGCGGAAAAGCGGTCGCAACCGCGACAGACCCGATTTTCATCATGCCCTCGCTCGGGTTCGAGCGCGCAGCGTGGTTCGCCTTCCACATCATCATGAGCGACGTGGCGGTGAGCGGACTCACGCCGACCCATCTCGCGGTGGATTTCAATCTCCCGCCGGAAATCACGGACGAGGAGTTCGAAACGATTTGGAAGACCTTCGACCGAGAGGCCAAGGAGTTAGGCGTCAGCGTCGTCACGGGCCACACAGCGCGCTACACAGGATGCAACTACCCGATGGTCGGCGGCGCGAACGCGATGGCCGTCGGCGACCCGGACGACATCGTTCGCCCGAACGGCGCGAATCCGGGCGACCGCGTCCTGCTCACGAAAGGGCCAGCGGTCGAAGCCACAGGTCTGCTTTCCATCCAATTCGAGGAGTTGATGCACGGAGAGTTGCCGGAGGAAACGGTCGAAGATGCAAAAGACCGATTTTACGATATGAGTCCGGTCGAAGATGCGCTGGTTTCCGCGGCGGCAGGGAACGTCACCGCGATGCACGACGCGACCGAGGGTGGCGTTCACGGCGCATTGGTCGAGATGGCCCGCGCGAGCGGGGTTCATTTCGACGTGAGCAGGGAGTCGATTCCGATTCTGCCGGGCGTGTTGGAGGCGTGTAAATTCTTCGACATCAACCCGTGGGAGTCGATTAGCGAAGGAACGCTCCTCCTTTCGGTCGCGCCCGAGGACGTAGACGGCGTCCTCGCCGCGCTGGACGAGGCCGACATTCTCGCCGCCGAAATCGGTCAAGTCCGCGAAGGCGACGGTGTCGAAATAGATGGCGAACGAATTTCTCATCCCGAGGTTGACCCGTTCTGGGGTGCCTTCGAGGAGTTCATGGAGCGTTCCCAATGACCAGGATTCCGGCACCCGTCGAACCGCCGGTCGCGCTGACAATCGCCGGAAGCGACTCCGGTGGCGGCGCGGGGATTCAGGCCGATTTGAAGACGATGGAGGCCCACGGCGTGTTCGGGACCAGCGTCATCACGAGCGTCACGGCCCAGAACACGCAGGGCGTCGAGGGAACGTTCACGCTCCCCGTCGGAGCAATCGAGGAGCAGTGTTCCGCCGTCCTCTCGGATTTCGACGTTCGGGCGGTCAAAACCGGGATGCTCGCGGAAGCACCAGTCGTGCGGAGCGTTGCGGAACGGGTCGCGGAAATAGACGTTCCAGTCGTTATCGACCCCGTGATGGTCGCCACCTCCGGCGACCGACTGCTCGATTCGGATGGCGAATCGGCCTACGAGGAACTCATCCAGCACGCGACGCTCGTGACGCCGAACGCGGACGAGGTGGAAGTACTGACCGGCGTGAAACCCGAGGATGACGAAAGCGCGCAATCGGCGGGCGAGGAACTGCTCGAAATGGGTGCCGACGCCGCACTCATCAAGGGCGGGCACGTTCCAGGCGAGCAGGTTCGGGACGTGCTGGTGGCCGAGGACGGCGTCGAAATTTTTACTCACGACCGAATCGAGACGGACGCAACACATGGTTCCGGCTGCACGCTTGCCAGTGCCATCGCGGCCCGACTCGCGCAGGGAAACACCCTGCGCGAGTCGGTTGCAGGTGTGACGAAATTCATGGAACGCGCTGTGCGCTACCATCTGGATGTGGGCGAAGGGCCGGGGTCGGTTCACCACCTCGTTGAACTGCGGAACGACGCGGAACGCGATTCGACCGCCGAAGCAGTCGAGCGCGTCGTTCAGTCGTTCGTCGAACGGGACGTGAGCGACCTCGTGCCGGAAGTCGGGATGAACGTCGTCGGGGCGACCCCCTACGCCGAGAAAGTCGGTGAAACCGCCGCCGCCGAGGGCCGAATCACCCGAACCATGTCGGGCGTGAAGCCGAATCGCGGCGTGCGATTCGGCGCGTCCAGCCACGTCGCCAGATTCCTGCTTTCGGCGCGCGAGTTCGACCCCGACCTGCGGTTCGCCGTCAACTGCCGATTCGATGCCGACGTAGAAGCCGCACTCTCGACGCTCACCGGCGAGGTCGCAGAGTTCGACCGCTCGGCTGAACCGAAAGACGTGAAAGCACAGGAAGGCAGTACGATGCAGTGGGGTGCGAGACGGGCGTTCGAGTCGGTAGACGAGACGCCCGTCGCAATCATCGACCGGGGCGAAGTGGGGAAAGAGGCCATCGTAAAGATTCTCGCGAAGGACACGGAAGAACTGCAACGCCGGACGTTCGCGGTGCTTTCGTCGTTATAGGTTCCTTACTCTTCTCCCATCCAGTTGTAACACCGAAACGTCTCCCGGTCGGTCGTCAGCATCTCGATGGGGATGAATCCCTTCCCACCCCGCGCGCCGGCCTTCGGCCGGTCGGGGTCGTCCGCGACGAACATCGGTTTCGCTCGGAGTTTGAACGTTACTTCGAAGTTGCCGACGCCCCCTTTTTCGGGGTCGAACGACATCTCGACCCCGGACGCCCCGACGCCGAACGTGACGTAGCCCGCTGGGGATTCCACTGCAACGTCGTGGCTTGCCAGTCCACCAGCGAGGTCGGATAGCCAGTCAGCCATCCCCTCGCGGTCGAGGTCTGTTTCGAGGTCAAACGAACCGTCGTCTCCGATTTCTCCGTTTTCGAAGACGAACTCCGGGTACCGGAGTTCGTCGGGCGAGAGCGCATGGTGGTCGTGGCTATCTGTCGATTCTTCCACATCGTCAGCGCACGCCTCGCACTCGTCGGTCATAATTCAGACACTACTCCGGCGGTACATCACGCTGTCGGGAGTCGGAGACGTGATTCGGAAAAATAGTCGGGTTCGACCGCTTTATGCCATCATCGCACGACAGCTTTCGGCGCACTCTTCTAACACGTCGGCACAGACCTGACAGTGGTCGTGGTCGTGCTGGGAACACTCCTCGGCGCACTCTTCGCATGCACCGGCGCAGGCTTCCGCAAGCTGTTCGCTGTAGTTCGAATTTCGCGCCATGAACCGCGCGTGCTGAGTGGTGAGGTCGGCCACGTCTCGGCAGAGACGCAGACACCGTGCCATCTCTTCACCTTCGCCTGCACATTCGTCCGCGCACCACTCGCTGGCTTGCGCGGCCTCGAAGCAGTTGTCGATGCAGTTTTGCTGTTCGTCGCTCAGGTGCTCGATTTGTGCGAGTGCCATGGAAGAGTGGTCGGGAGTGTTTAAGGAGGCTACTGTGGTTGCTCATGCAACCGTCTTTTCCGACTCCGAACGACCAGCCAGAACCCGACGAGAAACGTCAAAAGTGCCACGAAACCGACCGCGAGATGCCATCCCGCCAGCCAGTACGGGAGGGCGACGACGTGTCGGGCGCTGTCGAGCAGATAGCTGAAGACGGGCAGTTTCGTCGTTCCGCTTCCGACGACACCGTCCGAATCGGCGGGATTTCCTGCTGGATACTCGCCGGGGTCGCGGTCTGCTTCGTAGGGTACCGTTGGAACCCGTGCGCTCCACACCATTTTCCCCGATTCGTTCAGTTCTACGACGCGGTTGTTCCGACTGTCGGTGACGAGCGTATTGCCGTTTGGCAGACGGTCAGCATCGCGGGGCCAGTCGAAGTTGATTCCCCCCGCGCCGTGTACCTGCCATTCGGGTTCCCACTGCCCCGTGGCTTCGTTTCGGTGGAGTTCCACGATGCGGTCGTTTTCCGAATCGGCGACGAGAACCGCATCTTCGGAAAGCCACTGTGGATTGTGCTGGTAGTTCAACACGCTCGTGTCGCGGTCTTCGTTCACTACTTCGACGACGCCCTCTCCGCGCTCTACGACGAGCAGTTGATGTGCGTTGCGAACCGAGACGAGGTATCTGTCCTCACCGATCCTGTCAACATCGTTGATGTGGAGCCAGTCAGTTCTGGTCGGGTCGGGTGGCGAATCGTAGTACTGGCTCGCGTTCCACTGCCACGTTTTCGTCCCGTTCGGCGCGAGCGTGAACACGCGCTCTCTGTCCATATCCGCGATTAGCAGTTCGCCGGACGGAAGCAGTTCGGCATCGTGGACTTCGCTGTTCCCGCTGGTTCGAACCGGAAACGACCACTCGTAGACGATTCGGGCGTTCGGTTCGGGGTTGATGATTCTGACGCCCGTGTGCGCGCAGGGGGATTCGTAAAAACCGCAGTCGTCGTCGCCCCGCTCCATGAACGACGCGAGAACCGACCCGTTCGGGAGACGGGACACGTCGTGATAACTAGCTGCTTGGCCGAAATCCCAAATCTGTTCGCCCGCGGCGTCGAGGACAACGACCCGGCCTTCGGTGGTCGTCGATTGTACGCCGATGACGGTTTTTTCGGCGTTGTTCGTCGTCGGTGCCTTCGAAATCGGCGGCGCGACGGCGGCGCTCACAACCAATACGAGCGCGAAGCTGACGATGGAAACGACCATCAGTCCGGCACCGAGTCGGCGACCCGAACGAGGAATCACGGAAACCACGCGAGTACTGTTAGATGCGGTGGAGTATCAAAATCGTGCTGGCCTTCGACTAGCTGGCGAGAATCAATATGACTCACAATCTCACAGTGATGCAATGAGGTAACACTTTAGCTGACGTACCGCTCTTCTTCGACAGTGCTCGAATCCCTCCAAGACGAAGTCGAACTCGTCGCTCGAACCGTCGAAATCCTCCAGCGCATCCGTGCGGAAGAACCGGTCGGCCTTCGGCACGCGTCTACGGTTACCGGTCTTCCGGAGCACCGGGTCAGAACGTCGTTTCAGATGCTCGAAAACGAAGGACTGATACAGCCGACCGGCGATGGTGCGGTGACGACCGACCGGACCGAACCGTTTCTCGATAAGTTCGACGCCGAAGTCGAATCGGTGCGGGCGAACGTCGAGGAACTCGACACGCTGATGGCCGAGTAACCCGCCACAATCATCACCGCGGACTCGATTCCGGCGGAGAAACCACATCGTTTTATTCGCGCCCCAACTCACTCCGGACATGATTTGGACTGCTCGTTTCCGGAGGTGTCCGCCGTGAGCGAGGGCGGCATCGTCGGGGAGTTTTTCTCGCTGAAAGAGGAGGCAGACGCGGACGTGCTGACGATGCAGGTCGGCGACTTCTACGAATTTTTCGCCGACGACGCGGAACTGGTCGGCGACGTGCTGGATTTAAACGTTTCCCAGAAGTCGAGCCACGGAAGCAGCTATCCGATGGCAGGTGTCCCGCTTTCGGAACTCACGCCGTATATGAAACAACTGGTCGAACGCGGTTACCGAGTGGCAATCGCCGACCAGTACGAAACGGAAAACGGCCACGCCCGCGAGATTTCGCGGGTCGTGACGCCGGGGACGCTGCTCGAAACGACGAACGACGACGCCCAGTATCTCGCCGGAATCGTTCGCGTGGACGACGGCTACGGGTTGGCCTTCGCGGACGTGACGACGGGGAGATTTCTGGTCAGTTCGGTGTCCGGCCCGGACGCCGATTCGAAGGCGCTGACGGAACTCTATCGATTCGACCCTGCCGAAGTGCTTCCCGGTCCCGAGATTCGCAACGACGATTCGTTCCTCGAAGCGGTGCGCGAACGGACAAACGCCTCCCTCTCGCTTCACGATGCGAACGCCTTCGCGCCCGGAAAGGCGAAACACGTCACCCGCGAGCAGTTCGGAACTGAGGCGCTTTCCAGCATCGGCTTAGATTCCGCCGACGGAAACGCGCCGAACGCGGAAGTTCGCGCGGCGGGGGCCGTTCTCTCCTACGTCGAAGAGACGGGTGCGGGCGTCCTCGGGTCGATGACGCGCCTCCAGTCGTATCACGCAGACGACCACGTCGAACTGGACGCGACGACCCAGCGCAACCTCGAACTCACGGAAACCATGCACGGCGACCGAAACGGGTCGCTGTTCGACACGGTAGACCACACGAAAACCAGCGCGGGCCGTCGCCTGTTGAAGGAGTGGCTTCAGCGCCCTCGTCGGTCGCTCGATTTGCTCCGCGAGCGCCAGTCGAACGTGTCGGCCTTCGCGGAATCCGCGTTGGCCCGCGAAGAGATTCGGGAAACGCTCGGGGACACGTACGATCTCGAACGGCTGGCGAGCAAAGCCGTCTCGGGGAGTGCCGACGCGAACGATTTGCTCCGGGTTCGGGACAGCCTCGCGGTTCTCCCGGCCGTCGCGGATTCGATTGCGAACGCACCGTCCCTATCGAGTTCGCCACTCGCAGAACTCGTGGCTCGTGCCGACCGAGCGCAGGCAGAACGCCTGCGCGAGGAGTTGGCCGAAGCACTGGCCGACGACCCGCCGAAAACCGTCACGCAAGGTGGACTATTCCGCCGGGGCTACGACGACGAACTGGACGAAATCATCGACCAGCACGAGGAGAATCTGGAATGGTTCGACACCCTCGCAAGCCGCGAAAAATCGCGGACTGGAATCTCGCATTTGCAGGTAGACCGCAACAAAACAGATGGTTACTACCTCCAAGTCGGCAAGTCGGACACGGACAAGGTTCCCGAGGAGTACGAGGCGGTCAAGACGCTAAAAAACTCGGAACGATACGTCACGGACGAACTGCGCGAGCGAGAGCGTGAAATACTGCGTCTCGAAGAACGCCGCGGCGAGTTGGAGTACGAACTGTTCGGGCAACTCAGGGTGCGAATCGCAAACCACGCGGAACTCATGCAGGACGTGGGGCGCACGCTGGCCGAACTCGACACCCTCGCAAGCCTCGCGGTTCACGCCGTCGAAAACGGCTGGGTTCGTCCGGAACTCGCCGAGTCGGGATTCGACATCGAACAGGGTCGCCACCCCGTCGTGGAACAGACGACCGAGTTCGTCCCCAACGACGTGCGGATGGACGACGAGCGCGAGTTCCTCATCGTCACCGGGCCGAACATGTCCGGCAAATCGACGTACATGCGCCAAGTCGCGTTGATTACCCTGCTCTCCCAAGTCGGCAGTTTCGTCCCCGCGCGGGAGGCGCGAGTCGGATTGGTCGATGGCATCTTCACCCGCGTCGGCGCGCTGGACGAGTTGGCCCAAGGGCGTTCGACGTTCATGGTGGAGATGCAGGAGCTATCGAACATCCTCCACTCCGCGAGCGAGGATTCCCTCGTCATTCTGGACGAGGTGGGACGCGGAACCGCGACCTACGACGGAATCTCGATTGCGTGGGCCGCGACGGAGTATCTGCACAACGAGGTTCGCGCGAAAACGCTCTTTGCGACTCACTACCACGAACTGACGACGCTGGCCGACCACCTGCCGAGAGTTGCCAACGTCCACGTTGCGGCAGATGAGCGAGATGGCGACGTAACCTTCCTCAGAACCGTCCGCGACGGCCCGACGAACCGCAGTTACGGGATTCACGTCGCAGACCTCGCTGGCGTACCGGTTCCAGTGGTCGAACGCTCCCGTGACGTCCTCGACAGGTTACGACAGGAGAAGGCAATCGAGGCGAAAGGTGGCACGTCGAGCGAACCGGTACAGGCCGTGTTCGACCTCGGAAGCGGCGAGTTCCAGCAGGGAGAGATTGGTTCGAGTGCTGGCGAAAATAGGGACGAATCGAGCGGAACCGGGAGCGACACGTCGGAAATCGACCCCGAAACTGAAGCCGTGCTGTCGGAACTCTCGGGCGTCGAAGTCGCCGACGTATCGCCAATCGAGTTAATGTCGAAAGTACAGGAGTGGCAAAAACGACTCGACGGCGAATAAGGAACTACATCGTCCGTGTCCGGATTGAGCTACCGACTTGGCGATGGCCGAATCCGTCGCGGATAGTCGGTCAAATTTTCGTAGCCCGATTCCGTGACGACCACGAGGTCTTCGATGCGAACCCCGCCACGTTCCGGGTCGTAGACGCCGGGTTCGACCGTGACGACGTTCCCGACTTCGAGTCGCTCGTCGCTTGAGAGGGATGGCGATTCGTGCAGCGAGCGGCCGACGCCGTGTCCGGTTCCGTGGTACATCCCGACCGAAACGTCGCCCACCTCGAACCCATGATTTTGGAGCGTTTCCGAAACGCTTCGGTGAACCGTCTCGGCACGGATTCCCGCACCCGAATCGAGCGTTTCGAGGGCAGCGTCCTGCGCATCCTGCACGGCGTCGTAGGTGGCGCGTTCCCACTCGCCAATATCGCCGACGACGAAGGTTCGAGTCACGTCACCGTAGTAGCCACGTGAACCGCGCGGGGAAATGTCAAGTAGAATCGTCTCCCCGGAATGAATCTCGTCCTCACCGGTGAAATGCAGGTCGGCACAACTCGGCCCGGCACCGATGACGGTGTTTCTGGCGTCCTGCACGCCGTGGCGTGCGAGAACGGCGTTGACCTCCCTCCGAAGGCGTTCCGTAGTGAGCAGCTTTCCTTTCCAATGAAGACACTCGTCCCGAATCGTTGTTTCCGCGAGAATGGATTCCGAACGAGCCATTCCACGCTGTGCGACCTCCTGAACTTCGGCCAGCGCGGCACGTTCGTCTGGCGTCTTCCGCGAGCGACCGAAATCGGCGTCCGTCGTAACGAGTTCGAGGTGCTGTTCGAGCGCGGTCGCGGTTCGATGAGAAATATGGCTGGGCACCAGAATCCGCTCTGCATCGGCGAACTCCCGAATCGTTTCGATGGCGCGGGCCGGTGCTGTCGCCCCTGTTTGGTGTTCGCTCGTCCGAACATCGTCGCCACCGAACTCGCGGCGTGCTTGCTCACCGAACAATCGTGGCGCACAGAGTATCGCCCGTCCAGCGACGAAGACGAACGCGTAGTCGCGGTCCGGCCCGGAAAAATCGGTGAAATATCGAAGCAGGTCATCGAATCGGTCGCCGACGTGAACGAACGCATCCGCGTCAATTCTGTCGAGTTCGCGGACGATTTCGTCAAACGCTTTCTGAACCATTGTTTGTTTGCTACCGGTATTCTTTCACACACTCAATAGCCGCTTCCATGTCCCCTGTTGATTGCCGCTTGTCTGCAACACCTGTGTCGAACCTCCGACAAACCGGTGGAGGGCGGTGCTGTCTTCGAACGCGAAATTGTTTCAAAATGGATGTTCTGCGAAGGTATTACCGAACGACGAACGAAGTGGTGCCGCCGGATTTGAACGACGGCACCGCCTACGCATGGTACGCAGGTACCTCGATGGCGGCCCCGCAAGTTGCTGGACTCGTTGCTCTCATCCGCGAGGCCAATCCAGACTTGAGCGCGAAGAAGGTGCAGAACATCATCGAGAACACCGCCCGATTCAGCAACGGCAAGAGCGATGCCGACATCGGGGCAGGAGTCATCTACGCACCTGACGCAGTTGCGGAAGCGGAGCAACGGAACTAATCACGGCCCGTTTACCCGGCGAACTATTTTTAATACGCTCACATGTACGAGAATCGCTGACGTTCACGGGGACGTTTCCGATACGGGTTGACCAACGACAACGTACTGTTGCCTGTCGAAGGTAGCGCCCGATTGTGCTATCTGAACGCGTACACTGCATCGCTGGCAGCGTACACCCTGTCGTCCGAATCGACTGTAACGCTCTCGACTTCCCCGCCGGTTTCGAACCGGCGAATCTCACTTCCGTCCGCCCCTGACAGCGCGTACACTCGTCGGTCGCTGGCACCGACGTAGACGGTGTCGTCCGCGACGACCGGTTCGCAGAGCGACCCGAACGGGAGGAATTTCGGGTGGAACGACCATCGTTCTTCACCAGCCGAAAACGCGGTAAGCCACTCTCTGCTGTCGGTTCCCATGCTCGTCACGCTGGTCGTGACCGCGTAGACGCTATCGTGAGTTTCGCCCGCAACGAGATGACTGATAGAATCGCCGTTTTCCGGGGTCGTCCGCCACAGTTCGTTGCCGTCGAAATCGTATGCGACGACTTCGTTTTCGTCGGTTCCGGTGTACACCGCGTCACCAGATGTGATTGCACAGACGTTCTCACCGGCAACCCACCGCACGCCACCTGATTCGAGCGCGAGAACCCGGCCCTCCATGACAGCGAAAGCGCGGTTTTCGCGCGCTGTGAGGCGTGTAACGGAGCCGAGGGCACCGCAGTCGCCCTCGTACCGCCACTGCAGTACACCAGTTTCTGCGTCGAAGGCACTGACCCACCCGTCGCCGCCAACGAACACCGCTTCGTCCGTGACTGCTGGCTTGGTAGCGATGTTGCCGTTGCATCCGGCACGCCACTGTTCGGTTCCGCCTGCGGTGTACGCGACGACGTCCCCGCCGTCCGCGACGTACAGCAGTTCGTTCTCCGTGGCCGGTGCGTTTCCACCGTCTGCCATCCACTGCTTTTCGCCGGTTTCGGCGTTGAGTGCGACCAATTCGTCGTTCGAAACGTAGACGTTTTCGCCGACTGCAAGTGTGCCGGTTCGGTCTACACGCCAATCGAGTTCCGTCGAATCTACACGCCAATCGAGTTCCGTCGAATCGCGTATCACGTACAGGAAACCCTCACGGTCGGTAACGTAGATGTCGTCGCCGACTGCGGCGGGAAGCCACGAATTGCCGAGGTTTCGAACCGGGACACGCCAGCGTTGTTCACCGGTCGCGGCGTCAACCGCGACCAGTGCATCGTCACCGGAGATGGGGATGTAAACGGTTCCATCGGCGACTACCGGCGTTCCGGCGGAGTCGCCTCCGTCTTCAAACGACCACTGTTCCGCCCCGTTTTCACAGTGAAGCGACCACGCACGTGCCTCCCGACCATCCGTGATAATGACCGAATCGCCGATGATTGCAGGAGACTGCGCGAGTCGTGCAGAGTCAGCGACGCTGGTTTCCCATTCCGTGCCTCCATCGTCCGTCGAAAGGGCGAACACGCGCTCCCCGCAGACGTAGACAGTTCCGTCGGCAACCGTCGGCGCGTGGTTAATGGTTCCATCGACGCTGGTCTGCCATTGAGGAGTTCCGGTTTCGGCCTCAAAGGCGTACACGTCGGATTTATCGACAAAGTACGCGACGCCGTCGACGACTGCTGGCGGGACGTTTTCGGCGCTTGGGATTTCGCCCTCCTTGCCGCTCGGAATGCGGATTCGCCAGCGTTCGGTTCCTGTCGCTGCGTCTACTGCCCAGCAGACTCCCTGTCCGTTTGCGTCGCTGGTTTTGAAAAAGAGCGTCCCGTCAGTGGTCGTTATCGGAGAGCTTTCGGTAACGCCGACTTCGAACCGCCACTGCTCGCTTCCGTCGCTCGTCGAGAGCGCGAGTACGTCCGTCCCTGCCACGTAGACCGTGTCTCCGACGACAGTGGGCGCGTAGTCCAATCCGCGGACGTTCGCCGTCCAGCGCGTTTCTCGCGCTTCCGTGTCGAATGCCCTCAGCACTCCCGAGGTGTCAACGACATAGGCCGTGCCATCGACGACGGTTGGCGCGAATAGGCGTCGGTCGCACAACTGTTCGCTCCACGCTATCCACGCCCCGGAACCCGGGTCACCTCCGACTGGGTTGTAACCCGTGTTTCCGGCGTCGTACTGGAACGTCGGCCAGTCCTGTTCGGCCGAACGCTGCGCGTCGGACATTACTGTCCCCGAAAGCCCCGCCGTGCCGAGCGCGACGCTGGTCAGTTTGAGAAAAGTTCGCCGTGTTTCGTCGGAGGGTCGAACCATGAATTCAACGAACGGGAAGTATAAGGTTTATTATTCGTCCCTTAAACCGGTCGCAATCGGTGTCTACTGGCAGTTCGGTAGCAGTTACCACGCAGCAGTAACGGATTCTTGTTTCGGCGTTAAAACTCCGTTACAACCCATATTCGCCCACTCCAATCGACAGCGCATCGTCAATTCAACTACCGGAGTCGGCGGAGCCACTATTCGAAAGTAATTGTCAAAAATACTATCATGAAACAGTTATTCACCGAAAAAATCCCAAAATACGGTCGTTCTTGTGCTTCTCAGAATAGACACTTTAGTTACCTTTCCGGGATTTAGTATAGCGATATTCGATTTACTCCGGAGCGAAACCGTGAAACGGCCCGCGACGAAAGCCACAGGTAATGGACTGCGATAAGTGCGACCGAGAGGCGGTGATGCACGCGGCTTACTCGGGGCTTCACATGTGTGAAGACCATTTCTGTCGGTCGGTCGAAAAGCGCCTTCGACGGCGGATCCGTGACGACAATCTCCTTCCCGCATCTGCTACGCCCGACGAGCCACAAACGTGGCTCATCGGTCTTTCCGGCGGGAAAGACAGCGTCGTTCTCACACAGATTCTCCACGACACGTTTGCCAACGACCCGCGCGTCGAACTCGTCGCGCTGACGATTCACGAGGGTATCGAGGGCTACCGAGACAAGAGTTTGGACGCCTGTCTCGAACTCACCGATGAGTTGGACATTCGCCACGAAGTCGTCACCTACGAGGATGAGTTCGACGTGCAAATGGACGACGTGGTGGAAAAAGACCCCGAAAGTATGGCCGCCTGCGCCTACTGTGGCGTGTTCCGCAGGGACTTGCTTTCGAAATACGCCGAGGAGTACGGGGCCGACAAACTGCTCACGGGACACAATCTGGACGACGAGGCAGAAACCGCATTGATGAACTTCCTCGAAGGCGACGTTGCTCAAATCGCCAAGCATTTCGACGCCAGCCTCGGGAAATTCGCGGAAGAAACGCCTTCAAGCGTCTCTTCCGCAGAGAGCGGCGAAGACGACGAAACCGACCACAACCCGCAAACCAGAAACGACCAAGATTCGTTCGTCCCGCGTGCGAAACCGCTTCGGGACGTTCCGGAAAAAGAGGTTGCGCTGTACGCTCACCTCGAAAACCTCCCGGCGCACATCACCGAATGTCCACACTCGAGCGAGGCGTACCGCGCCGAAATCCAGCAGTTGATGCTCTCGCTCGAAGAGAACCATCCCGGAACACGTCACTCGATTATGGCTGGCTACGAGGAACTCGCCGCGGTCGCCGCGGACGAGTTCGGCATCGGCGACGGCAAACGCGAAATCAACGAATGTGAGCGATGCGGCGCGTCCACGACGAGCGACATCTGCCGGAAATGCGCGTTGGTGGAGTCGATTCACGCGGTGTAATCGCAATCTTGTTGATTTCTATTCTAAGATAGCGGAAATAGCAATTCGCTGTTTGCGAAAAAGAGAGAAGAGAGGAAAGCGAATTATCGGATAACGTCAAGTCCGTTGTTTTTCTCGACTTCGTCCCGACCACCGTCGCTCTGGGTGCCGAAGGTGCCAGTTTTAGATTTTTCGACGTTGTTGCTGGCGTCGTAGGACTGTGCATCCACGTCGCGCATCTTCTGCCGGGAGCGGTCGGCCTGTTTCTGCGTCGATGGGCCGAGCACTTGTGCGCTTTTGACGCCAGTCATGATAGCCATGACTCGGACTTTGCTTTTGTAGTTCTCCTGAATGCGTGCGCCCCAGATGACGTTGGCGCTCGCTTCGAGGCGTTCCGTGATGTTGGCCGCAATGCCTTCTGCCTCTTTGAGCGTGAGGTCTGGGCCACCCGTGATGTGAACGAGGCCGCCCGATGCACCTCGGTAGTCCACGTCGAGCAGCGGGTGGTTCATCGCATCTCGCACCACTTCCTCGGTTTTGTTCTTGTCCTGTGTCTCCCCGACGAGCATCACGGCTACGCCGCCCTGATTCATGATGGAGGTCATGTCGGCGTAGTCTAAGTTGATGAGGCTCGGCTGAGTGATGGTTTCCGAGATACCTTTCACCGTTTCGGCGATGATTTGGTCCATCACCGAGAACGCCTTGCCAATCGGGAGGTTCGGGACGTAATCGAGCAGGCGGTTGTTGTCGAGGACGATGATGGAGTCCGCTTCGTTGCGAAGCTTTTCCAGTCCTTCCTCGGCTTTCACCGTGCGGGCACGCTCGACGTTGAACGGTGTCGAGACCATGCCGACGACGATTGCGCCCTGCTCTTTGGCGATTTTCGAGACGACGGGTGCGGCACCGGTTCCGGTTCCGCCACCCATACCTGCGGTCACGAAGACGAGGTCGGCATCGCCGAGAACCTCTTTGACCGTTCCCTGTGCCATCTCGGTGGCGCGTTCGCCCATAGATGGGTCGCCACCAGCGCCGAGGCCGGAGGTGAGGGATTTGCCGACGAGGATTTTCGTGTCGGCTTCGATCATCTTCAGGTGCTGTTTGTCGGTGTTGATGGCGACGGTATCCGCGCCATCGACGCCGATGTTGTACAAGCGGTTGATGGTGTTGTTTCCGGCACCACCACAGCCGACGATGACGATTCGCGGGTCACCGAACTCGTCGCCCGTCGTGACGGCGTCCATCTCGCGCTGTTCGCTTTCTGCGTTTTCCAGTGCTTCTTGAACGATGTCCTGCATCGTTCACACCTTCGCCCAAGTGCGCTTGTTCGTGGTCTCGGTTCCGTTTCCGTCGTGCTCGTTGAGCATGTCGCGGACTGCGGCCCGAATCGCTTCGCTTCGGTTCGGGAACTCGCCGGTTTCGACCATCTGTTCGACTTCTTCGATTTGCTGTTTTGGTATTCGTAGTGTCACGCGCTCCATAGTGGATTCCCCTTGTATGGTAAGACGACACGCGGTATGCTTTCAATCTCCGTCTTACGCCGTATTAGCGGCCAACACGCGATATTTTGACCGATTTAACGTTGGCGTAAGACAATCGTCTTACGTGGAAGTATCCACAAAGGCGCAGTATATATAATTAACGGCGGTTGTAAAACAATCGTTTTACGACGAATCTAAAACGTCCGCTGACGGCGTTCTTCGGCCACATCCGGGGCAAAACGCCCAGTCGGATCGAATCTCGTCGCCACAGTCACAGAACACGCGGTGTGTCGCCTTCTCACCGCAGTTCGGACAGTATACGTGGCCCGAATCGAGCGACTCTCCGCACTGGCCGCAGGTGTTCTCGGTCTGACTTGTGTCGTCGGTTGTCCGACGCGCACGATTCGTCGTTCCACTCGATGTCGGGGTGTGTTCCGTTGCCCGAATCTCGCCAGCACCTTCGACGGTGACGTTTACGTTGATATCTCGCCCGCTCTCGCCCGCACGAGGCTCGAGTCGCTGGTCGATGAGGTCGTCTACGCGCTCTGTGACGACTGCATCGAGGCTCCCGTCGGTTTGCTCCGCTGATTCTCCCTGGCCGTCGAGATAGTCGCGGAGTGCCTCGCGCATGACCTCGCTCTTCGAGGCGTCGAGCGATTCGAGTTGCTTGACGAGGTCGTCGTCTGCGCGGAACGTGATTTTGCTCATGTCGGCCACCTAATCTTGTCTCTACTCCGATACACACAACCTATCATACTTGAAGCTTTCCGTGTGTCCACCACGCCGTCTCGAATAATAATTCTTAAGTCTGGGACGGGATTAGGTGAAAGTGCGTGCCCGCCCTTAGCTCAGACTGGTAGAGCAGTCGACTGTAGATCGACTTGTCCCCCGTTCAAATCGGGGAGGGCGGACTTTCTCCGAACTCATTTTGACCAGTGTAGCGAGAAGGGTTGTTTTGGAACAGGCGAAAGTCGATGTCGAGGAAGCGAACGAGCAAATCGAAAACGAGGGAGAATAAACTGCAAACGCTAATTTTGGGCGATTTGAGTTCCCGATCCAAGCTTCGGCGGAATCGAATAGTTGCACAGACGCCGGTTGTATTACGATTTCAGACGCCCCAAATGACAGCAATTCCGAAAGCAGTTGCTATTGACAACACTAACTGCAGTGGCGCACCGACGCGAAAGTAATCCGTGAATTTGTAGCCTCCTGGCCCGTACACAAGAAGCTTCGTCTGGTAGCCAATCGGCGTCATGAAGTCCTCCGCGAAGGCCAACGTCGCCGCGAGTTGCTTTCGCTCGTCCGTCCCTGCGAACGAGGCCATCCGTTCGCCGAGTTGCTGTACCGCGCCGGTTTGGCTGACCCCCCCGCTCAAGACGAGCATCGCCAGCACGATAATCGTCGCGTCGTTTACAAACCCCGAGATGTCTTCTTCGGGCGATATTCCCGTCCATGGGCCGAGGACGATAAGCACGACCATGACGATGAGAGCGGTGATGTCCGGCGGAAAGGCTTCCGTGGCGAACAGCACGAAGGCCGCCGTTGCGATGGCGAACACGACGACCATCTCCACTGTCAGTTCCGGAATCGCCGACCCGGTTTGCATCACGAGGTCGGAAACGAGCATTCGAACGGACAACGCTACCCGGACAGCAAAGAGTACGCTCCCAAACGAGAGTAGCCTCGCCATCTCGGACGAGCAACGACGCCGTTCGACAGCAACAGCGATTTGGAACGGCTTTCCGCCACGTGAAGGTTTTAGTTCGCACCAGTGAACGCTATGGCATGGCTACACGACTTCCGGATTCGGAGTTCGACCATCGTCTCGAAGCAGTACGCGAGAAGATACGCGAACAGGGTGCCGACGCAGGCGTCTGGTTCGGCGCGACGAGTATCGAGTATCTCACCGGCTTTGACCACATTCAGACCGAACGACCGGTCGTACTCGCCGTCACTGACGAACGAATCGAAATCACGGTGCCACGACTCGAAGTCGAGCGCGTCGAACCGAACCCGCGAATCGACGCCGTCCATCACTACTTCGACTATCCCGGCGGTAAACCGATTCAGGTTGCTGTCGAAATGCTCTCGGGACTCGGCGCGGAGACAGTCGCCACGGACGCCGACGGCGCGCCCGGCGTGATGGGCTACGACGGCCCGGCGCTCTCGGAGTTCGTCGAAGTCGAAATGCAAGGCTGGGTGAGCAGACTGCGCTGGGCGAAAACCGACGCCGAAATCGACCTCATCCGCGAATCGGCCAAATGGGGGAACCTCGCACACCAGTATCTCGCGGATTACACGGAACCCGGCGCGCACCCGGCGACCGTCAGCCAGCGAGCCTCGATGGACGCTTCCCGGGCGATGCTCGATACGCTCGGGAACGAGTATGTTCCGCGTACGCGAGGAGACGGGCCTGCATTTGCAGGCTACATCACCGGGCCACAAACAGCCCTTCCGCACGGCCACACCGCGAACCGCCGAATCGAGGAGGGAGACGTTCTGGTCACGGGTGCCGCCGCGAACGTCGATGGCTATCACTCCGAACTGGAGCGAACGATGTTCGTCGGTTCGCCGACAGACGAACAGGAACATTACTTCGAGTTGATGCTCGAATCTCAAACCATCGCTATCGACGCCCTTGGGCCGGGTGTTCCCTTGTCTTACGTTGACCAACAGGTGTGGGACTACTTCGAGGAGCAGGGCGTCACCGACCTTGCACAGCATCACGTCGGCCACAACATCGGAATGGGCGGCCACGAACCGCCGTACATCGACCGCGGATGGGATGACCACGTAGACGAGGATGACGCCGAAATGGAACCCGGCCACGTTTACACCATCGAACCGGGACTGTACACCGACACCTACGGCTACCGTCACTCCGACACGGTTGCGGTCACGGAGAACGGCACGGAAATGCTGACCTACTTCCCGCGCGATTTGGAGAGCAACGTCATCACGTGGTAAGCCACCTATCGTATTGTGGTAAGCCATCGCTTCTTCGCGCGATTTATCGTCACAACGCTACCCACGACAACAGTCGGTCAGGTGCTCGACGGATATCGATTCGCGGTTCGTCAGCCATTATCCCGAACCCTTATTTTTGCGTGGAACATTCGTCTCACTAATGAGTTCTCGTCTCGAATTTCGAAGCGGGTCGGGCGAGGGTTCGACGCAGGACGTGCAGTTCACTGAGTGGCTTGCGGGGCTGAAAACGAGTGGCAGCAATCTCCTCGTTACCGGCGACGTGCCGAAAGAGACGAGCGCCGCATTCAGTCGGACGCTCTTCGGACAGGGGCGACGAACGCGCGTGCTCGCGCTTACGAACCCCACCGCACTCGGTGCAGACTCGCACCTTCCGGTCGAACCGAACTCCCCGGACACCCGCGTCATCGACCGACGAACTGAATATCGCGCCACGAAGAGCGACGAAAAAACCGACTCCGTACAGAACGTTTCACGGGAAACGCTTCGTTCCGAGCTAATTTCCGTAATCAGTCAGTACGACGACCAAAACGATGGCTTTTCGCCCGCGGAACTTCGCCTCGGAATCGATTCCGTCGAAGTGCTGTCCGGTGGGGACGACATCGTCTCCCTTTCCCAGTTCCTTCGCGGACTCACCGCAATCGTCCGCGGTGTCCACGGCATGGCGCACTATCATCTTCGAGTGGCAGACGACGACCCGCTCGTAGAAGAACTGTCTCCGCTGTTCGACGCGCGTATCGAACTGCGCAAGCGGCCCGGTTTGGCAGAGCAGCGATGGCACGTTCCCGACCTCGGTGAGACGACCCACTGGGTAGAACTATCATAGCTGACTCACATACCTTCGCTATGGAGTTTCGGCGGCATCCCGAGCGCGACGGACTCGACGTTTACGACCCTATCGAGAACGTTCGCTTCGCACTCTACACCTCCGGTTCCGTTCAGCCGACGGCAGTTTCGACCAAACGGTTCTACTTTCCGGTCGATGCCGCGGTTGCCGTCAAAACCGTGACGCTCTGCGTACCGAAACTGCTTCCCGTCACCATTCGAACGCAGGACGGGGAGATGGTGGCCGAAACCTCCGACGGCAACAACCGGAGCGTCGAACCCGGAACCTATCTCATCGAACTGAGTACGGCCCCGATGAAGCTGTACCTCGGCGTCGAAAGCGGATTCCGTCTCAAACAGCGCGACGGTGCGGTCGTCCTCGACTTCGGAGCCGAAACGTCCGTGCGTGTGGGTGCACGCTCCTACCACGACCGACCGGCGGGGACGATAACCGTTACCGACGACGTAGAGGACGTGATGCGCGCGCTTTCTCTCTCCGGGTCGGCGCTGAAAACGACGAGTCCGGAGCGCTCGTTTCCGACCCTGCGGGGACATCCGCCACTTATCAAGCGCGCGGAACAATTCGACGCGCCGGATGGGCTGGTTCGACCCGATACGGGTGTTTCACTTGTCGTCCCCCCAGACAGGGAACACGTCTTCCCGCTGGCCTCGCTCGCGTATTATCTCGGCGGGGAGGTCGTTCCGGAGACAGGAACTCGTCCGCGATTGGTCGCGGACGAGTTCGAGCACGAACTTACCGCTGGCGACAGCTACGAAAACGCGGTCAACCGCGTCCTTCGCCAGACGTTTTTCCTCGACTGTCTTACTCGAACCGAGGGATACTATCAAGTTGACTTGCACGAACGCGAGCAAGTCGAACCGCTCGTTGACCTCGACTTTTCTGCACTGTACGACGCGCCGTTGACGGCGCGTCTCGCCGCGTATCTATCGGTTCCGTTCGAAACGCTCGAACCGTACATCCCAAACTGGCGACTCGGCGTTGACCTCACACCGACGGTCGAAAACGCGGAATATCTCCCGTACCTCGCGGACAACCTCGCGCTCGTTCGGCTTCCCGACAGCCCGAATCCCAACTCGGTCAAACCCATGTCGGACGCTCAGAGCGAGTTCTTCCGCGCGCCGCCATCCGGCGTGCTGGCTCGCGGGACGAAGGGCTGGGACGCGGTGGACGACCGGGACGTGTTTCAGGTTGATTCGATGCCGAACGTCATCGAACAGGCGTGGGCCGGGCCGGGATTCCCTCTCAAGGTCAACAAACTCGATTTGTCCGCGCTTGAGCGACGAGTTGACCGCGTTCCGACCTCGGACACCATCGACATTCACGTCGTCTGTAACGACGACAAAATGCTGGACGAGGACGTGGTGAAGGAACTGTACGGCGTTCGGGAGTTCCTCGATTTCGACGTGACCGCCCACTACGACCTCACGCAGGACGAACTCCGGGAACTGCTCGCTCGGCAGTCCGATTTCGTCCACTACATCGGCCACATCGACGACCGCGGGTTTCTCTGCGCCGACGGGTCGCTCGACGCGCATACCCTCACGGAGGTCAACGCCACCGCATTCCTCCTGAACGCCTGTGAGTCCTACCAGCAGGGGTACGAACTCATCAAAAAGGGAAGTCGCGGCGGCGTCGCCACGCTTTCCCCCATCGGCAATCCGTCGGCGACGAAACTGGGCAAAATACTGGCTCGACTCCTAAACTGTGGTTTTCCTCTTCGCGCCGCGCTGTCGATTGCACGAAAGCAATCAGTGTACGGCTATCAGTATACTGTGCTCGGAGATGGTGGGTTGTCGTTAGTCCAGTGTGAGAGCGGACTACCACATCATCTCAAAATCAAGCGAGTTAAAAACGACCGGTTCGAGGTTGTGGTCAATACATACCCGACTGATATACACGGGTTTGGAACTCATGTTAATTTTCATCCCGATTGGTCGCAAGAACGGTATATCGCCTCGGCACCCCTAACAACAGTAAATCTATCTATAGAAGAACTTAAATCTTGGATTTCGTACGAAGTTAGACCGGTTGAAGTTGAAAATCAGCTTTACTGGAGCGACGAATTACAAATATCTGATATTAACTAGCTACGGGCCGCTATTTGCACCATCTGCAATCACACTCCCTGCTTGAACCAACAACGTGCTAAGTGCGAACAGGACGCCGAGTAGTCGTGGATGCTGTGCAACGAATTCCCCAATCGAGTTTTTTGTCGCCATTGCAACTAAGACATGTGGCCCTTCTTTCTTATAATTTTTTTAATAATACGGAGTCAAAATTAATAATAGTAAGTATTTAAAAAATAGCATCAATTCGTATTCGGGCGTCTCACTGGGCGAAACCGCCGATTGCGTCAGAAAGTGGGTCGTTGAGTTCGTAGAGGACGGCGTCGATGTCCTCGGACAGTTGGCGGAGAAGTTGTGCGTGGGCCGTCGGAGCGAGCGAATATTCGGGATACGCCCCGTCTGTGTCGATTTCGTCCACCAATTCAAGTTCGAGGAGGTCGTCCCGGTGGCTCGTCCACGTGCTGGCGGCGGTTCCGGCGTGTTCCGCCAGTTCGGTCGCGCTAAAGCTCTCGTCGGGGTTGTCCGCGAGCACCGCGAGGAACTTCACGCGTGCAGGATAGACGAACACCTGCGCGAGGGGCGGCGTGGCAAGGTCGACTTCTGGAGGGCTCATATGGTATGCTACTACATACTTGTTTCAAAACTGTATCGAAGTTCGTCTGGAGACAAATCAATTTAACATACGCTCAACTAGAGAGTAAATTTTTAGACAGTGGGGGTAGTAGAAGAAGTTGGATGGACGAGAAACGGACAAACGACCGATTCCAACGCACCACTCCACAACTGGTCACCGCCACTCAACCAGTGTAGGAGCATCTCGATGCACTCTGCGACACCCCACTCGCGTCGCCGTCGGTCGCTTCCTCGTGCATCCCTACCGTATCGCTACCGATACCAGTACCGACAACCCCTCCCTCCCCCGAATTTTCCCGCTGACGCTCGGTGTGTCATCTGCGCGTTTCAGATTCGGTTGATACACTATCGGCCCTCCACACATCCAAACCACCGATTTCCCTGCCGACGAAGTGGATGATTTTTTAACGGATGACGAACCGAGTATGGAGCAATGGTCGAGGCGTTTGCGGTTGCGAGCGGCAAAGGAGGAACTGGGAAGACCACGAGCACGCTCTCGCTCGGAATGGCCTTGTCGGAAGAGTACGACGTGACGGTCGTGGACGCCGACACGGGAATGGCGAATATGTTGTTTCACGCGGGGCTAACCGACGTGGAGACGACGCTTCACGACCTTCTCATCGAGGACGCCGACGCACCCGTCGAGGACGCCGTCTACGAACGGTTCGGGATGCGCGTCGTTCCCTGTGGTACCAGTTTGTCCGCGTTCGAACGCGCCGACCCCGACCGATTACAGGACGTGGTGGCCACACTCGCCGCCGAAACCGACGTTCTTCTGCTCGACTCACCTGCGGCTCTCGGCAGTAAAAACGCGATTCTCCCCATTGTCCTCGCTGACCGAATCGTCGTCGTCCTCCAACCGACGATTCCGTCGCTGAGCGACGGTCTGAAGGTTCAAGAGTACGCTCGCTCCTACGGCACCGGAACCGCGGGCGTACTGTTCAACAAAGTCCACGACGACGAGAACGTGGCCGCAATTGCCGACAAGAGCGAACGTTATTTCGGCGGGCCGACGCTCGCCACAGTTCCCAACGACGACGCCGCGCGCGCGGCGCGACAAGCGGGAAAACCACTGCTGGCACACGCACCCGACAGTCCGGCGGCACAGGCGTACAAGAACGCGGCCAGCACCCTCGACGTTCGTTCGGGTGATTCCGCGGGCGTTGCGGAACGCTTCCGGAGCGCCGTCATCCCCGACTCGCCATGAACCTCCCGCGCGGCGAACTCGTTCGCTCCCGCGTCGTCAGCCATCCGGCGACGATGCTCGAAACCGTGCTGGAGCGCGAACTGACCGGATACGCCGTCTTCGAACCGCAGGATTCGCTCCTGTTGGACGCCGAGGGTCACGGTATCATCACTTTCGAGGCCGGTATTCCGAATCTCGTGTATCACACGGGAACGAATCGTGGCGGTTCGGTTGCACTCGCTGACCTCGCCATGCCCGGGCCGTACAGCATCGACCTATTTCGACTGTCCGGTGACGAACTCGCTTCAGTCGAAGGCGGAGAACGGAACGAGTACGACTGGGAAATTCCGCCGGGAATGCCCGCCAAGCGGTTGGCAGGCGACCCGGAGTTAGCCGACCGGACGCGAGAGCAAGCACCGACGGAACGAAACCGTCTCACTTCGGATGGAGAGACAGACGACCCGCCCAGCGCGGTGGAAGCGTTCCTCGAAAATGACGAGAAAATCGACGCGATTCGAGAACAGGCGCGCGAGGAGGCCCAACGTCGCGCTGAGGAGTGGGGATTGAACGACCAGTTAGGCACCTAAGTTGTGACTGCTTTCTTCTGAAGGGCAAAACTATAGGTACTTCAATCGAGTGATGAAAAAACAGATGCAGATTCCGGGGAACCTTCTCGGCCCGGCACTCGACTCCCTCACGCTCAACGTCGCCATCCTCGATTCGGATGCGACGATACTCGCTTCGAACCGGGCGTGGCAGGAGTTCGGCCGGGCCAACGATATTCGACCGCCTGCCGACACGGTCGGAGACAACTACATCGACATCTGTGCGGAAGCAAACGACGAGTATGCTCGAACCGCGATTGCGGGGCTTCGAGAAATCCTCGACGGAGAGCGAGAATCGTTTTCGTTCGAATATCCGTGCCATTCGCCCGAATCGAAACGCTGGTTTCTGATGCACGCGAGTCGATTCGAGTCGCGCGGTAACGACTACCTCGTCGTCGCACATGAGAACATTACACAGAGAAAGGTTGCGGAACTGAAATCAAACCAGCGAACCGAGGAACTACAGGAATTCGCTAAACTTCTCTCCCACGACCTTCGCAATCCGCTCGCCGTGGCACAGGGGTCGGCGAAGATGCTGGCGATGGACACCGACGACGACTATCTCGATGACATCCTTTCTTCGCTTTTGCGGATGGAGGCCATCATCGACGGCGCGCTCACCCTGATGCAGTACGGCACTGAGGGACGGGACAAAGAACCGGTTCGACTGAGCAACCTGACCGAAAGCGCGTGGTCGAACGTCGAAACCGAGGCAGTGAAACTCGCGCGAACCGACGACCGCATCCTCGACGGCTATCCGGATTTGCTGGCACACGTCTTCGAGAACCTGTTCCGAAACGCAATCGAACACGGCGAGGCGGAAACCATCACCGTCGGTGCAACGAAAAACGGATTGTTCGTCGAGGACGACGGAAGCGGGATTCCGGCGGAAATACGCGACAAGGTGTTCGAGATGGGCCACACGACGCAGAAGAACGGAACCGGATTCGGACTGGCCATCGTCGAGAGCCTCATCGATTCACATGGATGGTCGATTGCGGTAGCGGGGAGCGAAACCGGCGGCGCACGGTTCGAAATCCGGACGAACCCCGCGGTGCCGAAAGACAGATTCGGCCGGTGACGATGAGAATCGACGGACGAGACGCCGCGACGATTGGATTTGCCTCGATGGGTCGCTGCTCGGCGCACTCGTCGAAAACGCCGTCGGAAGCGGAAATATGCTTCTGTGGTGGGGTGGCGGGACTGTCCTCGGTTCCGCATTCTCGGCCTACTTTGTGCCGTGAGAAACCGAATCAGCTATCCGCAGTTTCTCGAACGAATTCCGGTGGCAAATGAGTGAAAATACGGTCGAAACAGAAAAATACCAACAGTATAATTCATTATGAATATTTGTAGAGTATGAATGAATAGTTACTGTATTCGGATTATTATTTGCTAATTGTATATCTTTTCCACATAATTTTGAACAAACCCCAAAAAAGATAACCTAGGCTTTCTACATCCGGGGTGAGCATACATGACCACGACACGACGCACGTTTCTGACTGCTGCCGGATGCACAGGACTCCTCGGACTCGGTGTGGCACAGACGCACGGCCAAAACGGAGACGACCTCGCGCGCGATTCGTTCACGCTCATGAGCGGCACCGCCGACGCAACCGAGGTGCACGTAACGACCGCGAGCGAATCCGGGCCGACCGCACTGGTCGTCGGTGGGATGCACGGCAACGAAGAAGCGGGCTATCTGGCCGCTGAGAAAATCGCCCAGTGGAACATCGAACGCGGAACGTTGGTGACGATTCCGAGAGCCAACGCGGAAGCGGTTGCAGCGGACGCGCGCACCGCGAGCGGCGAGAGCGACCTCAACCGACAGTTCCCGTCGGGGTCGGAACCCGAGACGGAACTCGCTCGCGCCATTTGGGGCGTCGTCGAGGAGTACGACCCGGACGTGGTCATCGACCTGCACGAATCCATCGGCATCTACGACGGTGACTTGGTCGGCGGCGTCGGGCAAGTCATCTTCACCTCGTGGGACGAATCGGCGTCCGACGACGCCAGAGCGGCCGCTCAATACCTGAACCGAAACTACGTTTCGCGCGACAACTACACGTTTTCGGTCGGCGCGTTCTCCTCACCTTCGAGCGAACCGACCGGACTGCTCAGCCACAAGGCCGCGCGCGACGCGGGTGCCGACGCGTTCCTCGTGGAAGTTACCTCCAAGGACACGGAAATCGGCAAACGAGTGCAGTGGCACGCCAAACTCGTCCAGCAACTCGTGGAAGAGGAACTGTTGACTGCGGGTGGAGATGGAAACGACGGCGACGAGGATGGTGAAGACGGTGGAGACGACGAGGACGGCGGAAACGGTGACGAAGGCGACGATGGCAGCGACGACCAGAACGAACCACCAGTCGCGCGGATTCAGAGCGACGCCGGTGGAAATTCAGTAGAGCGAGGTGAGACAGTGACGTTCGACGCCTCCGCATCTGAGGACGGCGACGGCGACATCGTGGAATACGCGTGGGACACCGACGACGATGGCGCGTTCGAAACCAATGGACAGTCCGCCGAACTCTCCCCGACCGAGTGCGGGGAGTTCCGAGTCATGCTTCGCGTGACCGACGACGAGGGTTCGGTGGCGACGGACGACGTTGTCATATCTGTCGTCTGATTGAATTTAGGACTGCTCCAAATAGTTATATTTATTCTTAGAAACACATCGGTAATTGATGCTATTTCTGCGGCCAATAGTGAATTATACTTTGGACGGAAACCGCCGAAGCGACATGAAGCGTCGCACGTTTATCGCTACGACAAGCGCGGTTCTTCTCGCGGGGTGTTCCTCCGACGGGGACGACACTGGTTCGACCACGACCGGAACGGAGCAATCGACCACGACACCACCCTCGGGTGAGATGACCGGGACGACCGAGGCAGAAGGTACCACGACGGGAGACGCGACGACGAGCGAAACCACGGCAGACGGGACGACGGATGAGACGACCACGTCGGACTCGTCCACGACGACCGGCGAGACGCGAACCGTCGCGTTCGGTGAATCCGCGTCCGTCTCCGACGGACTCGACGTTGCCGTCACGGAGGCCGACGCGTCCGATACCTACGACCACGGCGGAACGACCGCGGAATCCAGCGACGGAAACACGTTCTTGCTCGTGACGTTCGAAACGCAAAACACGGCACAGGCGTCCCAATCGTTGCCCGAGGGCGCGACGGTGTCAGTACAGGCGAACGACGAGCAGTACGACGTGGCCGAACCCGCCACCGAAAACTGGCAGCAGTTCGTTTCGTCGTCCGTGGACTCCGGCGGGTCGGCTACCACCACGGTTGCGTTCGAAGTTCCGGAAGAAGTCGTTTCGTCGTTCGGCACGTCGGTACAGCTATCCTACACCGACTCCGGAGCGGAGCAGGTCGTTCGCTGGAGTATGGAGTAGTCGTCGGGAATTACTCTTCCTGTTCCATATCCGATTCCAGCGCCGAGAGGATTTTTTCGGTCGTCTCCGCCACGATTTGCTCCAAGAACTCGGCGTCCGACTCCGTCGGGTCGCCAAGTCCACCCTGTTCTGTGATGTCGTCGAAGTAGGTGTACTGTCGGGCCTCGAATCGGGTTTTTCGGGTCTGTGGTTCCTTTTTGTCGGCTTTCACGAGGTCGGGATAGAACAGTTCGATGACGCTGGTTTCGTGGTCGCCCGCGTGGCCCCACTCCTCGCCGAACCGATCTTTCAGCCTGTCGCGGGCGAAATCCGTCCAGTGGACGAAAAACACCTTCACGCCGTGGTCGCGCTGGATACGGTCGCCAGCGAGTTTCAGCGGGGAGCGATTCCCGCCGTGGCAGTTGAGCAGGACGAGTCGCTTCGCGCCGTGTTCCGACATCGACTGCGCGATTTCCTCGACGACGCGCATGTACGTCTCGCCGGAGAGGGTAATCGTCCCGGCGTAGTTCATGTGGTGTTCGGAGTAGCCGTAGGGAAGAGTCGGCAGTCGAACCATCGACAGGTCGCGTTCCGGCGCGGCCTCCACGAGTTCGCGCGAGAGGGTTTCGGCACGAAGCGTATCGACCGTGACGGGCAGGTGGATGGAGTGCTGTTCGACGCTCCCGGTCGGCAGGACGAGGAAGTCGGCGTTCGGAATCGCCTCCTCCGCGTCCTCCCACGTCATCCCGCCGAGGTCGAACGAATCGTAATCGAGTCGAACCGTCATCGGTCGCCCTCCGCGGTTGCGTTTGCAGATGCGTCGATTTTGCCATCATCGAACGGCCAACTGCCGGAGTTGCGCATTCCCTCCTCGAATCCCTGTTCGACGGTCGCCTCGCGGATTTCGGCGACCGATTTCGGCTCGATTTCGCGGTCTGTTTCCGCGAGTTTGACGACTCCGGCGGTGAAGACGACGGCGAGGTCGCGGAGGTCGCGGCGGTCGAGTTTGTCGAGCGTGTCGCCGTGGGTGTGGCCCCAACCGCGCCCGCTGTCCTTCGCAATCGAGCGCGCTTGTGCGCCTGCGACACCCTTCTGAACGAACGGCCAGTGGTCGCTGTGCGGGCGGATGCCGGTGTTGATTTCGACCGGGACGCCGAGTTCATCTCGCACTTCTTCGAACGCTTCGCCGATGGCTTCGAATCCGTGGGTGTGTACGTCCGCGGTTCTGGAGTAGCCCGCGCCGTCCATGTTGAAGATGCATTTCACCGAATCCGTGTCGCGGGCTTCGGCCCAGTGGTACGCGCCGAACAGGCCGACCTCTTCCGCGCCGAAGACGAGACAGCGAACCTTCGTTTCCAGTTCCTCTTCCATCCCTGCGAGCAGTCGTCCGATTTCCGCGACGAGGACGGTGCCGACGCCGTTGTCGTTCGCGCCCTCGCCTACGTCGTGGGCATCAACGTGGGCGGTGACGAGCACTTCTTCGTCCGTATCCGGGCCGATTACCGCTTCGATGTTTCGGGAGTTCGTCGGTTCGTTCCGACAGTCCACGGTCAGTTGGGCGGTCGTTTCACCATCTTCGCAGTATCGAACGAGTCGGTGGCCGACTTCCTTCGAGACGCCGACCGCGGGAATATCGCCCGGGCCGTTTTCGTTGCCGATGCTCCCCGTCGGCGGGAGGTTGCCGTCCAGATGGTTCCGGAAGAGGAATCCGACCGCACCGCCGCGAACGGCCGCCCCGTACTTCTCCGCGCGGTGAATCCAGCGCCCGTACTCGTCCGGCGTGAGACTAGACGCCATCACGAGTTTGCCCTCCACGTCGTGTTCTTCGAAATCCTCGGGGAGGCCGTCGCCGACATCGACCAGTTCGGCGCTTACGTCGCCGCTCGGCGTTCCCGGCAGGGAAACCGTTTCGTGCTGGGCATCGAACTCGTGGGTTCGGTCGTGTTTGACGGTGAGCGAACTCGACCCGCGCCACCAACCCGGGATTTCGAACTCGGTTATCGAGGCGTCGCGGAGGCCGTGTTCCTCGAACACGTCTTTGACCAACTTTGCGCCTTCTTTTTCGCCCTGCTGTCCGGCCATCCGGTTGTCCAAATCGACGAGGTCACAAAGGAGGTTCCAGTGGTGGGAACTCGTGTAGGCATCGCCAACGATTGTCGTGGGTACTGTGTTCATTGTACGTGGTGGGAAATACAGATGGAGGCGGGTGCAATGTAGGTTTGGATGGGAGAAATCCGCGCAAATGTGGAACAAATTTTACCACTCCACAACGAACGAACACCATGGAACAACTGACGCAGGGAATCGAAACCGCCGAGTGGGTGTTGTCACGACTCGACTCCGAGGAGGACGTTGCCTACGCGGAGGTCGGGTGTGTCGGCAGGGAAACCACCGACGGGTCGGTGACGCCGGAAAAAATCCGGTCGGCGACCGACCTCTCACAAGTCGGCGTCTGGTGGCGACTGTTCGCGGAGGGGAGCGCAGACTACCGATTCACGACCGCCTTCGAAGAAGACCATTTGAACAATCTCATCGAGCGGTCGATTCGGTCGGCGACGGTTCTCGACCAACGACTTCCCGCAAGCTACGACCGCGGGACGATTCATCAGGCGGTGCATCCGGGATGGGCCGTCGGCGGGTCGCTCTCCGATTTCGACGCCGAGGAAAAACTCGAACGGGTGAAAACTGCGTTTTCCGAGTCGGTCGGTGAACTGGCACTCGACCGCGCAACTGCGTCCTACCGCGACAACCGCATCCACGGAGTCGTGTTGACGACGACGGACACGACGGTTCGGACGACCCTCGAACGGGCGTCAGTAACCGTCTTTTTCGACCCGACCGACGCGCCGAAACACCAGCGTCATTTCGGAAGCACCGCGGGAGCGTCGTTTTTGGATTCGCTTTCCGGCCGATTCGAGGAATTTGCGACCGACGTTCGGGAGGTTGTCGAGTGGGGGTCGCGCGCGGAGAACAGCGACTCGGGGGCGGCCGATTCGATGGACGACGATAGTTCGACCGCGGCCGATTCGATTGCAATCGAATCGGCCGCGGAGTTCGGCGACGACACCGAAATCGTGTTCGGGCCGCGAGCATCCGCCGAACTGTTCCACCACCTCTCGCACTATCTCGAAATCGACTGTGTCTACTTCGGGTCGAGTCCGTTTTCGGTCGGCGACCGAATTGGCCCGGACAACCTCACAATCGAGGATGCGGTTTGCGCTGGGTCGTGGTCGGGACTGGCCTACGACGGGGAGGGTCGCCCTACGTCGCCGGTCACGCTGGTTTCGGACGGAATCGTGAGAAACCAACTTCACGACATGGTGTCCGCTATCGAGGAAGAAGCGACTCCGGCGGGGTCGGTCGTTCCCAGCATCGGGTACGAACGCCCGCCCCGGATTCACAGCCGCCATCTCGACGTTGCCGCGGGTGACGCGAGTGAGTCGTCCCTTTTGGATGGTGCCGACCTGTTCGTCCAATCGGTCGAACCGCCGCGAATCGAAAACGAGGCGACCAGAACGAAACGCGCGAGTTCCATGCCGCCGAGCGTCCTGTACGCGAAGAACATCGCGGACGCAACGCCACAGGAGTTCGAAAACGAGGCAACAGACCAGCGTATCGCGTTTCCGATTCGAATCGGAAACGCGATAGCAGACGGGGAGAGAGAGGGCTTGAAAACCGATGGAACGGTGGTCGCTTCCCTCGCGGACGTTCGCTCTATTTCCGACATGGGGGTCGAACGCGAGACAGTGACCGGCACCTGTTCTAAGCATCGTTCGATGCTTCCCTACGCGGTTACCGCCCCCGCAATTCGGTTCACGGCATGTGTTCGGAAAGAATGACAGAATTATAACTGAACTTGGCGCAATCCTAAACCGAGAACAGATCTACTGTTAACGCTTTCTATACTAACAATCTATGTTACAGTACGTTTCTATAAAATCTGTTCAATTTTGCTTATATAGTAGACCTCCATTGGTAACTAATGGCAAATGGTAAACGATAACAAGGATGTCGGGCGACGTGACTTTCTAAAATACTCAACTATCGCTGGAGTTGGTGGTATGACTGCTCTTGCTGGTTGTAGTGGTTCCGACGGAGACGGTAATGGCAACGGTGGCGGTTCGGGCAGTGGAAACGAACTCCCGCAGTATTCGTACTTGAACAACCCTGCGAACTATAACCCTGCTCGCCACGACGCGATAAACCTCATCGGTGACCAACTCAACAACCTCGGACTCAACACGAAGGTTCAAGTGTTCGAATGGGGTACCCTGTACACCAAAATCACCGACGAGTTCAACTACTCCTTTGCGACGTGGTCGCGCGGCCTGGGTATCGACCCCGGACGCAGAATGGCGGAACAGTTCCACTCATCGAACACGGGCAAGGGCGGCGGTAATTTCACCGGCTACACTAACAAGGATCTCGACCCGACGCTGATGAAGCAGTTGCAGGAAGCCGACGAGCAGAAGCGAATCGACATGCTCCACGAGATTCAGGCGACCATCAACGAGGACGTTCCGATGCACCCAATCGTTCAGATGCCGAACATCGTGGCGTTCAACAACCAACAGGTCAGTGGGTGGACTGACCACCTCGTCGGCTACTACCACATGGAGCCGATGACCAACGTCGAGGTGAACAACAGCGCGAACGAACTTCGCGGCTCGTGGGCCGAGACGCTCGGAACGTTGAGCGTCCTCGGCTACAACAACGAGACGAAACTCTTCCACCAGTTCGAGATGCTGTACGACAAACTCGTGCGCATCAACTCCGAACTGGAACCCGACCCAGAACTCAGTCTGGCGACGGACTGGGAACGCCCCGACGACACGACTGTTCGGTACAAGCTTCGTGAGGGCCACAAGTGGCACGACGGCGAAGACCTGACGCCGGAGGACGTGAAGTTCACGCTTGAGTACATCAAAGAAAACGAAATCCCGCTCTACTCGACCCAGTGGGAGATGTACGATTCCGTGTCTGTCGATGGACAGTGGATTACGGTGAAGTTTTCCGACCCTGTTGGCCCGGTTCACAAAGTGTTCTCCAACCAGATTCCAATCGTTCCCCAGCACAAGTGGGAGAGCCGAAGCAACCCGGCACAAGCGTCGGTCAACGAACCGGTCGGCAGCGGCCCACTCCAGTTCGACTACTGGGAGAAGGGGAGCGAACTGAGCCTCACGAAGTACGAAGACCACTGGCGACCCGTCAAATTCGACCGCAGAATCTGGCGCATCATTCCGGAAAGCTCGACGGTCTGGTCGCTGTTGAAGCAAGGAGAGCTAAACTACCTGCCGTACACCCGCATCGGCAAACAACTCAACGACAACCAAGACGCGGGCAACATCGGCGTGAAATCCGCGCCCGGCGACGGCTGGTGGCATTTCAGCCAGAACACCCGTAAGGAAGGGTTGGACGACAAAGCTGTCCGACAGGCCGCAGTTCACGCGCTGCCGAAGCAAGCCATCAATCAGCAGATTATGTACGGCTTCGCGGAGGAGGGCTGGAACCTCATCGGCGAATCCTTCGGAAAGTTCAGCAACCCGGACGTGCCAAAATACCAAGAACAGGACGGCATCGCCGCCGGACAGCAGGTGCTCGAAGACGCCGGATACAGCATCGAAAACGGACGGGTTCAGGCGAAGGGGTCATCAGAGTAACGCGAACATAACATATTTCAGTAAATTCAATGGGAAAATTAGATTTCTTCGTCAGACGCACCCTCCAATTGGGGATAACGCTGTGGGCGGTCGCAACCGCGCTGTTCATGCTGTTCCGACTCATGCCGGGCAATCCGACTTCCTACATCATCTCGCCGGGGATGACGCCGGAAGTCCGACAGCGACTCATCGACAGCTACGGCTTGAACGACCCGTTGTGGGTGCAGTACGTTCGATACATCGAAAATCTGGTCACGCTCGACCTCGGGCGCTCGTTCAAAACGAACGAGCGCGTGGTAGACGTGCTCGCCACGTACCTCCCGAACACGCTCGTCCTGATGCTGACCGCGTTCGTCGTCGCGTACATCATCGGGATTTCGCTCGGCGTGCTCACCGGATGGTACCGCGGAAGCAGGTTCGAGAAAACCGCCGTCGTGACGGCGCTCGTCGGACGCAGTATCCCGAGTTTCTGGATGGGCATCCTCGTCCTCTGGATCTTCGGCGCACAGTACAACCTGATTCCGATGAGCGGGATGACGAGCCTCGGCTCCGGGCCGACGACCTTCTGGGACATGGTGTTCTCGCTTGACTTCCTGAAACACCTCGTCGCGCCGGTCGCCGTGCTCGCGTTCTACTACATGGGTTATCCCCTACTCATCATGCGCAACAGCATGCTCGAAACGCTCTCGGAGGACTTCATCGACCTCTGCCGGGCGAAGGGACTGACCGAGCGAACGATAATGTTCAAACACGCCGCCAGAAACGCCCTGCTTCCCGTGCTGACCGCGGCGGCCATCGCAGTCGGCTACGCGGTTGGCGGAAGCGTTCTCATCGAAACAGTGTTCGGCTGGCCGGGAATCGGCCGCGAGATGATTCGGGCCGTCCTCCGGCGTGACTTCCCAGTCGCACAGGGGACGTTCCTCGTCCTCGCGCTGTCGGTTATCGTGATGAACTTCGTCGCCGACCTGCTGTACGGCGTCCTCGATCCACGGGTGACGTATGACTGAATCAATGAATCAAGAACACGAACGGTCGATATTCGAAGACATAGAACCGGACGAAGACGAAGGATTCAGCACGTGGCAGCGAAACGTCCGACTCTGGACGGAGACGCTTTCGGAACAGTTCCGGATGCTGATACAAGACCCGATGGTCGTTCTCGCCATGATGACGCTGACCTTCTTCGGCGTCATCGCCGTCATCGCGCCGTTGATTGCGCAGTATCCGCCGACAGAGCGGGTGTTCACCAGCGGCGCGCTCATCGCCAAATGGATGAAACCGTCGTTCCTCGGCGGCGAAGGCGGATTCATTCTCGGGACGACCGCACAGGGGTACGACATCTTCAGCCAACTCGTCTACGGCGCGCGTCCGGCGCTGATTGTCGGACTGGTCGCCGCGTTCATGACGGTCGGACTCGGCACGCTCGTCGGCCTAACCGCCGGATATTACGGCGGCTACGTGGACGACGTGCTGATGCGCCTCGTGGACTTCGTCTACGGACTTCCGCTCCTGCCCACGGTCATCGTCCTCGTGACGGTTCTCGGCCCCGGACTGGAGAACATCATCCTCGCGTTCGTCCTCCTTCAGTGGCGAACCTCGGCGCGTGTCATCCGCGCGCTCGTGCTTTCGCTCCGCGAACGCTCGTTCGTCAAGGCGGCGAAGGTGTCCGGCGCGAGCAACTGGCGAATCATCTCGCGCCACATCGCGCCGAACGTCCTTCCGATGGCGTTCCTGTACGGCGCGTTCGCCATCGCGTGGGCAATCCTCACCGAGGCAGGGGTGTCGTTCCTCGGACTCGGTGACCCCGAAAGCGTCTCGTGGGGTGTGATGCTCCAGAGTGCGCGCGTCTACAGTGCCATGACTGAAGGCGCGTGGTGGTGGTTCGTGCCGCCGGGAGTCTGTATCGCACTCGTGGTCATCAGCGGCTTCCTCATCGGCCGCGGCTACGAAGAAATCGTCAATCCAGAACTACAGGTCGAAGGATGAATCTACGTATCCAACTCCAACCGAATCGCAGCCGCACAATCGAGGAGGGCCACTGAAATGGCCCTCCTTGAAGTCGAAGACCTCGAAGTGTACTACGACAGCGAAGACGGCCCCGTGAAAGCGGTCGACGGCGTCAGCTTCGAAATCGAAGCGGGGGAAACCATCGGTATCGTCGGCGAATCCGGCTGTGGCAAGAGCACACTCGCAAAAGCACTCATCGGCATCCTGCCGAAAAACGGCTACATCAACGGCGGGAGCATCCGGTTCAAGGGCGAAGACTTGACCGAGATGCCCGAAAAGCGCCGCCGCGAACTCCGCTGGGACGAAATTTCGCTCATCGCACAGTCCGCGATGAACGCGCTCGACCCCGTCTACACCATCCGCGAACAGATTATCGAGGCCATCGACGCCCACTACCCGAAGATGGGCCGCACCGAAGCCCAAGAACGAATCGACGAGGCCTTCGACCTCGTCGGACTCGACCGCGACCGCCAGACGGACTATCCTCACCAGTTCTCCGGCGGGATGCGCCAGCGCGCTATGATTGCTATGTCGCTCGTGCTGGAACCGTCGCTCATCCTCGCGGACGAGCCGACGACGGCGCTTGACGTCATCATGCAAGATCAGATTCTCAAACGAATCAACGGGATTCAGCGCGAGAGCGCCACCGCGATGATGGTCATCACGCACGATGTGGCCGTCGTCGCGGAAACCTGCGACCGTGTCGTCGTCATGTATGCGGGCGAAGTCGCGGAGGAAGGCCCGTCCGAGTTCATCTTCGGCGAACCGTACCACCCCTACACGCTCGGGCTGAAAAGCGCGTTTCCGGATATCCGCCAATCGAGTCAAGACCTCGTGAGCATCGGTGGCCATCCGCCGGATTTGAGCAACCCGCCGAGCGGTTGCCGGTTCGCGGAACGCTGTCCGCTGGCGACCGAGAAATGTACCAGAGAAGACCCACCCGAAGTGACCCACGGCGAACTGCGGTCGTACTGCCATCACGCAGACAAAATCGACACGCAGTTGCGCCCCGTTGCGAGTCGAGCGAAGACGTGGGAAAACGAGGCGTCCATGGAGGTGAGCGATGACTGACGCGAATCCCTCCGCGGACGACGACACGCTCGTCCGCGTCGAAGGGTTGGAAAAACATTTCCCGGTCGGAACCGGCCTCGTGAGCAGTTTCATGAAATCCGTTCGCGGCGAGGAACCGGACGCGGTGCACGCCATCGACGGTATCGACTTCGACCTGCGCGAGGGCGAGACGTTCGGCATCGCGGGCGAATCCGGGTGTGGTAAAACGACCACCGGAATGTGCCTGACGAAACTGTACGACCCGACGGGCGGAAGCATCTACTACGACGGCGAGGACATCGCGGACAAGAGCGGTTCCGGCCTGTCGAACTTCCGGCAGAACGCCCAGATGATTTTCCAAGACCCGTTCGAGAGCCTGAACCCGCGGATGACGGTGTACGACACCGTGGTCGAACCGCTTCGTATCCACGACGTTCCGAACCAGCGGTCACGAGTTCAGCGGGCGTTGGAGTTCGCCGAACTCGAACCAGCGGAGGCCTACTTCGACCGCTATCCGCACGAACTGTCGGGTGGTCAGCGCCAACGCCTCGCTATCGCTCGGGCGTTGGTCATCGACCCGGATTTCATCGTCGCGGACGAACCAGTGTCGATGCTGGACGTGAGCCTTCGGGCGGGCGTCCTCTCCCTACTGGAGCGCATGACCGACGAGTTCGGCCTTTCGGTCGTCTACATCAGCCACGACCTGTCGCTCCTGCGCCACATGTGCGACCGACTCGCCATCATGTACATGGGAAAAATCGTAGAACAGGGGCCGACGGAGGAGATAATCACGAATCCGAAACACCCCTACACGAGAGCGCTCATCGACGCGGTGCCGGTTCCCGACCCGACGGCGGGTCGGGAACGAGTCGAACTGGAAGGCGAAGTCGGTGACGCGATTAACGTGCCGACCGGCTGTCGGTTCCGGAAGCGGTGTCCGAAACTTATCCAGCCGTCGGAGTACGACCTTTCCACCGACGAATGGGCTGCCGTCAGAACCTTCATGCGGTCAGTTCAGTTGCGCGACATCGAAAGCCGCGACGAGTCGAATATTCGAGAAGAATTCTTCGCCGATACCTCCCTCAACGGCGAAGCGGGCAATATCGTGGACGAGGGAATTTCGCTGGTTGCCTCGGAAGAATTCAATGAGGCTGACGACCTACTTACCGGTCGGTTCGAAGAGGAGAGCGTCTGTGCTAATGCACTGCCGCCGCTTCACGAACGAACAGACATCGAGGGAGAGCGGGAAGTCGCCTGTCACCTCTACGAGAGCGAACAGGGCTACGACCCCTACGCGCAGATGGACGGTGCGCCCGGCGAAGAGAGTGCCGACCACGCGACTTCCTCCGTAGACGCCGACTGAACGTCCACATCGTTTTTTTTGCGGCCCCGAAACCGAACTCGGCCGAAGGCTACAGTAGTATCGCTGTCGTGCCGAATAGGGTCGGAGAAGCTCCCGACTGATGCAGTATGTTCGGTAACAACGACGCTCGCGTGATTCCAGATGGCGGAAAAAACGGCGAAACAGGAACAGACGATGGTACCGAAACCACCGGGAGCGGAGACACAGACCACACTCCGGAGGACGGCTATCATTTTCGTCTCGGCGGCCTGTCGCTCGACCTTTCCGGCGTCGAGGCTGACATCGACGGATTGACGCTCGGCCTGGATGCGGTAGAACTCGGCGTGTCAAAAACCGGAGGCTCGAACGCCGAGGAGTCCGGCTCTCGGCTCCGAAGCGTGCGAAACTTGACTCCGAAAAACGACCGCTCCGGACGTTTCGGAGCGCGGGTAGGCGCGTTCGTCGGGCGTCTCGTTGGCAGTCTGGTCACGTTTTGTCGAGTACGGATTTCGACTGCTGTTGGACGAACTTCGTTCTCGCCTACGCAAATCCGAACGGGAAGACGAATCGACGGAATCGAGCGCAGAGGATGAATCCGATGGAGCGACGACCGATTCGAAGGATTCGAACGAGGAACTGATAGCGCAACTGGAACGGGCGATGGAGCGCGACTAATCCGGGTGTGGGAATTCGAACGAACAACGGCTTTCGACCGACTACCCGCGGCGTTTTCGCTGGCTTTCTTCGGCCTCGGATTCCAATTGCTCGGCGCGAATCTGGTCTTTCACTTTTCGTCGCCACTCCCAGATGCCCGCGACGATGACGAGCACGCCGCCCGCCGCGCCGCGAAACGGTTGCCCCGAAAGCGAGAGTGCGACGAAAACGACGACTGCGAACAGCAGCGAGACGCCAAGCGTAATCTTCTCCCACCCGCGCTGTGGCCCTCGGAGACGCATGTTCGGTGGTTGGCGAGCAGGGATGTGAACGTTACGGGAACCCACCTCGGTTGCTGGTACATTTCAATTCACTCTAATCCCAGTTCAATCCAGTTCAGCGCGGCCTGCGAATCTCGTCTCGACTCGGAAACTCGCGGTTCAGTGCAGATAACAGAACCTCGGCAGTTTCCGCCGCGTCCGCCATTGAGAGCGTTTCGACCGGCGAATGGGAGTACCGGCAGGGAACCGCGATTGCTCCGGCGTGGCGGCCGCCGCGAACCTGCTGGAGTTCGGTCGCGTCGGTCGAACCGGTCAACATCAAGTCGTGTTGGATTTCGACGCCTGCCTCCTTCGCGGCCTCCTGTAACCACGTTCTGGTTTGGCGGTCGACGATGACGCCACCGAAGAGGTACTTCGACGTGCCGTCGCCGAACTCCACCACTGGGCCGCCGTCTAGCGTCGATTTCGCGCCGTCTACTCTCCCGGCGGGGTAGTCGTCCACCGGGAAGATTTCGAGCGCGATGCCGACATCCGGGTCGAGGGTGTATCCCGCCGCGCGCGCACCGCGGAGGCCGACTTCCTCCTGTACGGTGGCGACGTAGTGAACCGTCGCGTCCACGTCCTCCTCGCGGGCGAGGGCGAGCAAAATTGCAAGCGCGATTCGGTCGTCCAGCGCCCGGCCCGCGATTCGGTCGTTTCCGAGTCGGGTGACGCCGCAGTCCCACACCGCGTAGTCGCCGGGTTCGACGCCGAGTTCGGCCACGTCTTCGGGCGTAGTCGCGCCGATGTCGATGCGGAGCTTTTCCGGGAGCGATTCTTTTTCTTCGCTGTTCATGTAGTGGCGACAGCGCGGGCCGATGACGCCGGGAACACCGTCGGGGCCGACGCGAACGCGCTGGCCGGACAGATTTCCTTTGTAGTGCCCGCCCAGCATTCGGAACGTGAGAAAGCCGTCTTCGTCTACCCGGTCTACGAGAAAGCCCAGTTCGTCGGTGTGGGCCGCGAGCATGATTTCGAAGTCGGTGTCCTCGCTCCCGTCGCTCGTCGCGGTGACGTTGCCCATCGCGTCGAACGAAACGTCGTCTACGTGGGGTTCGATTAGTTCGGCGAATCTGTCGGCGACGGCGTACTCGTTTCCGGGCGCACCGGGCGTCTCGACCAATGCTTCGAGGTCTTCGAACGAAACGTCCATGCGTGAATCCCGGATGAACGGGGGGTTAATCGTTCGGGTCGATGCAAAATAGTCGCTGTCGAATGCAATCGCTGCCGAATCGAGAAAAATCGGGTACGAAAGAGGGAGAGCGTTATTCGGCGTCGAAACCGAGTTCGGAAAGCGTCTCCTCCGAGACGCCGATGTCGAGCATTCGTCGGCGGAAATCCTGCTGCTCTGCATCCGAGAGATCGATAGCTGTGCCGTCCCCAGCGCGGTCGTCGCGGCCGCGACGACCGCGCTGTGCTGTCTCATACGCGTCGCGGATGAGTTCGGCTTCTAGTTTGGGAACCGATTGGGGAATCTCAGGAGATTTTCTGATTCCAGACATCGTTTCCCGCCACTCACAGGAGGGTGTTAAAGTTATTTCAAGCTAACAGATTTGTCTTTTCCCAGTTGTACAGTCGCATTTCGTGATATGTGTACCTTTGTAAGGGTTGTACCATTCGACGTGGCAAATTAGGTCACACGAACGTTGATGTAGTGATGCATGGATTTCGAACCTACGCGCCGTCTACGCGTTCGTCATTGCGTTTCTGCCGATTCGGTCGTCTGTCGAACGCGTCCGACGGCCGTTTTCACAGCTTCGAAATTCAACAGGAGGAAGCCGACGAAAATAACCAAATAGCCGAAAAGCGCCTCGGGCGGCAGTCGTTCGCTCAGCACGAGCCACCCGGCGACCGACGCGACGACCGGGATGAGATACTGGACGAAACTGGCGCGAACCGCGCCGATGTCTTCGATGAGCGTGAAGTATGCGCTGTATCCGACCGCAGTCATGAACACGCCGACGTACAGGAGGGCGACGAGGGCGGTCAACGTCGGTTCGACCGATGCGATCGATTTGCCGGTTCCGATACTCACGATGTGCATCGCAGGTGCGGCGACGGCCATCGACCACGCGGCCACTGCCAACTCTCCGAGTTCGTGGTTCGACCAGCGAATGAGGATTCCGCCGATGGCGAGGCTCACGACGCCGAGGAGGATGTACTCCTCTCCGAGCAGGTTTCCGGAGACGAAGCGACTGGGATTCGGTTGGACGACGATGCCGACGCCGACTAGTGCGACGAGGACGCCGACCAGACCGAATCGGGAAAGTCGTTCGTCCGCGAGGAGGAACGCCGCGAGCGCAATCGTCAGCACTGGGTCTAAACTGTAGATGATTGCCGCCACGCCGCTGGTCGTCCCCTGCAATCCGATGAAGAGGAACGCCAAGCTACCGAACGTGAAGAACACGCCGCCCGCCAGTATCCCAAGTACGTCCTGTCGGGTGCGTGGTCGCCAATCGTCCGTCCGAAGCATCACGTAAGCCAACAGCAGAATCGCCGCGATGTCGATTCGAAACGCCGCGAACAGCAGTGGCGGAATGTACGACAGTCCGACCTTCATCGCGACGTATCCCAATCCGAGCAGTACCGCGGTCAGCAAAAAGAGTACCTGCACGCGGTTTGGCGTCGCTATTCGTTCCCCACCCATGAAAAGAGATACCACGCTATTCGTCCTAACCGTTGTGGTGCGACCTCACAAAAATGTGATACAACCCGGTACAGTGGGTTGTAGACCGTTCGGTTCCCGACTACCGCCAGTTTGCAAGCGCCAGTGCGTCCGGCAGGTCTACTGCAAGCCACACGTCGTCCTGAGTAATGTCCGCGATAATCGCCCGGTCGGGACATCGGTCGTCAGGCGTTTCGTCGATTGCGAAGACGATTTCGCGGTCGTCGTCGCCAGTCCGTTCGTCGAGTGCTGAGTTTGTCATTGCGTCAGTTGCCGCTGGGGTTTCGGGATGTTCGTCCGGTCGTTTCAGATTGGGTTTCGGATGGGAGTGTAAAACCGGTTGTGCCCGACAGTGCAAGCCGAGGTTATTCGAAATCGTCCGGGTCAAACTGGTATTCGCCGTCGTGGGGCGTTGGAACCGGCAGTTCGAACGAAAGGTCGGCCATGAACATCTTCATGACGACGAGCATTCCGATGAACGTCGGGAGTAGCGCGAAAAACGGGACTGTCGTTCCAAGCCAACGAATCGTTTCCCAGAATGATGCGAGTGTGAGTGTTATTCCCATGCTCCCGTTGGATGCAAACTGACACTGGTAACATATAACAATGTCGGTTGTAGGTCGAAGTTCCACCCCATTATTTTACATTTCGTAGTGCTCGATGCGTCTACGCCCTGTTCGATTTATCCGGAGTCGTCGTCGATTCGAGGCATTCCGGTGAGTATTCCTTGCAGGTTATCCATCGGCTCTCCGACCTTGATTCCGTTCTTCGTGATACTGAACTCCCGAAGGAAGCGTTCGTAATCGCTGGTTCGCTTTTTCAGGACGCCGATTGCCTTTCGTAGTTCGCCTCCCAGTTCGAGATGCTGTAAGAGGATGATGTTGTCCGCGAGATAGCTGATTCCCTCGCCGGTCGCTTTGACCTGTCCGGTCATCGAATCGTGCTCGGTGATGAGAATGACCGTCACACCCATGTTTTTGAGATACCGACAGAGTGCCTGCATCGTCTCGACGAGATTCAGTCGGTCGTCGCGGAGCGAGACATTGTAGCCCTCGATACCGTCTATCATCACGATGTCCGTCTCGTGGGTTTCGACTTCGCGCCGAACCATGTTCGCAAATTCGACCGACGAGCGCTTTACGGGTTCTATCTCCTCCAGTTGGAGCGAATCGGAATCGACCATTCGTTTCACTGGCACGTTGATGGCTTCGCTCCGCTCGCGGAACGTTTCTGTGCTCTCTTCGAACATGTAGATGACCGAGCGTTCACCGCGACCCGCGGCCTCTTTCATGAACTGCGTTGCGAACGTGGTTTTTCCGACGCCGGTCGCCCCGCTGATTACTGTCGTGGTTCCGCGCTCGATACCGCCGTCGAGCAGTTGGTCTACCTGCGGAATACCCGACGAGAGACTTTCAGGTTGGAAGTCGCGTTCGTGCACTTCGGGGTCGAGTGCGGGAAAGACCGCGATGCCGTCGTCGGAAATCTGCAGTCCGTGTACTCCCTCTCGGGCGCTTTTCGGAGCTTTCGGAACGGTGAGCGTTCGAGCGCGCTCGTCTCGACGGAGTTCGAGTCGTCCATCGTCAACGAACGACAGCACTTCTCCGTATCGGTCGGTACGGCACGTAAACACGACCGTCGCGCCGCGCTCTTTGAGATGTCGCGCCAGACCGACGAGTTCCTCCCGATACCGCGCAGAATCCGAAAAGAGGTGACGAAGCCTCGTCACCGGGTCAACGACGACGCGGTCGGGGTCGAGTGCGGAGATGCGCTCGGCGATACGACCGACGAGGTCGGCATCGGAAACGTCCGCGACGAACGTTTCACGCGGCTCGTCGGCGGGTTTCGTCTCGGCACGCACGTCCAGAAACGAGATGTCATCGGTGTCGATTCCGACCGAATCGGCCTTTTCTTGGAGTTCGTCGGGATTTTGCGAGCAGTGAACGAACAAGGACGTTTCGCCCTGTTCGAGGCCCGCTTCGAGAAAACGAAGTCCAACGAGCGTCTTTCCCGCACCAGCGTCGCCACGAAGGACGTACGACCGTTCTGCGGTGAGTCCACCGTTGAAAACGGTGTCGAGGCCACGGATGCCAGTCGATAGTCGTTCAGCAGACATTGGTATAATCGCAGATTACTGCCGTAAAATTGTTGCGGATAGTTCGAACAACTAGTTATTTGTTAGCGGTGAAACTACTCAATCGAGCGGTGAGAACACCGGGGCGGGCATCCCTTCGATTTCGATTGTCGTGGTGAACGCCACCTCGTCCTCGATTTCGACGCTCCCCTCGATCCGTCCGAGAAGGTGTGCATCGCCCAAATCCACGATTGCGACCTGATAGGGGCCTTCGACACCCACCGGCGGAACCGTAATCGTCGTTTCGCTGTGAACTGCACCCGTTTCCGGAAGGTCGTGGAGTTCGAGATTCCGGCCGCCGCACTCGCCACACGCCCGCTTTGGGGTCGCGGTGACGTGGCCACACGAGGAACATTCGAGGCCGACGAGGTTCCCCGATTCGAGCTGTTCTCGCCACTCCGCGTAGGTCAGGCCGACTTCCGTGTTTCTGTTGTCGTCCGAATGTTCGCTCGTCATACTCGTTCCTCCATGACGGTGACGACGGTGGTTCCGGCGTCGCCGCCGAGGTTGTGCGCGATTCCCGTTTTCGCATCCTCGACTTGCCGCTCACCGGCGGTTCCGCGGAGTTGTTTCGTCAACTCCACGATTTGGGCGGTTCCGGTCGCACCGATTGGGTGTCCCTTAGATTTCAGGCCGCCACTGGGATTCACTGGGAGTTCCCCGTCGATGTAGGTTCGGCCCTCGCCGGTTGCCGCTCCGCCTCTCCCGTCTTCGAACAGCCCCAGCGCCTCGATGGCCAGCACCTCCGCACCCGTGAAACAATCGTGGACTTCAGCGAAATCGACGTTCTCTGCTCGGATTCCGGCTTGCTCGTATGCCTCCCGCGCGGCGTCGCGGGCGGACTGCGTCGCGGAAAGCGATGTCTTGTCCGCCAGCGGAATCGCGTCGGTGCGGTGGCCGACGCCGGTCACGTCAACCGGTTCGCCCGCGAAGTTTGCCGCGAGGTCGGAGGAGACGACGACCACCGCGGACGCGCCGTCCGAAAACGGACAGCAGTCCATGAGGTGGAACGGGTCTGCGACGATTGGGCTGTCGAGAACCGCCTCGACGGTCGTATCCTTGCCGAAATGCGCGTGGGGATTGAACTGCCCGTGGTGATGATTTTTCACGGCGACTTCGGCGAGTTGCGCCTCGGTCGTCCCGTACTCGTGCATGTGGCGTTTCGTGAGCAGTGCGAACACGCCGGGGAAAGTCAGTCCGGCGGGTTGCTCGTACTGTCGGTGGGCCGCGCTGGCAAAGATTTTCGTCATCTCGCCGGTTCCGAGGCCGGTTTCGGGCGTACATCGTTCCGCACCGCCGACCAGTGCAACGTCGTGGATTCCAGATTCGACGGCTTGAACGGCGTGTTTGAACGCGTTCGAGGAGGTCGCACAGGCGTCCTCGAATCGCTGGCAGGGGATGCCTTGCAGGCCGATGTGGGTCGCCAGTTTCGGTGCGAGGTGTGTGTCGGATTCGGCTTGGCCACCCAGCGCGTTGCCGAAGTAGAAGGCGTCGATTTCGTCCAACGAGACAGAAGCGTCGTCGATAGACGCGAAGGCGGCGTCCGCGAACAGTTCCTCTATCGGTTGGTCGTGGGGGCCGAAGTCCGTCATCCCTGCCCCGACGACGACAGCTCGTGACATGTCGGGTCGTTTGGTAAGCAGGGGCAAGAAACTACGGAATCGGATACATCGTTTGGGTGAGAACATGTAGTGAAGACATGTTGCAACCGCATCGCAAGAGCATGGTTTTCTCGGTTCGAACTCTGTCGTTTCGGACTTTGTTTTTCGCTTGTCGTTGTTAGCAATTACCGACTCCACTGAAACCGCCACCGCAACCGCGCCACGCCCTCCCCAACCGACTCCCGCACTCGCTTTCGCTCGTTTTGGTCGTCCCTCGCGCGGTAATCAAGAGGCCTGCGGATAATCCGCAGGCCTCCCAATGCACGCGCCGGAGAGTATGTGAAAATTCGTACAATCCGAATTTGTGCGGTGGCGCGCGGAGGCGAACCTCCGTTCGGAGGTTTGCCCGCGCGAGGGGCGACTGAGTGAACGAATGTGAACGAGGGAGTTGGTTGGGGAGGGCGTGGCGCGGTTGTAGTGTTTGGAGTCGGGATTTGTTATCTCCTGAAAACGGAGAAGTTGTGTTTCGTAACCAACCCACGAAGAAATGCGAACCAGCATCGAGACTCTACGAAGTAATTCAGCCGATTCCTGAACTACCCCACAACGTCCGTAACCACGACCTACGAATCGACAGCGCGGTCTGCCCGAACCGAAACCCCGACAAAACCCCACGAAAGACCGTTTACGCGACCGACCACAAAATACGACCCACGATTGAAACGTCCTAACGAGTAGCCGAATCATTACTAAATACCCGCTTCCCATCGTGTGAGAGCATGGCTTCGCCGGGAACGGTACGGCTGTTGACCGCTCTTTGGGAGGGTTCGCTGGACGAGGTTCGACCGACGCTGGACGTGGATACGGGGGAAGTCACCTATCCCGACGCGACACAGCAGTTGGACGACCGAGACGGGGAGACGTTCGACGTGTTGGAAACGCTGGCGGAACGCGACCTCCTGTACCGTGAGTTTCAGGAAAAACAGTACATCTGCCCGCGCTGTGAGGCGAAGGGGATGCAGTACACCACGGCGTGTCCGACGTGCGAATCGCCGCAGACGATTCGAACCGAACGATACATCCACTCCGACTGTGGCTACGACGGACTGCGCGGGCAGTTCGTCGGCGAGGACGGGGTGGCCTGCCCCGACTGTGAGACGACGCTGGAATCGCTTTCCCAACTCGATTCCGAAGCGGTTCACATCTGCGAGGACTGCGAAACCGCGTTCGAAAGACCCGCGCATCGACTCCGTTGTCGTGAATGCCTCCTCGTTTCCCAACCACTCCAAACCATCGAGCGAATTCTGTATCGCTACTATATCAGCGATGAGGGTACGAACTGGGTGGAAAAGCAGTTGACCGCGCGGCAACTACTGGTCGAGATTTTGGAAACGAGAACGCTCGAAACGGAAATCGACACGACGGTCGAAAACCGGTCGGGGGAGTCGGTTCCGGTTCACGTCTTCGCGCACGACGACCTGCTCGACGACCGCGTCGTCGGCGCAATTCACGAACGACCGGACGAAGCGGACGTTCGAGAACTGCAATCCGTCGCGGCCGACGCGAACGCACGCGCGACGCTCGTCACCACGTCGGGGGAAATCGTCGGCAACGACGTCTCCGAGATGGTTGCCGAGAAGGGGGTGTCAGTCCTCCGACTGACGAAAAACGATACGCTCCGGCGCGAGTACGAAATCGTGGAGGAGACGGAAGCGCGGAACTCATTCGTCGGGCGAATCGCCAATATTTTCAAACCGCAGCACGGATAATATTCTCTGTGTTTCGAAGTCACGTTTCGTGTGACATATCTCGACCTGCACCGACGGATTAGTGTTCGGTCGGCACATACCTGCATTGCTGTGTACGCGAACGTACGGTAACCATGCTCAACCGACTCAACCCCTTCAGCCGAAGTAACGCGAAAAAGAACTCGCAGAGAAAGAGCGACCACAACATCGAGATTCGGTGTCCAGAGACGATGGAACTGCTGGCGACCGAGGAAACCGACCCGGATGAGTGGGACTCGAACGTGGACGACGGCGAGGGAATCGCAACCTACGACTGTTCGCACTGCGGCGGTCAGCATCGGTATCTCTGGGGGCCACCGGTTCCGCTCATCCTTGACGAACAAACCACCGACAGCGAACCTGTGCTGTTCGGTGACGAGTGAGTTTTCGGCGGACGTCGGCGCACCGAGTGCTTATACCGATTCGTTCCTGAGATGATGTATGAACGGAGAGACGGAACGATGCGAGGGATGAAGTTCGGCGGCGGGCGGATTTTCCGCATTTTCGTACTATTGCTGATCTTCTCGCTCGGACGACGACTGTTCTTCGGCGACCGGGGCGGGCCGCTCGGCGGAACCGGCATCGACAGCGCGATTCTCGTCGGTATCGGCGTCGGCGTCCTCGTCATCGGCGGCGTTCTCGCGTATCGAGCGGGTATGTTCTCCAGAAATGGGTCTTCGTCAGCAACGACCACGGAACCGCCCGAGGGAGGGTACGTGTGTCGATACTGCGGGACGAATTTGGAACGATTCCGAAACCGCTGTCCGTACTGTGAGACGCGGAATCCGGTGACGAATCCGGACGAATAGCGGGACGGTTTCTGTGATGTCGTATCGGTAACGAAAACGACGTGTGGCTGCTACGACTGTCCGCTTCAATTATTAAGATGGTTGGGTTGCTATGACATACCATGAAATCCGAGACGCTCTTTCGAGTACTCGTCGCCGGAGTGCTCACCGTTGCGCCGACGTTGTTGTTCCTCGGATTGTGGCGAGGGTTGATGACCCTCCGTGACGACGACCTTGTCAATCGCACCGTGAACGGCGAGTTCGGTTCGGTGCCGAACTCCTTGCTTCGTCCCAGCCTGCCCGGTTCTTCGAAAGCCAGTCGTGACCCTACGACCGTAAATCGCCCCGAAGCCTCGCTTCGGTGTCGAACCTGCGACGCGGAAAATCCCAGCTACGCCGACTACTGCGGCAACTGTCTGGAAAAAATGTGATGGCCGTTCGAGCGCCTAGTTCCCCTCGCGCTCGATTGTGGCTTCGTAGGTTCGACCCGAAAGTTCGAATCGCACACTATCGCTGTCGTGGCCGACCACTCGCTCCGCGACGCGTTCGTCGGTCTGTAGCACGACGGTTTCCGTTTCGCCGTCGAGAAACGCATACAAAGCTAAAATTGTATTTTCTCGGTCTTACCAAATACACATTTGTCGAACCGCGTATCTTATAAATATCTTTCATCTATGGATAGGAAAACATGGTGAATAATTTCGGCTTCCGAATTTTTATTGGAGTCATTTTGATCGTGGGTGGTGTGGCAACGAGCGGACTTTTAATCGATAAACGACCAGCAGTGCTTGAATACCATGCCGAAAATATTTCTCCGGATAGCGCTTCCATTTCGGAAACTACAATGGTTACAACGGCTGAGCGAAAAAAATCCATAGTAGAGGTCAGTTCTCTTTCAAATCAAAATCAGAAAATAGTTGCGCAAGCGATTTCCGATCCTAATTCGTCGAATAGCTTGACAAAAAGCAAAAAGAATCGTTCCCAAGATTTGTCATTCGTGATGTGGGATTATACGAGATACAGATAAATGAAACATACAACGATTATCGTTTATCTACGACAAAGATCAGTGGTGAACGTCGTCTGGCGGCGCTTTCTCTGCAAATTCACGACTTTGATAATAAGGGCGGTTCCGAGTTAGTTCCAAAAGAAACAGAGCGACAAATCGTACGAAAAGCGATTGTCAGGGAATCATATGAGACTCCACACTCTGTACAAGTCAATGGATTAATCATCTCATATAAAGGAGAATATCATAAACTTTCTTCGTCAATGATTAGTATTGTAGCCGTTATAAAACTCGGCGGTACTTTTTTTGGGATTTTTCTTAGTATAGCATCTATACTCTTTGGCATATCTCATATCACAGGGATATATTCCATAGAAAGATGCAAATATTAGATCGATCATAAACACCCAAAAATGCTATTTTCATAATTATATTCGTTGACGCCCCTCACTCGATTCGTCGTTCTTGTTCTGTCTCCCGTCGTTCTCGGCCGTCTACGACGCGAAAACCGGTCTCTTTGCGCGTGGAAAGCGCCCGCTGTGGGAAGGGAATCTCGATTCCGTCCCGGTCGTAGGCGGTTTTCACGTCGGCGACGACCGCGGTGATTGCGCGCCACTTCCGACGACTGCTCGGTCGGTCTATCCAGAATCGGAGTTCGAGAAGGATGGCGGAGTCGCCGAACCCCGTCAAAATCGCGCGAGGCCGTGGAACTTCCAAGATGGCCGTAACGTCCGTCATCGTTCGCTCGGCGATTTCAATCGCCCGGTAGGGGTCTGTCGAGTAGTCGATGCCGACTTCGACTTCGAGTCGAAGTCGGCCCTTTCGCCCGTAGTTCGTGATGGTAGAAGAGCCGACCACGTCGTTCGGGATGATGACGTACTCTCCCGAGAACGTCTCGATTCGGGTGGTAAACAGCGTGATGTCCGTGACGATTCCTTCGTCGTCCTCGTTTCCCTCGATTGGAATCCGTATCCAGTCGCCGATTTCGAACGGGCGCGAGAACATGAGCGTGAATCCGGCAATCAGCGAACTCAGGGTTTCGTTCGCCGCCAAGCCGATGATGATGCCGAGGAATCCGGCCCCGATGAGGAAGGCGCGAACATCGACCCGCCACACGCCTAACAAGAGAAGTCCGGCGAGAAGGTAGACACAAACCTCCCCGACTCGGGCGATGACCTCCCCTTGATGGCCGGTTATCTGCCCGCTTTGCGTGATGAATCGGTCGATGACGCGGACGAACATTCCCGCGCCGACGTAGGCCGCCGCGAGGACGCCGAAGGTAATCGCCAGTCGAACGCCCGCCGAGGTGAGCTGTGAGAACACATCGACTTGCGGGGCGGGTGCGGCGTCGTCCGTCCAGAGCGCGAGGGTGTACTGTCCGATGAAAACCGCGGCGAGTCCGCTCGTGGTGAGCAAGAGAACGTCTACCAGACGGGGATTCATCCGACGCTTCAACCGCGGCGCGACTTTCCAGAGAATCCACGTGACGAAGACGAGAACCACGAGCAGAAACGTCGATAGCAGTACCTGCGCGTCAGGAACCGGGAGTTGCTGGATGACCGCGGAGAGGAACCGTAGCGTGTTCGGCATGGGAATCGACTTCCTGCGTAATGTAGTGTGCTTTGCTGCTGTGGCGCTTAGACGTGCTCTGTCTACAATCGTCAGTCGTCGGAACGACGCATCCTGTCACACCTTGTCTAGTCGGTATGGACGGCGATATGCTTTAGAATGTTGGAAAGTATACAAGATTGAGACAGTATCATCGTGTTTTGAAAATCCAACTGGAACGTCGAAGCGACACTGTGGCGTCAATTTTCCCGCAATCGAACGTTCCAATCGTCGGCGTCGCGCAGATACGCTGGTACTGCGGCGGAATCGACCGTTTCGTGGAGGTAAATCGTTCCGTCATCGACCGCGCCGCGTCCGAGGTCGGTGAACAGTCGCTCCAACCCGTTGCGCCAGCCCTCATCGACTAACTGCCGCCAGCAGGCTTCGAAGGCGTCTTCCTCGCTCGCGGTCGGGCCACCGCTTTCGCGCATGAGTTCGAGACAGCAATCGGGACAACTGCGAACCGACACCGGTTCCTTGAGCGCGTGAATGTGTTCGTCGAAGGTGACGACCGGCGTTTTCTCCTTCATCGCGCCGTGTCGCTCACAAACCGCGTCTTCGGTGTCGGTGCCGATGTAGATGGGGCGTCGGTTCGGTGGCATGGTCGGAAATGAGAACTAACCAACGACCGATTCGGCCATCAAACTACCGGCGACAGAAACGGGCCGAGAACCACAGGGTAAACCTTGCATCTGAAAGCATTGAAAGTAAATACATAATTCGACGGCAAATAGTTATTTCCTATCGGTGACGGAACGAACTGGTATGAGTAACACCGACCTCAAGCAGGCGGTGCTCGACTCGAACCCGAGCGACTGGCAGACGGACGGTGCACCGGATTCGTTCACCTATCCGACCCGCGGCATCACGGTGGAGCGAATCGGCGAGTGGTCGCCCGCATCCGCCCCGTGGAACGACAGGTCTTCGGGTGACACCCTCCGACGGGCGAAATACCGCCTGTTTCACGACGACGCCCCGTTCGACCAAATCGACCTCCTCGACCTCGGCGATGGGACACTGCTTCCCATGCCGGACTACGGCCCACCTGCCGACAATCCGGACGTTATGCCCGACGAGTTCGTCCTTTCCGTGAATCAGTACGAGGCGGCGCTCGGGACGGTCGCGTCCACGAGCAATTTCGATATGGCACGCGAACAGGTCGGCGTCGAAGTTCGTGACGAAACGTTCTGAGTCTGAGTTGTCGGTTCGATTTTCCGGTCGATTCGTCGGTATGGCGAGTTGCGGTTGTCGAGTTACTCGGCCACGACACGAACTTCCAGAAGAAATATCAGTTTTAAGAGAGTAGGCGACGGCGTGCCCTCTCCCGTCGCCTTCCAACAGCCCTATCTGTCCGTCTTTTTCGCCACCGTCGCTGTCTGGGTCGCTTCCGACTACCTCATCGGGCGTCGATACAATCCGGAATCGGACGGCACCCAAGACCGCGGTTCGAAACGCGCTATTGCGGGTGCAACCGCTGTCGGAGTCACGTTCGCAAGCCTCGCGATGGAACTCGTTCCAACTGCTCGCGTGCCGTATCCATACCTCGTGTTCTGGCTCGGAATCGTCACCATCCTGCTCGGGGTTGCGATTCGGCGCTACGCCGTGTGGACGCTCGGGCGATATTTCTCGATTACCGTGACGGTCGATTCCACGGACGATGTGGTCGATGTCGGGCCGTATCGGTGGGTACGCCATCCTTCCTATACGGGCGGACTGCTGTCGCTGGTCGGTCTTGGTATCGCGGTGGGTAACTGGCTGAGCTTCCTCATCATCCTGCTGCCCGGACTCGTGGGCTACGGATACCGAATTTCCGTCGAAGAGCGTGCCCTCCGGGAGGAACTCGGCGACGACTATCGCAACTACGCCACGGAAACGCCGTACCGACTCGTTCCAAAGATTTGGTAATCGGTGTTGATTCTCAGTCCTCGGTCTGGTCGCGCAGTTCGGTTCGACGAATCTTCCCGGTCACCGTCTTCGGCAGTTCGTCCACGAACTCGACCTCGCGGGGGTATTCGTGGGCGGACAACTCTTCTTTGACGTGGGTTTTGATGTCTTCGGCGAGGTCGGAACTCGCTTCCGCGCTCTCGCTCAGGACGACGTAGGCCTTCACGATATTGCCGCGCTCTCGGTGGGATTTCGGCACGACGGCGGATTCGGCGACGGCGGGGTGTTCGCCGAGCGAACTTTCGACCTCGAACGGGCCGATTCGGTAGCCAGCGCTGATGATAACGTCGTCGGCGCGCCCCTCGAACCAGAAGTAGCCGTCCTCGTCCAGATGGCCCAGATCGCCGGAGAGGTACCAATCATTGACAAAGCACGACGCGGTCTTTTCGGGCTTGTTCCAGTATTCCGCAAAGAAGCAGGGATACTCTCCTCGCTGGGCGATTTCGCCCGTCTCGCCCGGTTCTAACTGTTCGCCGGTTTCCGGGTCAACCACGGCGGCCTCGATGCCCGGCAGCGGTTTGCCCATGCTTCCCGGCCGGATTTCCATCGTTGGGTAGTTGTTGATTATCATATTGCCCGTCTCGGTCTGGCCGTAGGTGTCGTGGATGGTGACACCGAGGGTGTCTTCGCCCCACTCCACCACGCCCGCCGAAAGCGGTTCGCCGATGGAAAGCGCGTGACGCAGGTCGAGATTTTTTCCCTTCAACACCGCTTCGTTTTCGCGGAGCATCCGGTAGGCCGTCGGGACGCTGAACAGGACGGAGATGGGAAATTCGGCGAGCAAATCGGCCCACGTTTCCGGGTCGAACTCGCCTTCGTAGGTGAACAGGCTCGTCCCCCAGAACCACGCTCCGAGGGTGTTGATTGGCCCAGTTAGCCACCCGAGGTCACCGGTTGACCAGTACACATCGCCGGGTTGCAAATCCACCGCGAATCGCTGGGTCGCGGCGACGCCAGCGACCCAGCGATGTTTGTGCAGGACGCCTTTTGCCAGTCCAGTCGTTCCGCTGGTGTAGTACAACAGGGCGTTGTCCTCACCGCCTGTTTCCGCCGTTTCGAACTCCCGACTCGCTTCCTCCATCGCGGCGTGGTAGCTAACGTCCCCCTGCTCGATGCCAGTTCCGTCGCCGGACTTCGTCTGGCTGGCTGTCGAGTCGTTCTTGACAACGTCGTCGCTAACGACGATGACGTGTTCGACCGAGGGTGCATCCGCCAGCGCATCTTCGATCGTTCCACGGTTTTTCGGCGTAGTGATGACGACTTTCGCGTCGCAGTCGTCCAGTCGGTACGCGATTCCGTCCGGGCCAAATCGTTCGTTCACGCCACCCCAGACGCCGCCAGCCTTGAGCGTCCCAATGAGTGCGACGTAATGTTCCGGAATCCGCGGCATGTAGGAGAACACGCGGTCGCCGGAGTCCACGAGGTCGGAGAGGACGTTCGCAAACCGGTTCGACTGTTCCGCGAGTTCCCAGAACGTGAGCGTTTCGCGCTCGCCGTTCGTCCCGGCGTAGTAGAGCGCGACCTTTCCCCGGTCGTCGGCATGTCGGTCACAAACTTCGTGTGCGATGTTCAAGTTCTCCGGTGCGTCCCAGTCCGCGTCGGCGAAAATCTCGTCCCAATCGAACGTTTCGCGTTTTTCGTCGTAGTCGTGCAGATTGTGAACAGACATCACTCACACCATCGGCGAGGATGAATAAAATCGTTATCACAGGAGAGTTAGATATTTCCCCGAGTTTCGGCTCAGTTGTATTTTGTTGGGTTCGCGGTACCGAATATCAACACTCGAAAGCAGTGGTAACTCACGAGTCATTTGCTGTCGGTGTGACGGATTAACAGTGCGACCGATCACACAGCGATGCAGTCGCCAGTCGGTATCAGTGCCGGTCGTGTTTCTACTTCGGGTCGTGTTCCTATTTCGAATCGTGTGTTTCTATTTCGAACTTCGTCGCGTCTGCGCGACGAAGTTCCAGCGCCCTTCCCGGGAAAGCGTATCGAGAACCGGGTCGAACTCGGCTTTCGGAATCTCGCGGTACTTCTCCCGGCCGACGGCAGTTCGAAGCCGAACGAGATACGTGTCGCCGTCTGGGTCGTACACCGAAAGCGTTCGTTTCGACCGCGAATCGGCCAGTTCCGAGGCGAGTGTGACGGTGTCGAGTCGTCGGAGGCGGTCACCGAGTTGCCAACTCAGTCGGCATCCGTATCGGTGAACCGGTGGAGCCGCCCCACCAGTCGAAGGTTGCGAATCTGTCCCGTTTTTCAACGACTCTGATTGACACTCCCCATGGCTTACCATGACACATTCAACATCGACCCGGTACTTAAATCATGTCGGTTTCACGCTCGTGTTTTCGGATTGGCACGAATACGGCGATGAACGTGATGAACTGAGTCTGGTACAATGACGAACTGAACGTGATATAATCGCCGAACTGCAACAAAAGGAATCGAAAACTGGCCGTCGGTGCGAGCGGTACCAGCGCCGCTCGCTTCCGCCTGTTTTCCGCTCGGTTCGATTGTTTCGCTTGTCGCTCGTTTTGCTCGTCGTTCGCTTAGCTTGTCGTCTGGGTCGTCGTTTCCGTGGTCGTCGTTTCTTCGCCGTTCGAGTCCACCGCGGTCACGAGTTCGAGCGATTGGGCTTGATTGTCGGTTTCCACCAACCCGATGGCGAACGCGGAGATGACGGTGCCCCCTTCGAGCGTTACGTCGGCCGTCGTAACTGCTTGGTCTTCCCCGGCGGGGCGGACTTCGACGGTGTACGACCCGGCGGGAAGGTCTACGTACTCGCTGGCAGTGCCGTATTCGAGTCCCTCGACGAGCAGGTCACCGTTCGTTGCAATATCGACGGCGGGCGCGTCCGGTGAGAGGTGAACCGCTCGAATGCTAACTCGGTTGCCCGCCGGAATTTCGTTCACGTCCATGAACAAGAACGCCTCGGGACTGTCTGGTGTTCCTCCCGCCGCAACCGTGTAATCCCTGTTGGGTTCGAGGGTCGCTTGCTGTTCGATAATCGCACTCCCTTGTCCTTCGCCGGTAGGCGCGACTGCGAGGGTGTGCTGGCCGGGTTGGAGTTCGAGGTAGTCACTCACGTCCGTGTAAGCGACGTCCTGTAGCACGCGGTTTCCGTCCACGAACACGTCCACGTTCGGCGCGCCCGGAATCGCGTGGACGATCCGCGCTCGGGCGGCCTCCCTATCTCCACCGTTGCCACCGTCTCCACCTTCTGTCGTGGTGGTGTCTTGTGCGCTCGAAACCCCGCCGAGAACTGCCACTCCACTCGCGCCGACGAGTCGAAGCACTCGCCTTCGTGTCTGTCTCATTTTCATTCCCCCCGACAGCTCCTAGATTGGTTAGTTAAAAAGAATTTCCCCCAACGAGTTCGATGGCGAGTTAGACGGCTTCGACGAACACGTCGATTGGTTCTCCCGCCGACCGAACCACGAGTCTGGCGCCGTCGAACGCGCCGTTCGTTTCGGTGTAGGACACTGATTCGACGCCGCCAGCGATTCGGCCGAAGGTCAGTTTCGGCCGTTGAGCGTAGGATTTGTCGAACTGAATCCGGACGTTCCCTGCTTCGTCCGCCGTGAATCCGCGATGCACGTCGAACGCCGGAACGTGATTGCGGACGAACGAAGTCGGGCTTTCGATTTTCCACGAGGCGTTTCCGTTCGCCCAATTCCCGCTGTAGCAGTTGTCACCGCCGCCATCCGCCTCTACGATTGCGAGGCCGCCGCCGTTCTGATGGATTCTGTTGTCGCAAACCACGTTCTTCCGCGTTCGGAGCAAAATTCCTTGGAAGTAGCCATCCGCTTTTCCGTACCCTCGAACGCGATTGTCGGCTATCTCGTGGTGCGTTCTATTTCCACCCCGGGAGACGATTCCCGACCGTTGCGTTCCTCGGATGTGGTTGTGTTCGACACCGACGAACGCCGCACCGTCGAGCAAGACTCCGGCCCGTCCGGCGTTGGAAACGGTGTTTCGAGCGACGACGCCGTCGTTCGCGCCGACGATGCGAATCCCGTCGCTTCCGGTGTCTCGGAGGGTGTTTCCGGCGACGACGAAATCCGAGATTCCGCGTTCGACGCTGACGCCTGCGCCGCCGTAATCGTACAGGTCGTTGTTGACCACCATGATGGCGTTCGCTTGCTCGATGTTCAGAGAGATTCCGGCGAAGTCGTCAGCTCGGGTTTCTTCTTCCTTGACGCTCACGTTGCCGTCGATTCGAACGTTTCGCGCCCTGCCGTCGAATCCGATGTGGCAGAAGGATTTGTGAGCGCCGAACCCGACGTTGTTCGAGATGAGGATGTACCCCCCGGCTTGCAGGTCGTTGCCGCCGATACCGGTCAGACTCCCTTCGCTGTTGTCCCCCAGTACGTTCCCCACGATGGCGATGTTTCTCGCTTGAGTATGGTCGTACTCTCGCCACACGTCACAGGAAACCGACCGGTCGAGGCCGTCGGTGACGACGTTGCCCGAGACGACGACTTGCGCGCCGCCGACCTGAATCCCCCTGTCGCCGATGTCGTGGATTCGGTTGCCGAGAACGCGGACGTTTCTGGCGTCTCTTTCCACGCTGATTCCGCTTCCACCCGTGTTGTGCTCGTGGTACGGATGGGTTCGCGTCAGGTAGTTACCGGACAGGGTGACGTTTTTTGCGTCCTGCACGACGATTCCGTGGCATCGTTTTGCGTTTCGATTCTGGTTTTCGGGATTGCCGTCGAAGCCCACGCCGCGAATCGTCACGTTCTCGCAGTGGTCGTCGTGGCCGATTCGAAACCCGCCGACGTTCGCCCCGTTTTCGGGTTTGATGAGCGTCGAAATATCCGGGCCGATGACGGTGACGCCGTCCACGTCGATGTCGAGCCAGCGCGTTGTCCGGTAGGGGGCGTTTTCGCCCGTGATGACGACCGTTTCGCCTCCTGAAAGCTCGGCAAACGTGGATTCGAGTGCCGACGCCGTCGAGACGACGGCATCGGCGAGACGGCCCGTTTGCATGTTTCCTTCGGCACCTCGGAACGCGTCCCGCCCCGCGAACGCCAGCGCGAGTCCGGCGGTTCCCCGCAGTAGCCCTCGCCGTGGTATCTCTCCCATTCCATCCGAGTGACGACGGGGAGCAAACAGTGTTTTGCGGCCAAACGGTTGCAGCTATCAACTCGACGCTGTTTGATTCGTTCACGCTTCGTCCCATGTGTTCAAGTTACTGGCCTTCGTCAGGGATGATACCACACCGAATAGTTGTGATTCGACACGAAATATGCGACAGCAACAACAGTGATAACCTCATGCCCGAAATTCTCGAACATTACCGTCCAACGAATGATACCCGCACTCCCGGTGTCTACCGCGTCGTCGGAACGACTGACGAAATAACACTTCTCCGAGTTACCGACGCTGACGGCAGACGGGCCGCAACTGGAGAGATACATCGCGTTTCTCGGGGGATACTCGACACCGAGTTCGAACGTGCAGACGACCCTGATGCGGGCTTTACTCCGATTTCCGGTATTCGAAACATGCTTACCGGACTGTACTGGTCAGTCCGTCGGTTTTTCTGAGGAGGACGAAGCCATCCGACCTCGTCCACTACGCTGGTTTCGATTGCCGCGCCGAACCAGTTACTCCCCCATTTCGGTCAGTTCGTCCGGCATCGGGACGATACCGAGTTGCTGGAGCATTCCGAGCATGTCCCAGTTCGCCCACGTCTCTTTGATGACGCCATCCTCGACGCGATGCATCGCAAGGCCGGTGATTTCGAACGTTTCTCCCGTCGGTTCGTGGCCCATGAACTCCCCTTCGTGGGTACCGCTTTCTCTCGCGCGGAAAACGACCAAATCACCTTCCGAAATCATCTCCTCTACGTGTACCTCGCCGTCCGGAAACGCCTGCTGGAGCATCGAAATCATCGCCTTGAACTCGGCCGCCTCCTGTACGCCACCCGGCGCATCCGGGTCGTAGCGGACGTACTCCGGCGCAAGTAGTTCGTCGGCGACCGATTCGTCACCCTCGTTGACGAACTCCTCGATGAATCTGCGAACGACAGCCTTGTTGTCCTCTGTTTGTCCCATCTTTCCCCTGTTGAGGAAGTACTTCCGAGTACAAAGCTATTGTCTATATATCACTTTCGACCCGTTCTCTCATTCTCGGGAACCTACCATTTGGCGACGATAAACGTCATAGTCACCACTGTTGTAGCCGTGTAGTTGCAGGGGTGGGAACGAATGTCAATGGACGCGGTCGTTTACCAAGGACCGCACGACGTAGCAGTAGAATCGGTCGATGAACCCGCAATAGAACACCCGAACGACGTGGTCATCGAAATTACAACTTCAGCAATCTGTGGCTCCGACCTCCACATGTACGAGGGTCGAACCGACGCAGACCCCGGAATCGTCTTTGGCCACGAGAACATGGGAATTGTGGACGAAGTCGGTGACGGCGTGGATTCACTCGAAGAGGGCGATAGAATCGTCCTTCCGTTCAACGTTGCCTGTGGCTTCTGTAAGAACTGCGAAAACGGCTATACGGGCTTCTGTACCAACGTGAATCCCGGTTTCGCCGGAGGCGCATACGGATACGTTGCGATGGGGCCGTACAAAGGTGGCCAAGCGGAGCGACTTCGAGTCCCCTTTGCGGATTTCAACGCGCTGAAACTGCCGGAAGGAGACGAACACGAAGATTCGTTTGCCTTGCTCGCGGACATCTTCCCGACGGGTTGGCACGGGACTGAACTGGCGAACCTCCAACCCGGCGAATCGGTCGCAATCTTCGGCGCGGGACCGGTTGGCCTGATGGCCGCCTACAGCGCGAAAATCAAGGGAGCCTCGGAAATCTACGTGGTCGATAGGGTGCCAAGCAGGTTGGAACTCGCGGAACAGCACTGTGACGCGAAGGCCATCAACTTCGAGGAGAGTGACCCGGTCGAACAAATCAAGGACGCCCACGGCGGCGGCGTGGACAAGGGCGTTGACGCGGTGGGCTACCAAGCCATCGACCCGGAAACCGACGTGAGCGACGACGCCTACGACCCGGCGCGGGAGAATCCGGCCGTAGTGCTCAACCAACTGATTCAGACCGTTCGACCGACCGGACAGTTAGGCGTGCCCGGTCTATACGTGCCATCCGACCCCGGTGCGCCGGACGAGATGGCTGCACAGGGCCGCCTCGGTATCGATTTCGGGAAGTTCTTCGAGAAAGGACTGAAAGTCGGCACTGGACAGTGCAACGTCAAATCGTACAACCGCGAACTTCGTGACCTGATAATCGAAGGGCGTGCAGACCCGAGTTTTGTCGTCTCACACCGCGTGGGACTCGACGAAGCACCCGAGATGTACGAGCGGTTCGACAACCGCGAAGAGGGTGTGACGAAGGTTCTGCTCGAACCATAGACGAATTCCTATTTTTTCATACAGACTCCGCTACCGCATCTTCACACAGAACTATCGACAACGACCACGAGACGAAAACGTTTGTTGAGATGTCTATCCTCTGGTTCGTTCCGTTTGGTCACCTATCATCAACGCCGACAGCTTGTGGATGATGATGACGGTATGAGTGGGAGAGCTGACGACATGCTATCACCTCCGTTGGAACCAATCTCATCATTGGCGTATCACTATACAACCCAATAACAGATAAATCATTTGGGAAAATAAATAGTATAAACCACACAAAATACTTGAATACATTACTATAGAATTTAATTACATTTACTTTGAGCCCGGATTTCTATCACCAGCTTCGGTCTGTTTGCGTATCTTACCGGTGCCACGGCTGTAGGAACCCTGTTTTCTCCCCAACTAGCAAAACAGCATTTCCAGAGTACACTGCATTGTTCGCAACCACGCGAGCGAGCAGGTAATGTTGGTTATCTGCTATCCTCGCGGTGTCGAGCGAAAAACTTGCCGTAATCGACTCACCAATTGGAATGGTCGCCTGGACTGCGGGTGGGTCGAATAGGTGTTCGTCGTCCGCCGTCGTGTTTCCTTCGTGACGAAGTGACAGAGTTATCATGGCATCCAGTTCGTATTCGGTTGGGTTTTCGAACGAAACTTCGAGTTCGCGCACTTGCTCGTCCGTGCATGTGAAGTCTCCCGAAACCGTTGGGTGTGGTGGACACCGTTCGCCGTCCGCCGTCGGTACGTCGTAAACGTGTCCACAATGGGAACAGACTCCCATCGCGCGGTACGTCTCGTCGCCGTCCGAAATCTGTTTGATGAGCGTCTCGCGTCCGCACGAAAAACAATCCACGTCGGCCGCGAACACGTCGTCATCTATCGCTCGCGTTCGGTAGTAGTTCTGGAAGTATTCCCCTTTGTTTGCGACCGAGGTGAGTTCGTGGCCGATTGCCTTTGCAGTCCCATCTATCTCGTCAATCTGCTCTCGAACCTCGTGGTAAACGTTGGGGTCGTACTTTTCTGACGACACTTTCTCCGGCAAGTTGCGAACGAGTTGGCGAAGATTGTCGGTCTGGCGCTCGGCTTTCGAACTGAGTATTCCCAAGTTCCGGTTGTCTTCGGCGTTGTGATACGAATCGAGATACCGTTCCCGCTTGCGCTGGTCTATTGGTGTCGGACTAACGCGAACTTCGAACGGGGAGTGCATTCGCCCTCCGGAGTAGAGGACGACTCGTAGCTCGTCGCCCTCCCGAAAAGTCATGTAATACCGTACTTTCTGCGGGTCGTCGTCGAGATTTCGAACGTACGCACGGTCAATCGGTTCGTCGAAAACGTCGAGTGGTATTGACGTATCCACGAGAAATGCGCCCTGTGGATCGGCAGAGAGGACAACTCCCTCGTCGTCGGCATCCACCTCGACCGTTTCGCTCGGCCCACTGCCCGCAACGCTCGCATCCGGATGTCCGAAGGGGACGTAAGGATACGCCATAACATCGTTTACGTGTGAGTGCTGATTCAGGAGATAGCACCGTTCGGAGAGCGTGTAGCCCGCTCGAAGCAGAACGTAGTGGAGAATCGGCTCGTGGGGGAGTGACGCACCGGGCCTGTACGAACCGATGAGGGAGGTTGCACCGTTTAGTAGCCCCATTCCGACGTGAACAGGGAGTCCAGACCACCCATTGTCAATCATCGACGCACACGAGACGAGAAAAACGTGTTCCGGGGTCAGCTCTTCCGCGGCGATGATCTCCTCATCGAATGGACAGTCTATCTCTCCGTCCTGCACGCAGTACGGTTGTGGTTCGTCGTAGTCGGCAACGTTTTGTGTCGTCGGATACCCACAGACGAATCCGTCAGCGAGATTCAAATGAATCGGCCACCCGTGAGTTTGGACGGCCAAGGACGTTAGTCCATCCTGTTGTATCTCCCGGAGATTTTTGACGGTTGCATCGTTTCCAAGGAGTACTGTCGCGTCCTCGTCGGTGTCGAAACGCTCGGCCGTGAGCGACGTATGGGGGTGTTGGACGAGTACTGCGTGTTCGCCCGACTCGTGATTCGTTTCCCGCTCGTACAGCCGTCGTGCCATCTTTGGAGTGTATCCCGTAATAACGCTGAACTGCCCATTTTCTGGCCCTTTATCCAGCGATCGCTTCTGCAGTCGGAGAAGACCGGAACTGTCGATGTTCGATGGATGGTCTACCCAAACGACTGGTTCGTCGGCGAGTGATGTGAGGTCATTGATGACTTGTCCACCGCGCTCTACCGCGATTTCTTCTGCTAAATCCGCGAACTCCCCGCTGACAGTGGTATATATTCGCATAAATTACACAACATTTGAAGAGGCCTTATTACTTTTGGGAGTTAAATTAAGACAGGATAGGAAATTTTCTTTATGAAATGACAACGACTCGGCAACCATCTTGTATAACTGTTTCACCGGCTCACGGCGATGGTTTCTATGATTTAAACCATATTTATCTTTATATTTTATTATATGTATCGGAACCATTTTATCATATCTATCCGAAACAAGCACTATCAAAGAATGGCGAGTTTACGAAAAAATCAAAATTTTGTTCGGCTCTTTTTAGGACGATTAGTAACTAACGTGGGGGACAGTCTCTATCTCATTGCCGCACTGTGGCTCGTTCACGAGTTGGGCGGTTCCCCGTTTCTCACTGGCGTCGCAGGATTTCTTACCCTGCTACCGGGGGCGTTACAGTTTCTCACTGGCCCGTTCGTCGACCGCTGGCCGTTGCGGCGTTCGCTCGTCGTGATTCAAATGATTCAGGCTGTTTGCGTGCTTATTATACCACTTGCGGCGGCCACCGGACAGTTGACCGTTGTATTAGTCCTAGTGCTGATTCCGATACTTTCGATGCTCAATCAGTTTGTCTATCCCGCACAAAACGCGGCACTGCCGCGTATCGTCGAAGACGGAAATATTGTTCGGGCCAATTCGGCGTTTTCGTTCGCCTACAACGGTGTCGACGCGGCGTTTAACGCAATCGGCGGTATCCTCATTGCCGTCGTAGGGGCGGTGTCACTCTACGTTCTCGACTCGATTACGTTCGTTTTTGCTGCTCTTCTCTTTGCATCTGTGAACTATCCCTCAACGGAGGCCGAGAACGAAGACACGGACGAATCTAGTATCTCTCAGTACTGGAGCGACCTCTCCGAGGGCTTTGCATACGTCCGTGGTTCGGTCGTGTTCAGCATCATCACCACTGCGGCGATTGCAAACTTCGCGCTTCAGATATCGACAGCGGTTCTGCCATCGTTTTCCGACCAGCAGGGTGGCCCCGAGATGTACGGTGCCATGCTCGGCGCACTCGCCGCGGGAACACTTCTCGGGTCGCTAGTCGCACCGAAACTCGAAAACCGAGAGTTCGGTCGCGTCTGTATCTTCGTTTTCTTTTTTGGATTCGTCTTCTGGCTTGGGTCGATTTTCTCTCCGTGGAAGTATGGAACGATCGGACTGTTCATGCTCGCGTGGGTTCCCGTTGGAATTTTCAACGTTCTCGTCCACGCGACAGTCCAAACCATTGTACCCGATGAACTCATCGGACGAGCGATGTCCGTGACGAGTGGTGTCTCGGCGGCCGCAGGACCCGTTGGCGCACTCGCTGGTGGTGCCATTGCGAGCGTCTGGGGGAGCGTCGTCGCTATGGTCGTCGCGGCGTTTGGACTCTTAGCTGTCGTCGGATTTTTCCTCGTGCGTCCAAGCCTCCGTCAGCTTCCAGCGATTACCGAGATAGAGGGTAAAGGTCACGCACACGCGTCGGAAGACTGAAACTAACTGAAAAAAGCGCTGATTAGAGTCGCTGTTCTGCTTTTTCGATATCTTCTGGCGAGTTAATGTTCATACGCCAGCCATCGATAGAGAGTGCGGCGATGTTGTGTTGACCTTTGATGAGCATCTCGATACCGTCGCTCATCTCGTACTCGCCTCGGTCGGACGGTTGTACCAGTCGGCAGGCGTCAAAAATCCGTTCGTCAAAGGTGTGGAATCCGGCCACGACGAGCGTGGATGGTGGGTCGTCCGGCTTCTCGATAATCTCGGTAACCGTGCCATCGTCAACTCGACAGACTCCCTCTCCTTTCGCTTGTTCTCGGGACACCTCTTCAAGGAGCAATCCGCCCGAAATTGTTCCGGAGAGCTGTTGTTCGACTAGTTCATCGAGATTGTCCCCTTCAACAATGTTGTCCCCGTCCATCAACATGAAATCGCCTTTTACGACTGGCTCGGCCATCAAGAGCGCGTGAGCGAGGCCCAGTTGCTCGTTTTGCCACGCATACTTCACTGGCATACCATCGTACGAGTCTCCGTAATGTTCAACGATTTTCTCGCCACAGTAGCCAGCAACGACGATGAGTTCAGTTGCTCCCGCATCGATGAGTACGTCGAAACAGTGGGTCAGAATCGGCTTTCCATCGACTGCTACCAGCCCTTTGGGACGATTGTCGGTCAGGGGACGCATTCGTGTCCCTTTGCCAGCGGCGAGTACAACTGCTTGCATGCTCGCACATCATTGCGCCCCGGCTTATACTTTTCCACTGTAAGAACGTCTATTCATTTTTGTTTTGGAAGTACCATATTTAAACTGCGATCGATGAAAGACATAGCGATGAACGTAGATTCATAGCACATATTTTCAAATACATAAATTATAAATATATTTAAAATGAGTTGGAACGATACTGGATTTATTATCTACCATTATTATTTTCTCGTATTCTAACTGGTGCTGTGTAAAATGATGCTCACTTTAGTATGCTATAATCGATTTGTGTACTAATATAAATATAAAAATAACCGTAATTATTTAGTATATTGAGTGTGTGGCATTGCTATGAACAGTCATGATCCGCGGATGCAATCTCCGTCGCTAGACCAATGCCGGGAACGACTATGCCAGAACTTTCAGCCGGATCAACAACCGTTCGCCTCTGGAAACGGAGTATCTATCGTTGACGTAGACGGAAACGAGTATCTTGATTTTGCTTCTCAAACACTTAATCTCAACTTCGGTCATAGCCATCCCCAGATCATCTCCGCGGCCGTCGAGCAAATACAAACGCTCCAATACACCTCCTCACGCTATCTCGACGAGACGACGCTTATGCTCGCAAAGAAGTTGGTGGACGTAGCACCGGCCGGTCTCGAAAAAGTGAATCTGAAGATGACTGGTGGTAGTTTAGCCAACGAATGTGCCATCAAAATGGCACGAAAGCGCCACGGGAAATATAAAATAGCAACAACGTACGGAAGTTTCTTTGGTGAAACGCTTGAGACGATGCGAGCGAGCGGGAAATATTTCGGACGGGATTTCATCGGTGGCCAAGAGCCGTTTGTCCATTTTGAGCCGCCGTACGAGATGGACGAACCAAGTGCTCGCCCGTTCCGGAAGTTGGCCGAAAACGACGACGATATTGCCGCCGTGTTGTTGACACCCATCGACGTTAATGCGGGCGTTATCGGGTTTCCACAGGAGTATCTCGAAGAGATTCGACAAATTTGTGATGACAACGACATCGCGCTTATCTTCGATGAGGTGCAGACGGGATTCGGCTGGTTAGAGGATATGTTCGCCGCGGATTACTACGGAGTGACACCGGATATCATGACTGTGGCAAAAGGGCTGTCGGCGGGATTCCCTCTCGGAGGTGTCCTCTGTAAGGAAGAGTACGACGTAGTAGAGTACGGCGAACACGAGTTCACCTACGGTGCACACCCGGTTTCGTGTGCGACTGCACTCGAAGTGCTCGAAATACTCACCGAACCGGGTTACAGCGATAGTATTCGAAAGAAGAGCCGATATCTCCGCGACCGGCTTCAGAAACTGAAACGTTTCGACTGTGTCAGCGACGTCCGGAGTTTCGGTCTCATTGCGGGACTCGACATCGTCTTCCCCAATGGGGAACCCGACAGCGAACTCGCCCAACGTGTGTTCGACTCGTGCCGTGAACAGGGAATCTTGTTCCGGCTGTCGGGCGATTTCGGAGGGAACTCTATCGTCATCAAACCACCGGTCGTCGTGACCGAAGATGAGATAGACGAGGCGATAGACGTCTTAGAACAGACGTTACAGAACCTCGCAGAAACTGCGTAACGCCTCCAATATCTCGCCCGAAAGCGCTTACTCTTCCCTCGTAATTCGACCGTCCGTCGTCGGTTCGACAGTTTCCCGTTCTCGAATGCTATCGATTACAAGTTCGGACAACAGCGGCGGCTCTTCCACCGTCGAACAGTAAGTCGCCTCTGCGAACGTCTCGTAGCCGTTTCCGCCATCCGCGGTGAAATCGCTGGTCGCAACAGAGTACGTCTGGTCGTTTTCTATCCGTTTTCCATCCACAATCACGGTCTGAATCCGGTCGAACGGCGCTTTTGTTGTGGTGTAACTGTACGCCATTCCACTCACCTGCGGAAACCGTCCATCGGTATCCTCGACCATACTGACCCCGTTTTCCAGCGCGGAACGGAGTTGTTCTCCGCTCACTTCGATTTCGACCCTCGTATTCAAAAACGGAAGCATCTCGACGATTTGTCCTTTGGTAATGTTTCCGGATGGGTGAACCGTATCTGTTCGGATGCCACCGGCCGGGAGCAGGGCGATGTCGGTGTTTGCTGTCTCGCGCATGATGTCAACAATGAGGTTGCACACGCCGGACTCGCCCCGCCGAATCGTTTCGAATCGAGTGTCGAGTTCTGCCGTGGTCTCTCCGACCGTCGTTTCGAGTCGAGCGCTCAGTCGCTCTTTATAGGATTGTGCGATTTCACCGACTGTGCTGTCCAGTTCCGGTTCCGCGTCGGCAACAGCGTGAAGGTCGTACTCGTATCCGACGAGACCGTCTTCGTCGATACGAAGTTCGAGTTCGCTCACGGATTCGTAGAGGTCACCCACACAAGCGACTACCGTATTATCGACCGTCCGAGGTGGCGAGACGGTGTGATTGAACCCAACGAGCAGATCGACATCGTCTATCTGGCTGGCGAATCGCTCCGGTTCGTCGTTCATCAACTGTGAGAGCACAACGACGATGTCGATCCCACGTTCGCGCATCTCGGGAACGATAGTTTTGACCGCTTCTGCAGGGGGCAGTATCTCCGTTTGCTCACCGGGAGAAGAGGTGTCGGCAGTGTCCCCGTCCGCGATGCCGGTGATACCGAGTGTGTACTCTCCAGCTGGGAACGAAACGTACCGCCGTGCGCCGTCTTCTCGCCCCAGCACGTCGTCCGTTTGAGTGTCGATGACGTTCGCCGCGACCCACGGAAACGTGCTTTCGGCGACGCGCTCGACGAGCGTTTCGGAACCGAAGTCGAAGTCGTGATTTCCGTAAATGTTGCAATCGAGTTCGCCAGCATTGAGGATATCTACTGCCTGTTTCCCGCGAAAAATCGTCGAGGGAACCGATGGAGCAATGTCGTCACCGCTCCCGACAAATATCGGCCGAGTAACAGTATCACGCAACCGATCTACGAGTCCGAAGTAGCGTTTCGGGGTTTCGCCCGTCTCTTCGTTTCCGAGTCGGCCGTTGAAGTGAGTACCGAAAAGAACTGTTGCACGTTCCATTGAACTATCATTTTACAGTATTCCGACCCGAATATTAATTGTTTGGGAAGAGCAACAAAAACCCCGTGTTAAGCGGGACTTTATCGACACAACGCTGATACCGATTACCCACATCCACTCGAATATGGTTCGCTCTCGCACGGTGGAGTTGGAAGGCCACATCATCGACTCCGGCATGATGCAGCAATGTTTCGGCGTGGTGATGGATTTGGACGGGGAGTTCGAAGTCGAGGAGTTTCGCGTCGGCAAGCACAAAGACGAGGAGTCCTACGCAAGGATGTCCGTCTCGGCGGAGGACGAGGAGACGGTTCGCGCGATTCTGCACGAACTGCACCAGAACGGCGCGCACGTGCCGAATCCCTCCGACGCAGAACTGAAACCGGCCCCGGAAAATCAAGTCGTCCCGCACGGCTTTTACTCAACGACGAACCATCCGACGCAGGTTCGGTACGACGGGGAGTGGATTCCGGTCGAGAACATCGAGATGGACTGTGCAATCGTCATCGACCCCGACGAGTCACGGGCCACGACGAAGGTGCTCAACGCAATCGAGGAAGGTGACCTCGTCGTGACGGACGAATCCGGCGTGCGCGTTGACCCGCCGGAACGACCCCGCGGTGGTGGCGGCCCGTTCGGATTCATGCAGGGTGGCGTGTCGAGCGAACGGCCCTCCGAATCGCTCATCCGCGAAATCGGGGAAACCATCGTGGAGACGAAAGAAGAAGGTGGAAAAGTGCTCGCCGTGGTCGGCCCGGCGCTCATCCACTCCGGCGCGGGCGACGACCTCGCGCGCCTCATCCGCGAGGGCTACATCGACATGCTCAGCGCGGGCAACGGGTTCGCGGTTCACGACATCGAACGCGGTCGGTACGGCACTTCGCTGGGGATGAACATCGAGACGCTGGAACACCCGCGAAAGGGACACAAACACCACATCTACACCATCAGCGAGGTAATCCGGGCGGGCGGTATCGCGGAAGCGGTCGAAGAGGGACTCATCGAAGAGGGTGTGATGTACGAATGCGTGGAAAACGACGTGCCATACGTCCTCGCGGGGTCGATTCGTGACGATGGCCCACTGCCGGACACCATCACGGACGCGGTGAAAGCACAGAACGCCATCCGGGAACAGGCCCACGAGGCTGACCTCGTGTTGATGCTCTCGACGCTTCTCCATTCGGTCGCGGTGGGCAACTGCCTGCCGTCCACTACGCGCGTCGTCTGCGTGGACATCAATCCCGCGACGGTCACCCAACTGCTCGACCGTGGGAGCGCACAGGCTATCGGGATGGTTACGGACGTTGGAACGTTCGTGCCGACGCTCGCTGAAACCGTCCTGGGGCGGGTATCGTCCGACTGACGCTACCCCACATGCTCCAAACATTCACAGAAGTAACACATACCAATCTGCATTAGCGAAAGTCTATTTTTGATTCTTCTCCTGTATCTCACAACCATGTCCGAACCTTCTCCGCCGGACGATGCGACTACCAGTTCACTCAGAAGCATGGAATCGGCCGAAGAAGCCGCTTTTTTCAAAAGTATTGTCAAGGATTCGCTCGACGGGTTAATCACGATAGCCGAGGACGCGACCATCGTCTTTGCGAACGAAGCAGTGGCGTCTCTCTTCGGATACAGTGTAGACGACCTTCTCGGGAACTCGATACATATGCTTTTTCCGGAACGAGATTCCGAAGTCTCCGACTTCTACCAGTATACGGACGACCTAGAATCGACGAACAAATGCACGAACATCGAGCGAGTCGGACGACACCGAAGTGGTGACGAACTTTTACTCTCCCTTTGTCTTCGTGAACACACCTATCGCGGACAATGCTTGTTCACGGTGAGACTCCGGGACGTTTCCGAACAGCAACAACGACAAAACGAACTCGAAGCGGCAACCGAAAAGTATCGAACGCTCGTCGAAACCGCGCCGGACGCCATTTTTGTAGCCGATGCGAAAACTGGTGTAATACAGGAGACTAACCAAGCGGCGGCTGAATTGCTTGAACGACCGGTAGACGAGATTGAAGGAATGCATCAGACGGAGTTACACCCATCCGAGGAAGCCGAGCGTTACGAGCAGCTATTCCAGGGACATCAGAAACGTGGTGGTCTGTTCAGAGAGAATCAGGAGCTGACGGTGATGACCGCGAACGGAAACCGGATTCCTGTCACAATAAACTCAAAGACGACTGAGTTACGCGGCCGACCGGTCATTCAAGGTATCTTTCGCGACATCAGTGAGAGGAAGCACCGTGAAGATGCGCTCAATGCGTTACACGAGACGACACAGCGAATGTCCGAGACTGCATCATCTCAGATGATTTGCACTCACGCGGTGACGACTGCGGCCGAGGTTCTCGATTTCCCGATTAGCGGAATTCATTTCGAATCGGCGGATGGCGAATCACTCGAACCCGTCGCAACGACAGACAAGGTCGCCAGCGCACTCGGAGGGTCGGTTCCGACGTTCACGCCCGAAGACCCGTTCGTCTGGGATGCTTTCGAGGCGGGCGAACCGTCCGTCATCCCCGACGTGCAAGCGACAGAGGAAGGGGCGGCCCGAGATACGCCGATTCGAAGCAGTATCATCGTCCCGATCGGTGAATACGGTGTGTTCATTACGTCGTCGGAGTCGGTTCGTGATTTCGACCAAATCGATTTCGACTTGGTACGAGTGCTGGCCGCAAACACCGAGGCCGCTTTGACGAGAGCAGAGCGCGAACGCGCGATTGCTCGCCAGCGTGACGAGTTGACGACCTTAAACCGAATCAATGCCATCGTCAGAGACATCAATCAAGCCTTGGTTGCATCCCCGACCCGCGAGGAGATCGAGCAGACGGTGTGTGAGAGATTCGCAGCGTCGAACGTCTACCACGGGGCGCTCGTCGGAACCTTGTCCGCGGCGGAACAGGGACTCTCCGTCCAAACCGCGGCCGGAATCGACGAAACGTATCTCGAAACCGTCGCCAAAGAAAGCACCGAAACAGAATCCGGTGCCGCAGCGACAGCGATACGAACCGGCACTGTTCAAGTCATCGAAGACGTTCAGACTGACCCGGCGTTTCCGGCATCGATAAAAACGGCGGCGTGGGAACGAAACTATCGTTCTGCCGCCTATATTCCGTTTGGACACGGGGAAACTATGTATGGTGTTTTGGTCGTGTACGCGGCTCGACCAACGGTCATCGGGGAGCGTGAACAGGCCGTATTCGCCGAACTGGGCGAGATGATCGGTCACGCGATAAACGCCGCAGAAAGCAAACAGCTTCTCTACAGCGACCGTATCCTTGAACTCGAATTCTCACTCTCCGGAACTGATTCCTTTTTTGTCACCACATCTGCGGAGCTTGAATGTTCCTTCACGCTCAATGGTGTGGTACCAGCATCGAACGATACCTACATATTCTACGTGACGAGTTCTGGAGTGGCACCGAAAGACGTTATCGAGCGAGCAAAAGCGTCGCCCAGCATCGAATATGTTCGGCAGATACAGAGCGGAGACATCGATACCACGTTCGAAATGAAGATTCGGGGAACGAAAACCACCGCGCAAGCCCTCATCGAACGCGGTGCGTACGTCCGCAGTGGATCAATTACTCGGGGCGAGGGAACGCTTATCGCTGAAGTTCCAGCGAACACCGAAATTCGTCCGTTCGTCGAAGCGGTTCAGGCTGTGCATCCGAGCGCCGCACTTCTCGCGAAACGAAATCGGGAGCACCCACTCCACCCAGAACCTGACCTCCATGACGAGTTAGAGACGATGTTGACTGCACGACAGTTTGAGATACTACTGTCTGCATATCTTGCAGGATACTTCGACTATCCCCGGGCAAGTACAGGTACGGAACTTGCCGAAACGCTCGACATTTCTTCGCCGACGTTTCATCAACACTTGCAGACTGCACAGCAGAAGGTGTTCACTCTCCTGTTCAGCAACCACGATGAGGTAGACTGACCCGTCCCGCATTCGGCCTTGACGATGATACCTCAATAGTGAGGCAGAGGACTCGTAGCCCGAGACTTGTTTCTTCGGGTAATGAGCGATTCCGAGAAACGACTCGACAATATTGAAACTGTGCGGAATCACCCCGAAGAAGCATACGAGCCGAAATTGTCGTCCGAAACTATCGCACGGGTTCTGCAGAATCAACGGCGGGAAACTATCTGCCGCGTCCTCTCGAACGGTTCCAACGTTACGACGCTGGATGAACTCGTTGACACGCTTGTGGAACTGGAAGCGAACGCGTCGGAGGCGGAAATCGAACCTAACCGTGAATCAATGTCCATCCAACTCCACCACGTCCACCTCCCGCTGTTGGAAGATATTGGCCTCATCGCGTACGAAAACCGGTGTGGCACCGTTCGTTACTGGGGACATTCGAAGATAGACGGTCTTTTTGACTAGCCCTCACCTCCCTTTTGACCACGCTCGATGACCCGAGTTTCCCAACCGTAGCAAGACAGTAACAGCTGACCGAACGCTTTGTTGAATAGCTCTCTTCTGGTTGGGGTCGCACGGTTCGATACTTTCAGCTTGTTCCGTCTAACGATTATTTATGCCCACTAGAATATCTAGAAATATGTCCCTTTAGGCTGGCCTAAAAATCGCAGGTTTTACATGGGTTTAGGCGAGCCTAAAATCTGTAATGCGTCGATGTACGCCACGAAATGGACGAATAGCGTCATCTCTCCTGCTCGATTCGGCCGGAGGGATTCGATGACCGGGAGCGAAAGCGAAAATGCGCGCTTGCTGTCCCAGCAAGCGCGCCGGGAATCGAACGCGCGAACGTACCCCCGTCACCTTCCGATTGCCATCGAGCGAGCGAACGGCGTCGAAGTCGAGGACGCGGATGGAAACGTCTACTACGACTGTCTGGCGGGGGCAGGAACGCTCGCGCTCGGCCACAACCACCCCGTCGTGGTGCAGACCATCGAGGACGTGCTGGACGCAGAGCGACCACTGCACACGCTCGACATCACGACGCCGACGAAAGAGCGGTTCGTGGACACGCTGTTCGACAGCCTTCCCGACGAGTTTTCGGAGTCAGCGCGGGTACAGTTCTGTAGCCCCGCCGGAACCGACGCCATCGAAGCGGCGCTGAAACTCGTCAAAACAGCCACCGGAAATCGCTCCGTACTCGCGTTTCAGGGCGGCTATCACGGGATGACCCACGGCGCACTCGGACTGATGGGCAACACCGACCCGAAAGAATCCGTTCCGGGAACGATGCCCGACGTGCATCATCTCCCGTATCCCTCGGAGTATCGCTGTCCGTTCGGTATCGGCGGCGAATCCGGCCACGAAACCGCGAGTCGATACGTTGAACACGTCCTTTCGGATCCGGAAAGCGGCGTCGTCTCCCCGGCAGGAATGGTGCTCGAACTCGTGCAGGGCGAGGGCGGCGCGATTCCCGCCCCCGACGACTGGACGCGGGAAATCCGGCGGATGACCCAAGAACGCGACATCCCGCTCGTCGTGGACGAAATCCAGACCGGACTCGGCCGCACGGGCGAACTGTACGCCTTCGAGCACGCCGACATCGTACCCGACGTGATAACGCTCTCGAAAGCGGTCGGCGGCGGCCTCCCGCTTTCGGTCGTCGTCTACAAAGAGGAGTTAGACGTGTGGGAACCGGGTGCCCACGCTGGAACCTTCCGCGGCGACCAACTGGCGATGGCGGCGGGACAGGCGACCATCGAGCACGTCCTCGAAAACGACCTCGACTCCCACGCCGAGAAAATGGGCGACAGACTCAGGAGTCACCTCGAAGACACTCAAGCAACGTTCGACTGCGTCGGCGACGTTCGCGGGCGGGGTTTGATGCTCGGCGCAGAAATCGTCGATATCGCCGCAGAGACGGACGACCTCGGACATTATCCGACACATTCCGACCTCGCCTCCGAAATCCGTGACGAATGTTTCGACCGCGGCCTCATCGTGGAACTGGGCGGCCGCGACAGCAGTACGGTTCGATTCCTGCCGCCGCTCATCGTCACGAAGGACGACGTGGACGCCATCGCCGAGCGATTTTACGACGCGGTCGGCACCGCGGTTCGCCGGGAGGTGACCGCCAAATGAACAAATCACCCGAAGAGCGTCTCGCGTCTTCGGCGAAACCGTCCGCGGAATCAGCCGATTTCGCGGACGGAGAGGATTCTGCGGACGCCGCGACGCCCGAAGAATCCCTGTTTTTGGGCGGCGAGAAGGGCGCAGAGGCGTATCGAACGACGATGGAGCAGACGACGAACGCGGTTCTCGATGCGTTCGTGGAAAACGCAGACCCGTACTCTGGTGCCAGTCCGGAATCGCTCCGCGAGGAGATCGCCGAGGTGGAGATGATTCCGGACTCTGGCGAGGGGTTGGAGTCGGCCCTCGAATCGGCCGAATCCGTTCTCCGAAATTCGGTCGGCGTTTCGAACCCGCAGTGTCTCGCGCACCTGCACTGCCCGCCGATGATTTCCGGACTCGCCGCGGAGGCGATGCTGTCCGCGACGAACCAGTCCATGGACTCGTGGGACCAGAGTCCGGCGGCGACACACCTCGAAACGCGGATGGTAGAAGCACTCTGTGACCTGTTCGGCTACGGCGATTCCGGCGACGGCGTGTTCACCTCCGGCGGGACGCAGTCGAACTTCATGGGCCTGCTACTGGCCCGCGAACGGTTCGCCAAAGAACGATTCGGCACCAACGTACAGCGGTCGGGACTGCCCCACCGCGCGAAAGCTATGCGAATCCTCTGCTCCGAGGAAGCGCACTTCACCGCGGAACAGGCGGCCGCCCACCTCGGACTTGGGGAAAACGCGGTCGTCACCGTCGAATCGAACGACGACCGGGAGATGTGTCCCGACGCGCTCGACCGCACCTTGGCCGAACTGGACGAGCGCGAACTGCTCCCGTTCGCGCTCGTCGGCACGGCGGGAACCACCGACTTCGGAAGCATCGACCCACTCTCCGAACTCGCGGAGCGCGCGGAGGAACACGACCTGTGGTTCCACGTCGATGCGGCCTACGGCGGCGCGCTGGCGCTGTCAGACCGCCATCGGGAACTGCTTTCGGGTATCGACCGAGCGGATTCCCTGTCGGTGGATTTCCACAAGTTGTTCTACCAGCCGATTAGCTGTGGCGCGTTCCTCCTACGCGACGGGTCGCAGTACGAACACATCGCGCGAAACGCCTCGTACCTTAATCCGGAGGACGCCTCCGTGCCGAACCTCGTCGCCAAATCAGTGCAGACGACGCGACGATTCGACGCGCTGAAGCCGTTCGTTTCCTTCCGCGCGCTCGGTCGGGACGGATTCGGGACGCTGGTCGATGAGACGATTGCCCTCGCGGAGGAGGTTGCGGAACTGCTCGTTTCCGATTCGTCGTTCGAACTGGTCGCCGAACCGACCATCAACGCGGTCGTGTTCCGCTATCGTCCTGATAGCGACATGGACGACGAGCGATTGAGTTGGCTGAACGAGGCGATACGCGAATCACTGCTGCGAGAGGGTGATGCCGTGGTCGCCCGAACCGAAGTGGACGGCGTTACCGCGCTGAAGTTCACCCTGCTTAATCCGCAAACCACGCTGGCCGATGTCGCGGACATCCTCGACGCAATCGAACGACGCGGCAGTTCCCTTCGCGCTGTTTTCCCGGAGGTGGAACGATGACGGCACCGGAGACTGCCCAACTGGACTCGAGCATCGAATCGGCGGATGCCGCCGAATCTGCGACGATTCACGCATTCCTCAACTGCTATCTCCGGGAAACCGGCGCGTACGACGTGGTTCCCGACGACTCCGCAGCGGCCGATGAGACGATTCAGTTCGAACTCCCGATTCTGGGAATCGGCGTTCGAGCGCCGCTGTCGTATCGTTCTCCAACCGGGAGACATCTGTTCGACCTCCCGATTCGGTTCAAAGCGAGTGAGGGCTGGCGTGACCTCGACTACGCGACCCTGTCGAGTCTCGTCGTCAAGGAACTCTCGCTCGCACGAGGAGGCGACCACGTCGGCGACGAACTGCTCTTCCGCGTGCTGTCGAGCAAGGCCCGAATCGAGCGGTTCGTCCGCGCTCGCGCGCACGACCGCGACCGACTGTACGGCACCGACTTCGAATTTAAAGACGCCGAGCAGTCGTTGATTTTCGGCCACCTGCTCCACCCGACGCCGAAAAGCCGAGAAGGTATCGCGGAACGAAACGCCCCCACCTATGCCCCGGAACTGCGGGGAGAATTTTCGCTCCACTACTTCCGGGCCGACCCCCAAATCGTGGCACAGGATTCCGCGCGCGACCGGCGTGCCGACGAATGGGTCAAAGGCGAACTGCGGGACGATTCCGAGGTTTCGGAATCCTTCCGCGAGAAACACGTGGAAAGCGACGACGTGCTGATCCCGGTACATCCGTGGCAGGCGAACCACCTGCTCTCCCAACCGCACGTCGAATCCCTGCTGGCGGATGGCAGGCTTCAGTACCTCGGCGCGCACGGCGAGCCGTACTACCCCACGTCGTCGGTTCGAACCCTCTACAATCCGGAGTCGGCGTTCATGGTGAAAGGATCGCTCGCGGTGAACATCACCAACTCGGAGCGGACGAACAAACGCCCGGAACTGGAACGCGGCGTGGCAATCACCGAACTGATGGACACCGAACTCGGGTCGGAACTCGAAACCCGGTTCCCGAATTTCGGCGTGGTGCGCGACCCGGCGTATCTCACCGTCGATGTCGGAACGAAGTCGGCACCCGAATCCGGATTCGAGGTCGTCCTGCGCGAAAATCCATTCCGCGGCGAGGACGCGAAGGGTGCCTCGCCAATCGTCGGCCTCTGTCAAGACCACATGTTTGGTGGCGATTCGCGCCTCGCAAACGTCGTCTCGGAAATCGCTGACAGGGAAGGAAGACCCACGGCCGACGTGAGCGAAGACTGGTTCCGCCAGTATCTCGCCATCTCGCTCAGGCCGGTGCTGTGGCTCTACCTGAACTACGGAATCGGTTTGGAGGCCCATCAGCAAAACAGCGTTCTGACGCTCCGTGACGGCTATCCAGGCCGATTCCACTACCGAGACAATCAGGGCTACTACTTCACCGAGTCGGGCCACGACGAAGTCGATGCCCTGCTTCCGGGCGTCGCGGAACGCGCCGACACGCTGGTCTCGGACGAGTTGGCGGACGAACGAATCCGCTACTACGTCGTCCTGAACAACGTGCTCGGCGTGATCAACGCCTTTGGCACGGCGGAACTCGTGGACGAGTCTCGCCTGCTGTCGATTCTGCGCGAGGAACTCGAATCCCTGACCGAACACGACCACGAGGAATCGTCCTTGCTGTCGAGTCTGCTCACACAGGAACGGTTGGCCTGCAAGGCGAACCTACTGACGCGGTTCCGCGGCATGGACGAACTGACCGGAACGCTCGAAAACCAGTCGGTCTATACCGAGGTTCCGAACCCCATCGTGACGGCCACGGAGGATGAAAACGAATGACCGGCCTCGCCGGAATCGTGGCGTCGGAGTACGACTTCCAGACGCACGATTCGACCATCGAGAAGACGGTTTCGTTCCGCAACGTGGCGATGGAGCGCGACCTCGGTCGCCTCCATCGCTGGCTGAACGAACCCCACGTCCTACCCTACTGGCAGTGGAACGACCCGCTTCCCGAGTTCCGCGAAAAACTCGCGGAAAAGCTCGACGACGACCACATGACGCCCTACATCGGCCATCTCGACCACGTCCCGATGAGCTACTGGGAGTCTTACTGGGCGGTGGACGACGACCTCGCAGACCACTACGACGCGAAGCCGACAGATCAAGGGATTCACCTGCTCATCGGCGTGCCCGAATTTTTGGGCCATGGTTACGCAGAGCCGCTGCTTCGGGCGATGACCGCCTTCCAGTTTCGCCACGACGAAACCGACCGCGTGGTGACCGAACCCGATGTCCGTAACGAGAAAGTTATTCACGTCTTCGAGAAATGCGGCTTCGAGCCACAGCGCGAAATCGAACTGGAGGAAAAGGACGCCCTCTTGATGATTTGTGAGCGCGAGCGATTCGAGCGGGAGGTGCTGGGCTGATGACGGGGACGAATGAGACGGAGACGAGCGAAGGGCAAGGTGAAGACGTGTACGACGTTCTCGGAATCGGACTCGGCCCGTTCAATCTCGGCCTCTCTGCCTTGCTTTCTCCCACCGATTTGAATTCGGTGTTCTTGGAACAGAAACCCGAGTTCGAATGGCACGGCGGGATGCTCATCGAGGACGCGACGCTCGAAGTGCCCTTTATGGCCGACCTCGTGACGCTCGCCGACCCGACGAGCGACTACAGCTATCTGAACTACCTGCGTCAGCACGACCGTCTCTACGAATTTTACTTCTACGAGACGTTTCAGGTGCCGCGCCGGGAGTACGACGAATACTGTCGTTGGACTGCCGAGGAGTTGGACAACACTCGGTTCAGTCGGCGCGTGACCAACGTGACCTACGACGAATCGGCGGACGAATTCCGCGTCATCGCACGCAGTCCCGAAAACGGAAACGCGGGCGAGACGGGCGAAATGGGTGAGCCAATCGAATACCGCGCGAAGGACATCGTCGTCGGTGTCGGGAGCGTTCCGTTCGTTCCGGAACCGCTTCGCGGTCATTCCGACGAAGACGTGTTCCACTCGGCCTCGTATCTAAATCGGCGAGAACGCTGTTTGGACGCCGATTCGATTACGGTCGTCGGGTCGGGCCAGAGCGCCGCAGAGATATTCCTCGATTTGCTTCGCCATCAACCGGAGGCGGAGTTCCGTCTCGATTGGCTCACTCGGTCTGACGGGTTCTTCCCGATGGAGTACTCGAAACTGGGACTCCAGCATTTCACGCCGGAGTACACCCAGTACTTCCACGAGTTAGAACAGAAGACGAAAGACGACCTCCTGCCGGAACAGGGCTTGTTGTACAAAGGCATCGACGAGAACACCAGCGAGGAAATCTACGACCTGCTCTACGAGCGGTCTGTCGGCGGCGACGACCCGAACGTCGGCATGCTCGCTATGACGGACGTACAGGACATCGAGCAGGTCGGCGATAGCTATCGCCTGATCTGCGAGCAGTGGCAGGTTGGCGAACGATTCGCTCACGAGAGCGACGTCGTGATTTTAGGCACGGGGTACCACCGCCCGACGCCCTCGTTCCTCGCCGGAGTCGAGGAGCGAATCGCCCGAGACGCGAAGGGGCGAGTCCGCGTTGAATCCAACTTCGAAGTCGGATTCGACGCGGAGAGCAGGATGTTCGTCCAGAACGCCGGAATGCACGCCCACGGCGTCGGCACGCCCGACCTCGGACTCGGTTGTTATCGAAACGCACACATCATCGAATCGATCGCTGGAGAGGAGGTGTATCCCGTGGATGAAGACACCGTCTTTCAGGATTTCTCGGTCGAGCAATTCGTCTCAAAAGCACCGAACAGCGAACGACTGCGGAGCGAGCGGACACCATTGCAGGAGGATTAACGATGCAAGAACTCACGACGGAAACGGATGGACGAATCGACCACGAACAACTACAAGACGCCCTCTCGACGGAGGTCTGGCAGACTGTCGGCAGAAATCTGCTGGCGAAGATGCTGGCGGAGTTCAGCTACGAGGAACTCATTGACCCCGAGGAAACCGCAGATGGGGCCTACCATCTTGGACTGACCGAGGGTGTCGAATACCGATTCGAAGCAAAAGAGCGAAAGTTCGACTGGATGCACGTCGAACCCCAGTCGCTCGAACGACGGGGGACTGGCGACTGGGAACCGGCGACCGACCCGGTTCAGTTCCTGCTTGACGCACAGGACACCATCGGCGTCTCCGACATGACGACGGGGCACCTGATTCGGGAGTATCGAAACACGATGCTCGCGGACGCGCACATCGAAGCCAAGGATGACGAGGGAATCGACCCGACAGACCTCGATTACGCCGAACTGGAAGGTGAGATGAGGGGCCATCCGTGGATTACCTACAACAAGGGTCGGCTCGGATTCGGCTACGACGACTACCTCGATTACGCACCCGAACAGAAACAGCCAGTGACGCTCTCGTGGGTCGCGGTGTCACGCGACAGATCGACCTTCGAGGCGGTGTCCGGACTCGACCACGAATCGCTGGTGGAGGGCGAACTCGGCGAATTTCGGGAGAAATTCGACACCAAACTCGAATCGAAGGGTTACGACCCCAAGAACTACTACTATCTTCCGATTCACGAGTGGCAGTGGGAGAACAGCATCGTCCAACTGTTCGCGGACGAAATCGCCACGGGGAACATCGTTCCCCTCGGCGACGGCCCGGACGAGTACCTGCCACAGCAGTCGATTCGAACCTTCGTCAACGTGGACGAGGAGGAGCGCCACCACGTCAAACTCCCGCTCCGAATTCTCAACACGCTCGTCTACCGCGGTCTGCCGGGTGAGCGAACCGAGGCCGCGCCGATGGTTACGGAGTACATCAAGGGAATTTACGAGGACGATACATTCTTGCGCGACGAATGTGACCTGATTCTCCCCGGCGAAATCGCGGGACTAAACTACGACCATCCGGATTTCTCGCAACTGGACGGTTCTGCCTACCAGTACGACGAATTGCTCGGCTGCGTCTGGCGCGAGAGCATCTACACCTTCCTCGAAGACGACGAACAGGCAATCACCCTCTCGGCGCTAATGCACGAAGAAGACGGGAAACCGCTCCTCGAATCGCTCGTGGAAGAGTCGGGGCTGACGATGGAAGAATGGCTGGACGAACTGTTCTCGACCGTCCTGCCGCCGCTTCTCCACTACCTCTATCGCTACGGAACGGTGTTCTCCCCGCACGGCCAGAACACCATCCTCGTGTTGAAAGATGGCCGACCGCACCGCCTCGCGGTGAAGGATTTCGTGGACGACGTGAACGTCAGCGACCAACCGCTTCCGGAACTCGAATCCCTACCGGACGACCTTTCCGCAGTGCTTCGCTCCGAACCGCCGGAAGGCCTCTGTCAGTTCATCTTCTCCGGACTGTTCGTCTGCGTCTTCCGGTACGTATCGGATTCGCTGGCGACCCATGCGGACTACTCGGAAGGGAAATTCTGGTCGCAGGTTCGAAACGCGATTCTCGATTACCAGTCCGAGTTCCCCGAACTCGAAGACAGATTCGAACTGTTCGACCTGCTCCGCCCCGAGTTCACCAAACTCTGTCTGAACCGAAACCGCCTGCTGGACTACGGCTATGAGGATGCGGATGGGCGGCCACACGCCTCCGAGCACGGCACGGTTCCGAATCCGCTGTACGAGGTTGCAGAGGAGTCACGACCTGCCGAGAAATAGCGGCCTGAACTTCCTGATCTAACCATAATATATTTTATCTATTCTCTATGTTATTGCGGTTTATAGGGTCTAATTGCCTTAATGCATCGTTTTAGCTAGCGAATGGAAATAAAATAAATCTGGTAGGATACAGGAAGAGTTAACCGACTGCTTTGGACATGCTCATGAGTGTCCGGGTTTCCGGGCCACGAGAAATAATGAAAGACACACTCGAAACGCGCCTCAACAACAGAGGTCAAGTCGGTATTGGGACACTCATCGTGTTCATTGCGATGGTGTTGGTCGCCGCGATTGCGGCGGGGGTTCTCATCAACACAGCGGGATTCCTTCAGTCGAAGTCCGAACAGACAGGTGAAGAAAGTAGTGCGCAGGTTTCGAATCGCGTGCAGGTCGTCAGCACCTACGGTAACGTCACGGACGACAAGCACGTCGATTTCGTCAACTTTACTGTCATGCGTGGGTCGGGGTCTGACGACATCAATCTCTCCACGGCTACCGTCCAGTGGATAGGGCCGGACAGCGCGACGACGCTCGTCGGTAACAACTCCTCGATAGATGGCAACACCGTCATCGTCGCACCGGAGAACGACGAGTTCGCTATCAGTCCCATCAAGGACACTGACCGCTCCCGTCCGGTTCTCAATTCGCAGGACGACCGTCTTAGATTGACGATTCCAGCCTACCACCTCAGCGACGATGGATTGGGTCTGGGAGAGGGTGACACGGCAGAAGTGACGATTACGACGCAGTACGGTTCAACCACGACGTATCAAGTCTCCGTCCCGCAGTCGCTCTCACAGCAGAAGGCAGTTACAGTCTGACGGCTGACACACCAATCGCTTTCATCTTTTGCGGTCGTTTCGAATCTTCACGTAACGTCGCGTTCGCGCTGCGTCTGACTGCTTTCCCTCGTTCCGGTCTGTCTATCCCTGCAGAGGGTTCCGATTGCAGTTTTACAGACGTAGCGAACGACATCCACGCCCGTCGGCATGGTGTACAGAGTGCCGAGCGAATCCGGGGTAGTCGGTTCGAACGTCGAATCTCGCAGTCGGCGGACACCGACCGCGAGCTGTTGTTCACAGACGGCGATTTGCCGACGCTCTATCTCGCGCCACGTTCGAGCGTCGGAAATATCGACCGTCCGTTCGGCGATGATTTCCCCGCCGTCCAACGTCTCGCTGATTCGCTGGAGCGTGATGCCCGCCGTCGGTTCGTCGTTCAAAAACTCCCACAACCCGCCCGGCTGCCCGCGGTAGGTCTCCAAGTCCCCGCGATGAAAACTCAACACGCCGTGGGTCGGCATCTCCAAAAATTCGCCTTTCAGCACGCCGAACCCGAATCGGATGACGGCATCCGTGTTTTCGCCGACTTCCTCGGCCACATCGTCGGGGAGGAGATTGCCGAATCCGGACGCCGGAAGGGGTTGGCAGTACAACCGTTTTGCACCCGAAAACCCCGCGATAGAATCGATTGCTTTCGGCTCTTGGTAGTCGGGTGTTTCCGCGAACTGCCGAGCAACACCGGTCAACGACCATAGGAGATGTTTCCGCAGTCGTTCGACGCTACACGAAATGTACTCCAGAACGCCGCCGGGAAACGACCCCGCACGGTAATCACTGAGGTCGTCGGGCCCTGCGTCGTCGTTGATAACGAGATGCGTAATCTCGACGTTCGTCTCCGCGACCATGCGCTCGATGGCGCGTTTCATCCACGCGGGAACCGTCTCGCCGGGAAGGAGAACCCCGACTCGAAGCGGTTGTTCCGCCGTCGATGACTCCGGAGTCGAATGCCCTCGACTCGTCTTCGATTCCGCTTTCTGCTCACTGTCAGACGAGTCGTCAGTCGTCGGAGGCATGATATTCCAGCGTTTCTGATGGACTATATTCGTTATACGCACCCTGTCCTCCGTGGACTTCGCGCTTTCTTAGCGAGTTTCCAGCGTTTGGTTTGTACTAACCACAGCATGTTTGGATATGATTCCCGTTCTAAACGGACTCTCACGCGATGAGTTCGGAACACACCAAATTTCGGACGTTCGGAATTTCGATTCGAACAGCCCTGATAAGAAAAACGCGAACGTTTCACGCCGTTTCCACGGTTTTCGTCACGACGAGAACAGGCACGTCCACGACGCTTAGAACCGTATCCGTGACGCTTCCGAGTAACTGTCCTCGCAAATTTGCCTCGCCCCGCGATGCCATCACGACGAGGTCGATGTCCTCGTCGTTGACGTACTCTCGAATACCCGCCGTCGGCGCGTCTCGAACGATTGCAGTTTCGAGGTTGATTTCGGAGTCTATTCCGCGAGCGCGCTCCGCGACTCGTTCGACCGTCTCGGTTCCCCGCGCTTCCAATCGCTCGATGAACTCCTTCGAGACGCCACCCGCACTGAACAGTCCGCCCTCCATCTCCACGTCCACGACGTTGAGAACGTGGACCGTCGCATCGTACTGCTTTGCAACGCTCACGGCGTATGGCGTCGCGTTTTCGGCGTTCTCGCTTCCGTCCGTCGGGAGGAGTATTCGATTGTACGCTTCTCCCGTCTCGTCCGAAATTTCGCCGTTCGAAACCGCACAGACGGGAACCGTGACGGTTCGGAGCACCCGGTCGGTCACGCTTCCGAGTAGTTGTCCGCTCAGCCCCGACCGTCCGCGGCGACCCATGACGATGAGATTCGTGTCGATTTCGCTCGCGTGCTCCGCGATTGCTTCGTGCGGTTTTCCCTCCAAAAGAGTGGTGTCTACCGAGATGCCAACGTCGTCGGCCATGGCTTCGATTTCGGCGAAGTAATCGGTAGCTTGCTCTTCTCGCTCGGCCTGTGTCTCCGTATCGACTCGTCGAAACCTGCTTCGTTCGAGGGCGTAGACCACGGTTACCGTCGAACCGTAGGCGGTTCCGAGTTTCAAACCGTACTTCGCGGCGCGCTTCGCGCAGTCGCTCCCGTCGATGGGGATGAGGATTCGGTCGAACATGGCCCGTCCGATGTACGGCGAAGACATGTATAAATCGTCGTTCGGGGGTCGCCGATTCTCCCCGGACTGCTATCTGCTTAGCCGACGGAACCGTTACCTTGCACGCCGTGGTTCAGTAAGAACCCATGAGTTCTTTGCTACGCCATCCGCTCACCGCCCTCGTCGGGGCGGTTTTGCTGACCCTTTCGTGGGTGGGCGTCTGGACGACGGGCGCTCAACACGCGCTCGGAACGCTGGTTGTCGTCGCCGTGAGCGGACTCGCCATTCTCGGGGCGTCCTTTCTTCTCGCATGGGGGGCGGAAACCGCGGAAAAAGACGTTCCGCGCGCGTTCGCGCTCGCTGTCCTCGCTATCCTCGCCGTCGCCCCGGAGTACGCGGTGGACGCCTATTTCGCGTGGACTGCCGGAACGAACGCCGGGACGGAGGCGGGACGGGAAGCCGCAAATCTCGCCGTTGCGAACATGACCGGTGCGAACCGAATCCTCATCGGACTGGGCTGGTCGGGCATCGCGCTCTTTTCGATTCACAAGGCTCGTCAGCACGACGGCGCGCGACTCATAGAGCAGAACGTTCAATTCGGGGATTCGATTCCGCTCGACCGGGACATCGCAACCGAGATTCTGTTCCTGTTCTGTGCGACCGTCTACGCCTTTTTCGTCCCGTTCGGCGGCGGTATCGACGCCATGGATACCATCGTGTTGGTCAGTCTCTACGCGATTTACATCGCAATCATCATTCAGGGAGAGGTCGGCGCAGAAGAACACGTCGGCGTTCCGGCGTACTTCCAGCGCCGGCCCCGTTCGGTTCGCATCCCAATCGTCTTCGTGCTGTTCTTTTATTCGGGATTTCTCATCTTCACTGCCGTCGAACCGTTCGCACACGGCCTCGAAACGCTCGGTCTTCAGTTCGGGATTCCACCGTTTTTCATGCTCCAGTGGATTGCACCCCTCGCCAGCGAGAGTCCGGAACTCATCGTGACGGCGTATCTGGTCAACAAGGCGCGCTCGACGGCGGCGTTCAACGCGCTCATCTCCTCGAAACTCAACCAGTGGACGCTCCTCATCGGAACCCTCGTCGTGGTGTACAGCCTCGCGCTCGGACAGTATGGCGTGCTTCCGTTCGACCGAAAACAGGCGGCCGAAATCTGGTTGACCGCGGCACAGAGCCTGTTTGCTATCTCGGTGCTCATCAACTTCCAAATTAGCGTCCGCGAGGCGGTTACGATTCTCGTCCTGTTTAGCTCGCAAGTGGTGGCGGAGTTCATCCTTTTACAGACGCTTCCGCCCGCACAAGCCGCGACGTATTCGTACTGGTTACTCATCGCGTACTCAATTTGCTACATCGTGTTAGCCCTCGCGTTGTTCTGGAAGCGACACGCCGCTCTGCGGGAGGTGCTTCGACTGACGGCGGCGAAAGTGCGCCGCGCACGCGTGCGCGGCGCGGAAGAGTCGCAGGATTGAAAAGATATTTGTGGATGTCTTGCAGTTCTCGATGCTATTGATTATATGCTGCCTTTTTCAATATTGTAATATTGACCAATTGCCACCCCAACCCCAATCACGACCCCTATTGTCACAGATACAATATTAACAAACAGATTAGTCTCTCCAAGGTTTTGTATGAGATATGTCATCGTAAGCATAGCTACAGCAGTGAACAAAATAACATAAACCGCAGTTCGTAGAATCCACTTAAATATCTTCATATGTTAACCTTTAGTGCTAATTTCAAATAAGCATCGTGGTCGCTGTTCCCCGCAGAGCAGAGGAGTCGCAGGATTAAGCGACAACTCTCCGGATCGAGCGACAACTGCTAACCGTCTTCGCGTCGCACCCCCTGCAGGGGATTCCATGGTACATCAAATCACTGCCGACGAGTTGGCCGACCGATTCGACGCGGGCGAGTCGATGACGCTCATCGACACCCGCCCCGAGGATAGCTTCGAAGCGTGGCATCTGCCCGACGCGAAAAACGTCCCGTTCGACCCGCGGGAGGGTGTGGGGGACGACCAACGTGACCGAATGGAGGAAATCGACGGCGAGGAAATCGTCACCATCTGCGGAAAAGGCCTGACATCGACGCCCTTTGCCTTCGAACTCGAAACGCAGGGATACGACGACGTGACCGTCGTCAAAGGTGGCATGGAAGACTGGAGCAAGGTGTACGACATCGTCCCGATAGCGACGGACGACGGGGACGAGGAACTCGTCGTCCGGCAGATTCAGCGGCGGGGGAAAGGCTGTCTCGGGTACATCGTCGGTTCCACGGAGTCGGGTGACGCCGCAGTCGTGGACGCGACGCGGCAAATCGACGTGTTCGAAATCGCCGCCGAAGAGGCGGGGTTGACCATCTCGTGTGTGTTCGATACGCACATCCACGCAGACCACATTTCGGGGGGTTCACGACTCGCCGAAACCCTCGACGTTCCGTACTATCTCGGCGAGATGTCGAGCGAGCGCGATGTCGAGTACGAGTACGACTCGCTCGAAGACGGTGATACCATCGAACTCGGCGATGTGGAGATAACTGTCCTGCACGCGCCCGGCCACACGACCGAGATGATGAACTACCGCATCGACGGTGACGATGGCGACTACCTCCTTACAGGCGATACGCTATTCGTGGATTCGGTGGGACGAACCGAACTCCAATTCGGCGAAAGCGATGCGTCCACGGGTGCCGAACTGCTGTACGAAACGCTCCACGAGACGATTCTCGACCTGCCGGACGACACCCGAATCCTGCCCGGACACGTTTCGGTTACGAACGATGGCCGGTACGAGGGTGGTGAACCGGGTGAACCCATTCAAGCCCGCCTCGGCAACCTCCGCGATACGCTTGACCTGCTTCAGTTGGACGAAGAGGCGTTCGTGAACCGACTGACCGACAATGCCCCCGAAAAACCGCCGAACTACGAGACGGTCATCGCAATCAATACAGGGGAAGATTCACCCGACAGCGACGAAGAAGCGACGGAACTCGAAGTCGGGCCGAACAACTGCGCGGCGTGAGATCGGAACTACTGTCCGAATAGTCGATAGTTCCGTCTCGTTCGAAATCGTGCAACTGAGAGCGAGTCGCCAAAACGAAGGCACGATTCGGAACTAATTCTGTCGGTCGGTCGAATGTGTTCCCGCCCGTTCTTCGGACGACTCGCTCCGTTCCCGTTCTCGGAGATATTCGCGTAGACGGGTACCGAAGAGCCACTCCGACCACGACAGTTCGAATCGGTGTCGGTTGTGCTCCGGAAAGCGCCGATTTTCGGTCATGCTGAAGTTCACGAGCGCGACGAACACGATTCCACCGAGGGTGTTTCCGAGAACGACGGGAACGAAAAAGTCCGCAAAGACGGTTCCAACGTTCGCGCTCCCGATGAAAACCAAAAAGAGCACCTCGCACGCGCCGACCACGCAGTGAAAGAGGTCGGCGACCGGGATGATTATCATAATCGAATAGACGATGAGAAGTCGTGAAATCGTCTCCCGCGCCGCGTGAACAAGCCATACCATCGTCGCGACGAGGCCGCCAGCAAAGATGCCTTTGTAGAAGAGCGCAGACCACGACGTGTGCATCGCGTGCTCGCCGAACCGGTAGGCCGTTTCCGCAACGTCGGGTTCGAAAATGCCGGTTCTCGCGAGGAGGAAGGCGCTGACTCCGGCGCCGAGGACGTTTGCGGCGAGAACGATAGTCCACAGACGGAACAGTTGTGGCAGGCTGGCGAGGCGCGTTAGAACGAGCGTAACCGGCGTCAGCGTGTTTTCGGTGAACAACTGGTAGCCACCGATGACGATCATCACGAAGCCAATGGGATACAGGAGGTTTCCCATCGCCACGCTTTCCGGGTATGCGGTCGTCATCGCCGCTCGCGCGAGGAACGTTGCACCGACGCTCAAGCCCGCGGCGAGTCCGCTGAAAAACAGGAGTCGCGTCCCCCGTTCCATTTCCTCGTCCGCAGTTGCGGTTACTCGCTGAAAAATTTCGTCCGCCGAAAACCGGTCACGGACGGCCTCACCAGCGGCGGGTGCTCCGCGGCGAGAACGGTCTATCGTCTCTCGAAGTTCGCGGTTCTCGACCTGCAACGACTGTTTTACCTCGGATAGGTCACCCACCGCTGCAATCGCGGCGAGCATTGGTTCGAACTCGTGTGGGCCGTCGTATCGTTCCCCGTCGATGTAGAACGTCGGCGTTCCAGTTACACCACTTCGGATACCGCTCTGATACTCCTCTCTGACTCGCTCTTCGTGGACGCCTCTGTCGAGTTCGTCCGTGAACCGACGAATGTCCAAATCGAGTTCCTCGGCGTAGCGCACGAGGTCGTCTCGGGTGAGCGCATCCTGTCGCTGATACAGCAGGTCGTACATGTCCCAAAATCGGCCTTGCGCACCAGCGGCCTCCGCCGCTTCGGCGGCTTTCTGTGCCCGCGGATGCTGTTGTGTGAGTGGGAAGTGGCGGAAGACGAATCGAATCTGCGTTCCGACCCGGTTCAAAATCCGCCGGATGACCGAATAAAAATCACCACAGTACGGGCATTCGAAGTCGCCGTACTCGACGAGCGTCACCGGGGCATCGTCCGGGCCGCGAATATGATCTCGTTCAGTTACCGGCACCGCGAGCGTGCTATTTTCGGTCTGGCTCATATGAAACCCACCCCCTCGACCGGAAAACGCTGTCACAGTCGATTGTACAGGTGTTGGCTAAGTAGTAGAATAACGCTGTTGCAGACGTAAAAGTCGCCAACTAATTAATTCAATGCTGTAAAAGCAGCTTGTAAAATATGCTGTCGTCCAGCCATTGCAACGAACTGAACGTCATCTATCGATATCGAGTACGTCGATGTCACAATCGGATGTCGGTTATCTCGTTTCTTCCTTCTCCAGATTGTAACGAATCACTCTGTCGTTTCCACCGGTATCGTTACCTCGTACCACCCACGTTCAGTCGTCACGCGAACGTCGAACGCGACACCGAGAACGTGCGTTTCGCCACCCCGGTTTTGGACGACGACGCCCCGTTCTGCGACACAGTCTCCGAACTGCCGATTCGGCCCACTCGGGCAGTTCGCCTGTGTCCATTCCTCCGCGGCCGATTGATTGTACTCGACTTGGTAGACCGTTCCCGATTCGACGCGGGACGAGCGTAAGGTGTCCAACTCCGATTCGAGGTTGGAGTGTACCGCCGAAATCGCGGCGTCTCGATCGTCCCACTCGTACTCCGCGGGAACGTCGCGGGCGGTGTCCTGCACCGCCCGCGACAGTACGCCGTCGGCGTTCTCGACGGGCGAATCGTAATCGTTGCTCGCGGTTACGTCGCCGCTGTAGCCCAGTTGCAGGTACGCGAAGACGACGGGTGCGAGTGCGACGGCGACGATTGCTGCTGCGGCCAACACGAGTTGTGCGCGGTCTCTCACACGTACCACACCCAAATCGTCACGTCGCCGTTCGTCGTCGTTACCGTCGAAACGCCGACTGGGACGCTTGCGGGTTTTCGATAGCCGACCGCACCGTGTGGCGTTTCGACCCGAAACATGAGGTTGTCCGGGAGGATTCTATCCACGCGGCGTTCCAGCGCGCTCTGCTCACGTTCGAACGTCTGCGGCGAGTCGATGATCTCTGCGAGACGGGTCGTTCCCTGATGTCGCGGCGGTTCGCTCGCAAGCACGGTTCCCGCGTCTTCGGCGTACAGTTCGAGCTGTGCGCTGCGCGTGTCGGGGGCCGGGACGCCCAATGCGAATCCCATCGCAACGCCGAGAATGAAGATGACGCCAATTCCCGCCTCCACGACCGACAGAGAGAGCTGTGCCCTAGGCATCCACCGTCACCGCCAGCACCGCTTTTCGGGTGTTCGTGGGATAGTACGTGACTCGAACGCTTCCTGTCGGAAGCGACCCCGAAGCTTCGGTTTCGAATGCGAACTGAACCGTTTCGAAGCGCGAAACGGACACCGAAACCGTTCCGTCGAGTCCGGATTCGTTTCGCAGCACGATTCGGCCGTTCGCCCGAACCGTCGTTACCGTCGTTTCGTCTGGGGACTGTATCGTGAGCGTCGCGTTCGACGTGCGCCTCGGAAGCGTAAATCGCGGATCGGTCGCTGAAAGCTGGGGCGTTCGCGTCACTTCGTCGCGGCGCTCGACCAACACGATACGGCGAATCGTCGGCCCACTCGTCGGATTCCCGCGCTCGGCGAGAAGGTTCTCGTCGAGTTTGACACGAACGTCGTGGTTCCCGACGACAGGAAACAGCTCTTGCATCCGCTTTGCGTCGAGGGTTTCGAGTTCGGTTGCGTCGATGACGTTCGGTCGAACCGTCACGTCGCTTTCCTCGCTTACCATTCGTTCGCTGACCGCGACGCCGACCTGCCGCGACGTGGCATCCCTGTCCGCACCGAGGAAGGCTCTGTCCGCCATTCCGATACTCAGTCCGGTGACCATCGTCAAGATGAGCAGTGCAACCGCCAACGCGGGAAGATTCATCTGTCCTCGCGTCATGATGCTCGCCCCCGTTGTCCCCGCTTCAGTTCGACGACGAGGCCTGACCTCTCGGTTTCCCCGCTTCGAACGACGATGACTGCCGGTTCCGTACTCGACCAATTTCCTCGTACCGTCCCGACGTGTTCCGGAACTGCAATCTGAGTAGTTCCGCTCACTTGCTCGTTCGAATGGACGAGTGTGAGCGTTCGATTTTGGGCGCGGATTTCGTACGCCGTCCCGCGAATCGTCTGCGGGAGTGTCACGCGCATCTGACCGCGAACGGCTGTTCCGTTCGCGGGAACCGTCTGTTGGATTCGCTCCGCGGCCTTCGAGAGCACGCGGTCGCCGACTTCGTCTCCGACCGCCGTTCGGTACTCCGGGACGACCCCGCCGTACAGCGTCGTCGTAATCATTCCGATGTACAACACGACCAACCCCGCTTCGAGTACCTTTCCGATGACCGGACTCACTCCACGATTATTCATCACTGAACCTCCGTTCGCATGTCGTGGACGACGAGGTACGCGAACCGCTGTCCGGGGTACTCCGCGACGACGCTCGGAATCCCGTCCCCGTCGAAATCGCGGGTCGTTGTCGTCGTGTTTTGGCGCTCGAAGTATCGACGCCACGCGCCGGTCGCTTCCGTCTCGACGGCGACTCGGTACGTCCCGTTGCCGAGCGTCGTCCGAGCGTGCGTGACGTTCGTTCGGACGAGCGCGGACGTGCCTGTATTTGATGCGACGGCGCGCTCCGATGCGTTGAGTTTCGCGGCACCGACGACCAACACGCCACCGTCTCTTGAAGCCGTAATCGGTGGTTGGGTGTACATCCGTGCGGAATCGTTCGTCCCTCGGACGATGCCTCCCGCGACGTATGTGACGCGTCTACTCCCGCTCGTGAAGCGTAACGCATCGACCTGAACTGTTCGGGCGACGCCCGAATCGTCCAATATCCGGAGTTCCCGCTCCGCGGTTTCCAGTCGTCCGTCGGAAAACGAAATCCGACCGCGATGGACGCCAGTCGATTCGACTGGCGAGAGGGCGCGGTTCATGTCGGTCGAAACGCGCGTCGCGTCCGCGGTTGCGGTGTTGCTATCCACGACGAAACCGACACTGGCGGTTAGCCCGGCGAGAGAGAGCATCACCGTTCCGAGAAGAAGAGCGACGCCGACGACGTTCGATTGGCCGCGTTTCATATCATTCCCGCCCCTGCGAAAACGAAATAGGCAACTGTGACGAGGGCCGCCGAGTGAAGCAGTGCTTCGTAGAACCCTCGACTCGCGTATCCGGCGAACCAACCACAGGCGAGCATCGTCGTCTGCGTGACGACGTAGAACCGGTGTCGGTCACGTGCCGGTTGTACCGCGTTCGGGTCGAGAGCTAACCCCGCATTCGAGTTGGACACCGCCGACAACTGCGAGAAACTGTCGAGAACGTAGGCGTTCACGGCAATCATGATGCCGATAATGAGGAGCGCAGTCGTCCAGCCAACGACCACGTACACCAGCATGTTCGACCGAAGTGCTTTCTTTTGATGATACAATCTGCCAATCTCGACCTGTAGAGTGTCGAAAACCGTTTCTGTATCACCGCCGACGTCCAGCGTTCCGGTGACGAGTCCGATGGTCTGGTCTGCCATCGGCGTCCCGACGTTTTCGACGAATCGAGTGAGTGCATCTCGGCGCAAATCTCCGTCTCGACTCGTGAGGTTCACATTGAACGCGAGATCCGTGACGTCCGATTGAAGCGCCCCCATATCGACGTCGCGCGCAACGCGCTCAACTGCGGCCGAAAACGGACGACCTAATCCGACGTGAGCAGACACCGCATGAACGAAATCCTTGATTTCGCGGTCTTTCGCGTCGTCGATTCGTGACCGCCGGACGGAGACGAGGCCGACCGGAAGGGCGAACGCGACGTAAGAGAGCAACACCGTATCTACGGGTGTATAATCGAGCATCCAGAGCAATCCACCGACACAGAGCGCCAGCGGAACCGCCAACACCGCGGTGTTTGCCGGATTAACCAACAGCGTTTTGAACAGTTCGATGCCATGTGACGAGCAGGAATGCTTCGGGGCCGATTGATCGGCGGGTCGAAGCGAGGACATCACGACCGCCGCGCCAGCACCGACGACGAGGATGAACGCGCCACTGCCGTAGATGATGAGTGCTCGCATCGATAGCCAGCCGAACGGCGGTGGCGCAGGTGCCGCCAATCCCGGTGCGAGAACGCTCATAACGGTTAGTACGATAACCAAGAGAGCCGGGATAACAAGCAGGACGATGAACATTTCGGCGATGAGTTCGAGAAATCCTTCTGCCTGCTCGCGGCTTCGAGACTGTCGATGGCTCAACATCCGACTCTCCATCTGGAGGTACTGTTCGAGTGCATCCGGCCCCTGTTCCGCGTGCTCACGGAATTTGAGCAGAAATGGCGCAAGAACGTCGCGTGACGGCGTATCTCGGGCGACGATTCGCAGGCCGTCGTCCACGCTTCCTGTGAGCGCCGCCTTGTTCAGCACCTTCCGAAACGCGACGGCGGTGTCGCCGTAGGATTCTTTTCGGTCGGCGACTTTCCGGAGCATGGCCGTCTTGTCGTCGCTTCCGGACGAAAGCGCGCGAAGGTATCGAACCGTACCGGGCAGTGTTCGCTCGATGTTCGACCGACGTGCACTGGCCGACCACCCGAGATACAGTCCGCCGACCCACACCACCGTTCGCTTGCTGATGGTTGCACAGGCCACAGCGAGGCCGGTTGCGGCGTACATCCGCGGAACGTTCGGTACCCGAACCCTATCCAGCAGTGGGAGTCCGTCGTGGAAAAACGACGCCAGACTAGCGAGGACGGAATCCGGAACCGCCACCGTCACCAGAAACGCCCAGCAGAACGTAGCGAGAAAGACGAGCCACGAAAGGCCGTAGGTTCGGGAGAGAAACACGTCGAAACTGGCGTTCACGTCGGTTGCGCGGTAGCGTTTCCGGTCGCGGTCGTGGCGGCTCCGGTCGGCGTGGCGCGAGAACAGCGCGTACAGTGCGCGGTCGAGAATGCCGAGGGAGGACGAGCGGTGAAAATTCTCTGCAGGTGGTGAATCTTCTGGACGTGTTTCAGCGCTGTTTGACTCCGTAATGGTGCTCATCCCGGAACCTCGTACTCGAAATATATCATAAAACGAGATACCCGTGTTATTTGATTTAAACTCTATGAATCTATGACTGTATTTTCACGTAGAGTAGCGCAGGCTTCTATCCTGACGCGGAGGGGATATGTCAAATTCAACGACGTCCGTGGAACTCGCGGTCTGTTGAGCAACGCAACCCACGAGAGTGAGGTTAGTCAACTGCTGACCTTCATCCGAACACCACATCTCTTACCGTAATTATGAACGTGGAAAATAAATCCGAGAACAACTGCGCCGAGGCGGTAGGTTTACTGTTAGTGAATCTGATGCCGGTTGTCGGTGTTGTCGCGTTCGACTGGGACATACTTGCATTGTTGACCTTCTACTGGATCGAAGTCGGCGCTGTATTCGTCCGGACTGCCGTCGAAGGACTGTTTGCGGGACAGCCTACCACCGCGGACATCACGGTTGGTCGTGGGATTTTGGGGCGCTGGACGGGACTGGGAACCGGTTCCGTTCACCTGAAAACTAGAATAGTATCTTCCCGTGACGAGGTATCTTCGCTCCATTCCCTGCACGACTAACGGACAACGAATCGTCGTTGTCCGCTCGAATCTCCTCTCCTCGACGATTACTACAGAGACTGTCAATATTGGTTCCGTACAACCCTCTCAAGCCGCCGTTGTAACCGCTTGCGGACATCGCCTCGTCGGTATCTGGGTTGGTGTATCCGAAGACGAAACAGGAATTGTCGTGCGGTATATCGAATGGCGCGATATTTAATCTATATATGGATTTGCGAAATTATACTATCTTTCACCGCTGTTCTGTCACCGTTTGTAGAAACGAATCATTTGTATACCTGTAGTATTTTATTTTCTTCATGGTAGTATTATCTGAGAACGACGGCGAATATTTTGAATCAGCAGAACAGATCGCATCGGACAGAAATGAGGAAGTTATCACTGAACTTGACGATATTGGAGACGAAGAGCCGGTTATCTACGTAGGGTCTTCTGACGACCTCGATGAGTCGATACTGCTTGCACTTCAGCGTCGCCTGTCCGACAATGGGCCGTCGCAGGGGTGCTTTAGCGTTATAACAGGCTTTACTCCGTCGCTCGCAACTGATCTCTACCGACGGGAAGAACGAGACGCTGAAGAAGACTGTCTACTCTTAAAAAGTCCCCCAAAGCAGTACGAACCCGGTTCGGGAGAGACGGTTATAACCCGCTCAGCTAACGACACCGCCGAGCAACTAGCTTCGCTCGAAGAAAAGGGATTGTCATCCCTGTCGATGCATATCGGTGGCTTTCCGCTTCACATCTTCCTCAACGGCGGAATCCTCTGTGGCTATCCGACTCGCGTTGACCCGGACTCATACGACGGTCGGCAACCCCAGTGTGTCCAAAACGGCGAACGGAACTGCCCGCTAAATGACGGCGAACTCATTCCCGTCGATGAGTTCACCGTTGACCACTCGTTTATGGCCTCTTGTGCGTCGATGATAGGTAACGGCCCATCCGGACTTCCAGTTCACGTCGGAACCGGAATGCTCGTGAATGGAACGTCTCTCATCGGTGGATATCGTATTTCTCCGATAGACCCTATCGAACCGTTGTTACATCACAGTCTCATCAAAGCAGGCTACGATGTAATTGAGCGATGTTATCTCCTCAACGAGTTCTCCACCCTGAACGATATTCAAGCAGATGCGTACATTCCCTTCGGTCATCCCGAGGCGGGCGGTGACCCCGAGAAGGAACCGCCGTCGGACTGCTCGATTTATCAGAGCGAGGGTGAAACACGGATGGAAGTTACGGTCGATGGATATATCGGTGATTTCCGGATTCCGCTTTCAGAACTCCCTGAAACGGATGACCGATACTATCTCCGAACCAGTGCTCCAACTGACGGTGTCGGTGACCGATACTACCTTGCATTCCAAGAAAACGATACGCTTCGCGTGCTACTGTTCGCCGGTCGTCAAATGGAGTCCGAACAGTTCGAACTCGTCGTCAGCGATACGATGGTTGGAGACGAAAAACTCCAGACAATGTTCGATTGTCTCGACACGCTTGACCGACACCGGCGGCTTGGAATGCTCGGCGATTCCCTTGCGGAAACCGCACAAACGTTCCAGAACGACCTCCTCGACACACACCACACTATCACACGTGAGCGACTCAATCTCGATACGCACCACCAATCACGTTCGATTCTCAACGACCTTTACGACCAGATCGATGAGCTATCGAAGGGACTGTTAGAGCCACTTGAAAACGGTTCTTCCATCGTCGGTCAGTATGTTAGTCGAGCTATTGACGACGATACATTGGTTGCTGACCAAGACTGCATTCACTGTGGCCGTCCAGTCTTTATCAAACAGGTGTCCGACCTCTCCGGCGAGGCTCATCGTGCACTTGGAGAATGTCCGCAGTGTGCTCAACTGTTCGACGTTCCAACAACACCGGGAGAAACCGACCCCGTTTGTCCGGTTGTTGAGGGGGAACTATTCGACACGACGGACTCCCGGCGTGAGTTCACAGTCACGTTCGAAAACAACCGAGATGTCACATCCGAAGTCGTGATTTATCCCACTATCTGGCAGTACGGGGATACGAATCGAAACGGAAAGCAGCTATTCAACCCTCAGATCACCGAACGGACGATTGAACCCGGTGAAACCGCTCACGTAACCTTTGAGGTCGATGCCGCGGCACTCGAAGAGAATCAGTATTACATCACGACGCACGTCGTTTCCAATCTCGATGTCTACTCCGAAATTGGAACAACAATGTTGGTCGGCGAGAAAACGGGCTACATGCCTCCGTACCGTCAATAGACCCAAATACTGGAGAAGTAAAATGCACCTTATTTCAAATATTTACTACGTACTACTATATCTGTAATTGCTACTTATAACTAAATTTGAGGAGAAAGTAATTTATATGCGTTTTTACTGTTTATAGTATAAGAGATGAACGCAGCGATATACGGCCCATTGGGCGCGGGAAAAAATGTTCAGTGTAAGAAACTAGAGCGCAGGTATGGTATCCCACACATCGTAACCGGCCAGATACTTCGAGAAAATGCTGAGTTAGAGACTCCCTACGGGACACCGAAGGAGTACATGGACGAAGGGAAGTACGTTCCCGACGAGATGATTAACTCGATAGTCGAAAAGGAACTGTCCGAGGTTGACCACTTTATGCTCGACGGCTACCCGCGAACCATGAATCAACTGGAGAATTTCTCCGAAATTATCACTGGTTTGGATGTTGTCGTCCTCATGGAGGTCAGCGACGAGACGACATTCTATCGTCTGTTAGACCGAAAGATATGCAGTAACTGTGGAGATTCCTATCACAAAGAATATCGTCCGCCAGACACGCCGGGAGAATGTAAGTTCTGTGGGGCGAAACTAACCGAACGCGACGACGACAACAGCGAGGACATCATTCGACAGCGAATCCAAGAATACGAACAGAAGACTGTTCCAGTGGTTGAACAGTACAGTGACGATGTCGTCGTCGTTGACGCGGAACGCCCTCACGAGGCCGTTTGGGAGGACTTCTTCGAAGTGGTCGAAGAGTACATTCCGGACGACAGGTTGTGAGCCTTCAGCATTGACAACAGACGAATATAGAGCCATAAGACAGCCTATCTGTTGGCGAATTTGTCACACCAATACGATACACAGCCAGCACGGAACTATTGTTCTGGCCACCTTTATATAATATATAACCTATGGAATCATAATATTTATAAGTTCTTTAATCATAATATATGTTATCATGGGTAATGGTGTGACCTCAACGAAAAAAATATCGACCATCGGTTCGATTTGTGGTTGTGGTGGGAAAACATCTCTTCGAAAGGTGGTTTATCCAGCTATCGATGAAATCAAAGACTACTTAGATGGGTGTCCAGTCGAACTCCCACCGACATCGGAAGCGGCGATTCTCCCGAATACGACGGAGTACCGACGTTCAGTCACCAAAGAGGGACTTGAAAAATCTGCTCCGGATACGAACTACGACGAAGCCGATAATCAAGTTTGGACATTGACGGCGACATTGGCTGACAAACAACTTGGAACGGACATCGAGACGTTCGCAGAGCGAGTTGGCGACGCCTACCAGTCCCTCTCTGACCTTGGGCAAGTCTCCATCGGGAAAGCCCACTCCATTCAGATAGCTAATTCGACAGACCCGATGCAGTGGTTCGAACATATCGAACCAGTCGGTTCACGTGAATCAGGGTTCGTCGCTGGAAACATCGATATTGTTCACGCGTTTCCACATCTCTCGGGCGAAAAACAGGCCGCAATCGCGGCCAATCATTCACTCAATGACTGTTATTCCATGGGTGCGTACCAAAATCGTGAGGTGCGACCAATTGTTGCGGCCCCCAAAGACGGGGAGTTGTCCACCGAGCTGGTTTCGAAGTGGTTTGAACAAGCTGTTTCTGACTCAGTCACCGTCCTCACACCAGAGATTCTGCGACACGACGGTAATGGGTGGCAGTTTGGTGCGACTGCGACGGCCTCTGGGAATCACGAACCACCGACGGGAGAGAATCGAGTCGAATCAGACGATATGATTTTGATTCATAGACCATGCGGTGGACTTGCGATGTACCGCCTCGGCATCGAAGAGGGAACTTCTCCGAACGTCCGTGAACAGGCGTTCGAATCGCTTAGCGCAGACCACAAACACGTCGCAAAAATCATTTCCGAGTTCTGCCCCGAAAGTGGAGCGGAGTTCGATTCCGCTCGCCATATAAAATTTGCATCGGACATCTCCGGCCCCGGAATCGGAGGAATGCGGCGTCCTGCCGAAAAAAGCAACAAGACGTTCCACCTTACGGACATTCCAATACTAAACAAACAACTGATTGATAAAATACGCGACCGTTGGATTCTGCCGGACATAACCGTTGAAACAAACGGGCCGATAGCTATCGTTGCGGCACCGAACGTAATCCGGGAAATACAGCAACGATTGGCGAACGCGGAGGATGCCGACCCCGCCGTTCTCGGACAGTTCCACGACTGGCAGGGAGACACCATTTCCGTGGATGACGGACTCAACGCCGCGAAGTACGTTGAGTGGTTGGCACGGGTTGATGTATGAGCGTCGGTCACATCCACGGTCGGTTTCAGCCATTCCATGACGGCCATCTCGAATATGCCAAATGGGCCAGCAACAACTGTGACCAGTTGATTATCGGGATAACGAACGCTGACCCATCACACATCGCCGAAGAAGTGGACGACCCGAAACGCCACAAGTTGGCCCATAATCCGTTGAAATACTACGAACGAAAACGGATTATCGAGATGGCTATCGAACAGTCCAATATAGAGACGGCGTTTAGTATTTCTCCGTTCCCGATAAATCGCCCCGAACTTTGGCAGTACTATATCCCACAAGACGTCTACCACTTCATATTAATGCTGGAAGAATGGCACGAAACAAAAGTTTCACGCCTTCGACGGCACGGGAAGGAGGTAAAAACGAAGCGAAAAGAGAGGGATATCAGTGGATACGAAGTGAGAAAAAAGATAGCGACGAATGCCGAGTGGAAAGATGACGTTCCGAATGCAGTAGCGGACGAACTCGAATCCATTGGCGCAGTATCCCGAATACGGGAGCTTTGGAACACTGAATCGAGTCTCATTCAGACAACTTGTTCTGACTGACGGTGTACGTCTACCTTCGATAGACGAGCGTCACTGGTTTCGCCACTCCGGCGCGAGAAGTCCGTAAAAGTGTGTGTCCTGTCGCTCACCTTGAACGAACTCGTGTTCTCTTAGCGTCCCTTCGAGAGTGAAACCGAGCGCTTCGAGGAATGCCTTCGAAGCTTCGTTCGATGCTATCGTTTGAGCGTACACGCGGTGAAGATCCAATGTGTCGTACGCAAAATCAAGCAGAAGCGAAATCGCTTCAGTTGCGGTGCCATTTTGGCGGTGCTCCGGGAGAATCCAGTAGCTGATTTCGCCGCAGCGCTGGTCAATATTGAACACGTTTACTGCACCAACTGGTGTTCCCTCGACGGAGACTAATAGATTGACACTGGCGTCGTCACCAACGACGGTGTTTTCGAAAAACGACCGCATCTGTTTCCGGTTTGTTGGTTTTGTGAACCGGAGTGTCCGTCGGAATCCCGGCTCGTTTCTCGACTGCTGAAGAAAACCGATATCGTCCTCTTCGACCGTTCGAAGTGTTACTGTCTCTCCACTGATAAACGTTGAACCAACCATAGCTGTACAAACTAGCACTATAAATTAATATTTGATGGATTAAAACGAAAATGTGATAGTAGATGATGTAGTAACAATCGAATGTAGGTACGACTTATTCAAGGCGAGGTCAAGTCGGTCGACGGATACCGTTCTCTTCTCTATGAGTATTATATTATTTTTACATTAATTCAATATATAAATAAATTTAATCCATAAGTTTTAACTTGTAGTAAGTCGGAGTAATGATACGACAATGGAGGTGATAGCATGGCAGTTACATCCATACCCCAATTGAGTAGTGATTTTCAGAGGGACACCGCGTGTTTAGATAAGATACTTCCCTCGCTGTTTCTGCCCGAAATTATAGTATAGTTTTCACATCGATAAAACGACTATTCCTGCTCGTACTATTATTGCCAGTATAATATAAGGAGAAGCAAAACGGCCATCTATCTCGCTTTCATTTAGACGCAATTTTCTCGGCGAGTGTTCGATAAACCACGTCCGGGGGACGTGTTGCATCTATCGTTACAAAATGTGGATGAGTACGATATCGTTCAACTATCGGTTCGAGCAACTCCTGATTCGCCTCGATACGCGGTTTAAGAAGTTCTTCTCGGTCACTCTGACGTTGAACAAGCCGATTGGCAACCGCTTCTGATTTCGGTGGATTTGCCCTAAGATGATACGTGGTGCCCGTTTTCGGGTCGATGCGTCTGTTACGAAGTCGCTCGACGAGAACCTCTACACTCGCCGAGAGGAAACAGACGAAACCAACGTTTGTGATCGTCCCGAGATGCTCGACCTGCGTTACAGTGCGCGGATACCCGCTTAACACGAACTCATCGGCAGGAAGTCGTTTCGACACGAGTTCGTTGACAAGTTCATCGGGAACGAGTTCGTCGCGGTTCATATATTCGCCCGGAGTGCCGTAGGCCGTTTCGACATCTGCATTTTCTCGGAGGATGGTTCCGAGATCGAACTCGGTGAGTCCGAACTCCGCAGAGAGTTTGCGAGCACATGTCGTCTTTCCCGCCCCGGGGAGTCCAAGGAGGATTATTTTTGAGTGTTTCATTTTTCGTTTGATTTGGAACGGATACTGTTCAATCGTCGTGGCTCGGACTGGTCGCTCGTGTCTCTGATTTCTGTGTGACGAAGAGTGCCCAGCCGACGCCACCAACCACTAACACGACCATCGTCGTTCTGAAGAGGACGACGGTTCCAGCCACACTAACCATAATTCCGGCGAGGGCCATTGCGATAATCTGTGACCCACGAGTTGTCGATTTGAAAACGCCGATGATACGACCGTGATATGACTCATCGAGGTCACGGTGAAGAGTGGTGTAGGCGGACGACGTGAACCATACGGCCGCAACACCGACTGCTCCCGAGGCAATCGCAATCGCTGGCGTGCCTTGAACGATGGTGAATGCTCCCACCGACGTGCCCAGTATCACCACTGCCAGTGCGGGCACGAGTTGGTATCCGATTCGGTTTTTAATCGAGCTAATCGTGAGTCCACCGAAAAATGAACCCACTCCTATCATCAACAGTACCAAGCTATACATTGAACTGTTTTGACCCAGCGTTTCCCTGAGGAAATACGGAATGATAGCTTCAAACACGCCTATCGCGGCGAACATAAGACCACCGAGAACGACGACGGAGAGCACGAATGGTGCACGTTTCAGGTATGAAAGGCCATCTCGAAATTCGGTGACGAATCCACCATCGTTCTCTTTGTCTACCGCCGTGACGGAGAGCGTATAGACGATGAGTGCTGCAAAACAGTACGAGATCGCATCGAGTATGAATAGGAGAGTCGGCTCAAAAAACGAGAGGAAGACACCAGCGATACCCGGGCCGACAATCTGTGCAGTCGAGTCGCTACTGGAGAGCAGCCCGTTTGCCGCTTCGAGCTGTTCGTCCGGAACGATTTGCGGTATCAACGACCGGTAAGACGGCCGTGAAACTGCATACAGCGTCCCCGTCCCGAGAAAGACACCATACGCTAACCATATCGACTGATAGAAAACCAGCAGTCCGACGAGTGGTGCACACAGCAGGTATGATATGGTGATGATATTTCGACGGTCGTACCGGTCAGTGAGGACACCGGAAATCGGACCGCCGATGACTTGTGGAAGGACGCTACTCACGCCCAGAATACTAACTGCTAATGGCCCGATTCCGGCGTCAAACACGTAGAGGTCGAATGCCGCTACGTAGGTAAACCAGAACCCGAACGTCGTTACTATGTTTGAAGAGAGAAGTTTTCGATATGCGGAGATTCGGAGGGGCGCAAGCTTAGTAGACACATCACTCGAAACAGTGCACATACACTTAATTCTTTTACCTTTCTATATTTTATAAATAGTTCCTCGTTCAGTTTTATATTGGTGGGTAGTTAGCTGCTGTTGGCGACTAGGTTGATGGATACCTTATCAAGTTCTATTTTAATATTAATATATATATTAGAATATATATTCCGTGGCGAGGGTGCTTCCGCACGCACTTGTCTCCGTGCTGTCACACTCCCCGCTTCGCCCGCTCCACGGTTGCCGCCTCGTTGTTCTGCAAGTCGGCGAGGAAGGAAAACAGTTCCTCGAAATCCGTCATCCCCTCGCGTTCTAAATACTGCACGTAGCCGTGTTTGCGGTGGAAATCGGTCTCGACTTCCTCGACGCTTCTGTCGGTGCGGTCTGCGAGTCGTCGGAAAAATCGGAAACCGATTTCACGTTCGTCATCACCCAACTGCGGATGGTCGTAGTCGAGTTGGAACGTGCCGTCGTGATCGCGCCATGCGACCGTGTTCCAGTGAATCGTCGTCCCGTCCTTGCGAACCGTACCACAGCGTCCGTCCAACTCGGCGAACTCGTCTTCGTTCACCAACTCCACGAGTTCGCCGACGTACCGGTTGCCATCGACGTATCGCGGGAAAACGACGAGGTCGATTTCGCGCAGAAGATAGGCGGGAAGACCTTGCTCCACGACGCGATTGACGAGTTTTTCGATGTTCTCGGCGTGCGTCGTACCAATCAACCCGTGGCCCGTGTTCAGCGATTCCGCGAACGTCTGGAACGAGGCGGGCGTGTTGATTTCTGCGATAACCTCCACGTCCGGATTGAGGTAGTTACATTCGGTCATTAAATCCGCCATCGTCACGCGTTTGTAGTCGCTCTCGTGGTCACGGGTCGTAAGCGAGACGCCAGTTTCGTGGGGCAGTCGAACCTCGCGCGACCCCTCGTCGATGCTGATCGGGCGGTCGCGGTAGGGGATGAACGGCATATGCGCATTCATCAGCGTCGTCTTCCCGACCCCTGTCGGCCCGGAAAACAGCGCGACGCCGTGGTGTTCGTACAACTGCCAGAGCAGGGTGACGATTTCCGTAGAGATGCTTCCACCGTCCAGCAAATCGACGGGCGTCATCGTATCAGGTGCCTGTTTCCGAATCGAAATGTGTGGCCCGCCCTCCGAAATAACTGGGAGAGCGACCGCACAGCGGATCGTTTCCTCGTCGGCAACCCCGTCTGGGGAGAGATTGACCTTTGCACTCGGGTTGCTGGCGTTGAGTTCGACGCCGTCCGAGGCGGCCATCTGCGTGACGACGTTGACGAACGCCGATTCGTCTTCGAACGCAAGGTTGGTCGGAATGCGCTCGCCGTGACCGATTGTGCGGCCGCGCGGAACCACCTTGATGCGCTCACCGACGCGGTTGGCTTCGATGTCCTCTAACAATCCGTCCCGAATCGGAATCGTCATCTTCCCGTGGCCAACGTAGTCTCGCAGGACGTAGTACACCAAATCCGAGAGCCTATCGTCGGAAAATCGGTGGTCAACCGGCGGAATCGCGAGGTCGTACTCCGCCAGTGCGGTTCGAACGCGATACCGGGCGGCGTCGAGCCACGCCCGCGTGTTTCTGGCCGTGAGTCGCCGCGATAGAAACTGTCTGGCGTGTTCACGGACGAACGAGGAACGGTCATCAACGACGCCGCCGACGTTCGTCTCCCAGATTCGCTCTTTGCACTCCTCGATGAGTCGGTCGTCGTCCGGCAGGAGATTCGGTTCGAGGACGGCGTACTTCGTCGCAAAGGAGTCGGTGCCGAGCAGGTGTTCCTGATAGACGACGACCGGGATTCGAAACTCTCCGAACGCGACCGTGTGCGTCTCGATACGCTCGCTGGCGAACCGGGCGAGATAATCGGCGTCGGCGGAGAGGTCGGTGTCTGCAGGTGCGTAGTTTTCCGTGTGGACGACGAGCTGGTCGCCCGCGGCGTCGGCGACTTCGATGTGGTCGTCCAGCGCGAGGGGCGTCAGCTTTCCGAGACAGAGCAGTTCGGCCAGCGCGTGGTACTCGACGCGCCGCCGACCCGCCTGCGAGAGGTTGGTGAGACGGTCGATAGCCCGGCGATATTTCGGGTCGAACCCGCGTTCGACACACTCGATTGCGCCTTCGCGCGTCAGCGGTCGGCGGAGATTTGCAGTTGCAAAGTGCTCTCGAATCTTGACGAGGGCGCGTTCGTCCCTCGCGCCGAGTGCAGGGGTTCGAACGTCGTAGCGAAAGCCGTCGTCGGTTTCTCGAATCGTGGCGACGACGCCGGGATGGAGTTCGCGCTGGTCGCGCACGTCGGGGGCGTACCACGCGTCGGAGTCGTCTGGTGGGATTGGTGGCGGAACTGTTTCGGGGGTGTTGCAGTCGGTAGTGGTAGTGTGAAGCGAATGCGCGTTGGCCATGGCGCAAAGTGGTCTGCTTTTTTAATTTAAACTTTTACAAGTGATGGTCTGATCTGATCTCGGGTTGGATCGTGGAATGTCACTCCGACATGAGAAGGCGACTGCATACTGAATAGCTTCCTTATTCGCTATGGCGTCAGGAGAAATCCATTTTCTACTCCGACTGCTAATATTGGATTTGGCACCTCTCAAAAATCTACTAATAATGTTGGTGGATGCTAATTAGTCCTGGATAATAAATTGGTTGGAACACATTCTATCGTACTCTATTTCAATTATTACTATTTTCAAGATTCGATACGGTCAGAACCGAATATATTCATATCATATCTTCCACGGGAAAAGTATGAACAGAGAACGGCTCAGACGAATTCTGTCTGCTACATTAGTTCCACTCGGTGTTATCCTATTAACAATTAGTATGATTACTAACGATGTTTTTGGAGCTATGATTGGTGTGGCGACCACAATTCTTGGAGGTGCTTTCTTTTTGAGTGTGAGTCAGTTTTCGGATACGGAATTTAATTTAACAGAAAATTCCTCATAGTAGTGAATTTTATTCAACTTAGTGGAATTCTCATCATCTTCGTCCTGCTTGCTTATTTGAAAGGCGATATAGGTGATATTACGCAGTTCTTCCGTACTGGAACACTATCGCCGAAACATCCTGCCTATGCTGGACTCTTAATGGGTACCTTTCTCGGTGGGGGTGTTCCCTTGCTCATGCAACAGTTTGAAATTATAAGAGGATTAATGGTTTCTTCGATCCCTGCAAGAATGGTTGGGTTTTCACTTACTTTTGGAACGTACGTAATTCTGATCATCTATTGGCCGCAATTAAGCATGGGATATGCTATTACGTACCTTTTCAGTCGAACTGCTGTTCTCGTTGGCTTGTATACTTTCTCATGACATAAATAGACAAATATTTTAGATATGAATGAATCTGATTAGAAAATTGAAGAAGGTTGCGCCACTATAGATCCTGATACTCATTTTGTAGGATTTTTACCCAAACTCATTTGTATACTATATCAATACGAATGTGAATTTTTCATTTTAAGCATATTAATATAAAATTTAATATAAGTATTATTTTATACTTATGTGACTAGATATATGATGAGGTTAATGAACGAGACTTTCTGAAACGATTTGGCATTGGAGCACTAACTACAGGCAGTTTCGCAACAATTACAACTGCAAGTGGAGAATTTGAAGAGCCGATTAAAAAGTTATCCTTAGAAGCTGCAGCAAATAAGAAACAAGAAACATTACTATTTACAGCAGCTGAACAGAATTCTCTCTGTCTATATCTTGCGACTGGAACCGCCAGCGTTGATGAACCCGCAAACGAGATCATTCAACTAACTGATCCAGAAGATGGATCTGTTGTGAATATTTCGTGGAATAGCACATTAACAGCAGAGTATTGGCAGAATGGTGTCATTCATGAGTTGACAATAGATACTGATGGTACCATAACCCGCACAAGACAAGTTGAGGAGGAGAAATTCCCAGATGGTGTCATTTCAAAAAAATCTAGTAATGAGCATGAAGCTGAAAATATTGGTGTAGAAAGTGGCCCAGTTATCTGCACAACAGACGTCAGCACTCAATGTAGTGGTGGAGTTTCTACTGATGACCCGGATTGGATGGATGACCGAGATCTTCATCATGATCCGATTCAATCATGTGATACTGCCAGCTGGGGTCAAGCATGCACAGAGACAACACTAATTCAGCCAAAATACTTCACTGATTGTAATGGATACGGAGTTCCATTAGTTGGAGCGCAGTTTAGTGGTGTATCATTTTCCGAGGGAAGTCAAGTTGGTAGCATTTCTATTGGAATGTGGGCAGGTTGGAATCCGACGACGAATTGTCTATACTGGGGTGGAACTGAAAACGATGAGTGTCATAAGGAGTGCTTTAGTGCGCCTCCGACAGATGCCGAACTTGAAAACAGAATTAAGGACGATATTTCAGACAACTTCGTACAAGATGTTCCTGTTTTCCTTGATGCTGCATGGCCGCTAATAAAATCCGCAGCTATCTTTGTAATATTATTTATCATTACAGCCATTATCAATATCGGTACTGGTGGTAGTGTGGGTGCATAAGCCAAGAAGACAATAGTATTCTAACATATCTACTATTTCAACTAGTAAAATAGATTTTACGTGAAAGGATAGGAAAGATATTCACGTCCTAAGGACATTGTCAATTATTAATGGAATATCGTCGGGCAGGAATCGTTGTTGCTGGAATGAGCTTCCTATTCACAGTCTTGATGACGTATGAGATGTATTTATTGTGGAATTCTCCAAACCCCTCTTGGGCACCAGACGGAACGACCACCACCGAATTAAATTTAGCAGCGGTCATTGCAGGTGTTCTAGTTCTAACAGTCGGATTATATATCACGCGAAACATCTACCGATGGTCAATGGCTGACGTAAACACCGATAGCAATTAGGAAGCACTAATTCTGTAATTCTGTATTTTTGCAGTAGAGAGATGTATCTCAGCACACCCGCCGAACCGTCTCCGCAACAACACCAATTCCAATCGGAATCGACTCCTCTTCGATATCGAATCGGGCGGTGTGATGCCCATACGGATTGCTTGCGCCGATGCCGACGTAGGTCGCCTGTCCGCCGTTTTCCTGCACTCGCCGGATGAGGTAGGAGGCGTCTTCGCTTCCACCCATGTCGTCGCACGGGACAACCTCCGCAACACCCTCAACCGCACTGGCCGCGTCCGCGACGGCTTCCGCGATGTCCGTATCGGCGGTGAACGTCGTCGTCTTCCCGTACAGGCCGGTTTCAACGCCGACTTCGTGCATCTCCGCAGACGCGGAAACGATTCGTCGCGCCCGCCCGAGCATGTATTCGTTCAACTCGGCGTCACCGCCGCGAACTTCGACGCGCATTTCTACTTCTTCGGGAATGATGTTCTGTGGATTTTCCGACCGAACCTGTCCGATGTTGATTCGCGTAACGCCGTCGCTGTGGCGCGGAATCGCGTAGAGGTTCTGGATGGCAGTTGCGGCGGCTTGGAGCGCGTTTCGTCCTTTTTCGGGAGCGTTGCCCGCGTGGCTCGGTTCGCCGTCGAAGGTTACGTCCAATTTCGCGTTCGAAAGCGGGTGTTCGAACGCCGCGACGACGGTTCCCGTCTCGATGCCGAGTCCGAGGTGGATGGCGACGAAGTGGTCTACGTCGTCCAAATGGCCGGATTTACTCATCGGGAGGCCGCCGCGACCGCCCTCCTCGGCGGGTTGGAAGAACAGTTTCAGCGTTCCGTCGAAGCCGCCGTTCCGGTCGAGTTCGCGGGCGACACCGAGGCCGATGGCGGTGTGGCCGTCGTGCCCGCAGGCGTGCATCTCGGTGGGATGCGTGCTAACGAACCCCTCGTTTGCAGGTCGGTGGTCGTCGTCCTGTGCCTCGGTTCGTTCGAGGGCGTCCATATCGACTCGGACGCCGACGACGGGGCCGGTTCCATCGCCGTAAGTTTTCACTGCGACGAGGCCGGAGATACCGTCCATTCGGTCGAGGTATTCTTCAGGAGCGCCTTCCCGCCGCGCTCGTTCGATTGCGGCGAGCAGTTCGTCCTCGGGCGGGACGCCGAGTCGTTCCTCCTCGGCGACTGCATCGCTCCCGAGATGGAGTGTGAAATCACGCTCTGCGAGTTCGTCGGCGACGAGCGCGGTCGTTCTGAACTCCTTCCACCCGGCCTCTGGATATTGGTGTAGGTCACGGCGGAAATCGACTATCGACGGTCTACTGCCAGACATGGACTGCTAACGACGGAGTACGGACAAAATCCTATGGATTGCGGTAACGGGAACGACTCTGCGGTCCATAGTCGGTTACGACAGTTATCTTACTCGTCTGTCGAATCCTGCGCGACCGTCGCTGGTGAGTCCGCAAGCAGTGCCTCCTCGAAACCGTCTCGTTCACAGACCATCAACAGGGCGTCTTTGTCGGCTTCTTCGAAGTAGAATTCCTTGCGGGCCTCAAAGCCACACTGTTCCAGAACGTGAAGGACGACTTCGTTATCGGCTTCGGGTTCGCCCACCACCCGCTTCGTTTCAGGGTGTGAGAACAGCATGATGCCCATGGCGCGGAAAAGCGCTTTCGCGTAGCCGCTGTTCACGTACTCCGGCGGCCCGATGAGCAGGTGTGCGGCCCGGTCTGCCGGGTCTGCGTCGTAATACGCATCGAGTTCGTACTCGCTGGGCCAGTAAACTTCCCAGTAACTCATCGGCACGTGGTCGATGTAGCCGATATACGGCGTCAGGTGGTCTTCCGCGAGTTTCCCGGCGAGGTGGTCGCGGAACGCTGGCAATGAAATGTCGAGGGTCCAGAACTCTGCCACGTGGTCGTAGCCGAGCCATGTGTGGAGTCTGCCCAAGTCGCGTTCCATCGTTGCTGGGCGAAACGAGATGGTTCGCTCTATGGTTCGGTCGTACCGTTGGAACACGTAATTCGACCTGATGGTCGCACCCGGGCCGAGAGTAGGGGTCACCTCCTGGTGATCGTCGCTCATACCGTAGTCCCTCCTGCCGTGGAATCGGTGCGAGTCCGCTGATTCACCTGACATCTTCTTACTGGTATCATTGTAGTTTAGGCTAACCTAAAACATCATAAGCGCGTCGATTTTACGCAACGTTCAAAAACAGTTCCAGTTTTCTATCTACTCGCCGACGAAGTCGCACCAAATCCCGGTCAATCCGTAACGATAGACCTACTACATCGACACAGCCAAGATGTGGCTATGAACGTGGCGTATGCGTCTGTGTCGGAAATCGCGGCGAAGGTTCGTCGCGGGGACATCTCGCCCACTGCGGTCGTCGAAGACATATTAAACCGAATCGGCCGCCGAAATGACGAGCTGAACGCCTACGTGGAGGTTGCGGACGAGTACGCTCGAAAGCGGGCCGCCGACATCGAGCGAGCAGTCGAGAATGGTCGTCCGGTTGGCCCGCTCGCCGGGGTTCCCGTGGCGTTAAAAGAATCCGCCGCATCGAAGGAGGGCCTGTTCCGAACGATGGGTTCAGTTCCATTCCGCGATTCCGTCTCCCAAACCGATTCGACCTTCGTCACTCGGTTAGAAGCGGCAGGCGCAGTGATCGTCGGGACGACCAATACGCCAGAGTTAGACCACAAGGGAACGACTGACAATCCACTTCGTGGCCCGACTCGGAATCCGTTCGACCTGTCGCGGAACGCTGGCGGCTCCTCCGGTGGGAGCGCTGCGGCAGTCGCCGATGGACTCGTATCCATCGCACACGGGAAGGACGCTGGGGGGTCACTTCGCATCCCAGCAGCGTGGTCTGGCGTGTACGCATTCAAGCCGACGTTCGGACGCGTACCGGACGTAACTCGACCGGATGGATTTGCTAATGAACTCGGTATCCAGTCCACTCACGGCCCGATTACGCGGAGCGTCCGTGACGCCGCGCTCGTTCTCGACGTGATGGAGGGCCACCATCCTCGGGACCCATCGAGCCTGCCGGACGACCACGAGTCTTACCGCGAGGCTCTCGAACATCCAATCGAAGACCTCAAAATCGCATACACGCCGGATTACGGGACGTTTCCTGTCGAGGCTGAACTGCGCGAGACAGTTAACGACGCGGTCGAAGCATTCCGTCACGCAGGGGCCACAGTCGAGTTTGTCGAGATTCAACTCGGATACTCTCACACGGAACTGACGGACGCGTGGCTGAAGCTTGTGGGCGCGAATCTCGCGGCGATGAACGAGTGGCTCGCACGCCACGAGAACCTCGATTTGCTCGGGAACCATCGTGACGAGATGACCGATGGCCTCGTTGACTTGATTGAGTCTGGTACGGAAATGACTGCGACGGAGTACCTCCATCACCACGTTATCCGAACGACAGTTCACGATGCCATAGAGGACGTGTTTGTAGAGTACGACCTGCTAGTCTCACCTACAGTCTGTCATCCCCCCGTCGCAAACGCAACAGAGGGGTCTACGCTCGGCCCGGACGAAATCGAAGGCGAACCGGTAGACCCGCGAATCGGGTGGTGCCCCACGTACTTGCTCAATTTCACCGGCCACCCCGCCGCGTCGGTTCCGGCAGGAACCGTCAGCGGCGGGCTTCCGGTCGGGATGCAAATCGCGGGCCCGCGTTTCGCAGACGACACAGTTATCTCTGCCAGCGCTGCATTCGAGCGCGTCCGACCGTGGTTCGGTCGATATGATACTGGTGACGATAGTTCGTAGTAGCAGTCCAAGAATCTCGACACCAACTTTCTCGAATCTCAAAAAATACTGTTCGCCGTTGTGTCCCCGGATTTTCAGTGGCGACCTTCTTCGAACTCCTCGACTACCTTATTACAGAAGGATGTCAAATCGTCCGGATTTCTGCTGGTCACCAACCCTTGGTCAACGACGACTTCTTCGTCCACCCACTCCCCGCCCGCGTTCCGGATGTCGGTCTGTAGGCTGGGATAGGAGGTTAGCGTTCGACCTTCGACCACGTCCGCTTCGACCAGCGTCCACGGGCCGTGGCAGATGACGCCGATTGGTTTGTTCGCCTCGGCGAACTCCCGAACGATCTGTACTGCATTTTCGTCGGCGCGGAGTTTGTCGGCACCGACCGCACCGCCCGGAATGAGCAGTGCGTCGTACTCGTCTGCGGAGATTTCGGAAAACGCCTGTTCGACTTCGAATGTGTCGCCGGGTTCGAGGTCGTTGTTGACCGCCTGCACTTCGCCGGTTTCGGCGCTGATTACATCGACGCTCGCTCCGGCGTCTTCGACTGCGTCTTTCGGTTCGGTAAACTCGACCTGTTCGGTTCCCTGCGGTGCGATGAAAATCGCGACTGTCGTATCGGTAAGTTCGTCTGCCATCGTATCCCCCACGAAGTTCGGACTTCACAAATCTGCTTAGCTATTGTGGCAATCGATTTTGCCTTACTCCGCAGAGGTCGTTTTCGTCTCTTCAGAGCCTTGTTCCCCTTGTTCGACGCGGCCGCCAAGGCGGTAGACGGCGCGGAACGCGACCAGCGCGATACCGACTTCGAGCAGTCCCGTGACCGTGAACGCCGTCGTAAATCCGAGGCTGTCGGCGAGACCGCCGCCGACGAGGAACCCGGTCAGAAATCCGAGACTCCCGAACGCGTTGAATCCCGCCATAGCAACCCCCCGGTCGCTGTCGGGGGCAATATCGGTGACGAGCGCCATCGTCGCGGGGGAGACGAACGCGCCGCAGACGCCGACGGCAACCATCGCAGCCCCTGCGAGGACAACCGTCGGTGCGAATCCGACCGCGACGACCGTGATGCCGTAACAAATCGATCCGACGACGACCGGAACGAATCGCCCGATTCGGTCTGACAGTCGTCCCATCGGATACTGAAGTAGGGCGAACGGGGCGAAAAAGAGCATGAGCATGAGTCCCGTCGCACCCGCATCCAAGCCGAACTCGGTTTGGAAGTAGAGCGTGCCGACGAGCGCGAAAAAGCCCGCCGTGAGTCGGTCGATGAAGCCGAAGGCGTAGGGAATCGACAGTTCGGGTCTGTCGCGGAGTCGCGCCAGTGCGGTTGCAACGGTCGCACGCGACTCAGATGGCACGCGGTCGGGGGTCGGAACTGCCAGCAGGGCGGTTCCGACCAAGAGGACGCTCGCGGCGACGAGCGGCGTGGTCGGGTGAATTTCGGTCAGTTGTCCGCCGATTGGTGCGCCCATCGCGGTTCCGAGGCCGATGGCGATACCGGCCGCGCCCATGTTTCTACCGTGGCCGCCGCGCAAATCCATCAGCATCGTCATCGACAGCGAGAACGCGGCGATAGTCGCAGCACCTTGCACGACACGGAGCGCCAGCACCGCGCCGAACGAGAGGCCGAGGGTCGGGGTCGCGGCGAGAGCGGCGTATCCGGCGGAACCGCCGATTGCACCCGCGACGATGAACGGGACACGTTTTCCGAGTCGGTCGCTCAAGTAGCCCCAAATACCCGCACAGATGACGAACGCGGCGAACTCCGCGACGAGGAACCACGTTCCGCCGTCGAGTTGTTCGCTCGCGCCGAGGTGGACGACGAGGTCGGGCACGCCGGGATAGAGGAGCACCTGTGCAAGCAGCACCGACCATATCACGGCGGCGAGGCGAACGCGCTCGCCGCGGACGCCGGAAAGTAGCCGACCCATCGTCCGTAGTTGGTACTGTGGTCGGAAAATGCTATCTACATTTTCGTGCCACGGTGTTTTTTCTGCACTACAGTTCGTCGTTCTCATCGGATACACCGATTTGGAGGGGATTGACGTTCCGAGTCAGAATCATACCAAATCGTTTAGCACGAAATTTTAATATCAAGTATACTTTCAATATACTCGAGGTTGAAAAAATGACTGACAAAAGTAACACGGACGGATTGAACCGACGAACGCTGATGAAAAAAGCCGCAACGACCGCCGTGGTCGGCGCTGGCGTGGCCGCCGCTAGCGGTGGTGCGAGTGCTAAACCGACGCTGGAAGAGCAGTACGCAGACCCAATTCGAACCGAATCGCTGTTCGCAGAGCACGCAGGCGACCTCATGGCGTTGCTGTCGAACGACGGCTTGCTCCAAAGTGCCGACGTGCATTCGGAAGTTCACACCCGGAAAACCGTCGGATTCGGCGACGTCGCCAAGAAAAACGAGGGAACGACCTACTTGAAAGGTACCGCAGAGCGGGCCGACGAAATCGTCAGTGTCCGAAACGTTGATGATGGCGTCGTGAGCATCACCGTCGAACCGGAAACCGGTCGCGCGTACGCCTTCCACGAACCCGAGAGTTCCGACAAAACGTTCCTCTACAACCCGGACATTAGAACACAGGCAATCGACACGCAAGCGTGTAACACGGACTGTTTCTGTTCGCCGATCATCTGTGAAAACACTCGCTCGGCGGAGTGTGAAACCTGTTGTGACGGTGACTGCCAGACGAACTACTTCTGTAACTGCTGAACTCGCGACTCGTTTTTTGTGAATGGGTGCAGTTCGACCTTACTGCTCTGAAACCATATTAATATTTATTAAAATAATTATTGAATAATTATAATATCCGGGGAGTATATTTCTGTACGATGTCGAAGAAACACACCCAACTGGACTCGGAACAAAACTCCGACGGCGACCGATTGACGATGACCCGACGGCGTGCACTGCAACTCTCCGGTGTCGGCGTCGGTAGTTTGGCGGTACCGGGAAGTTCCATCGACGTTCGCGCCGCGTCCGACTGTGCGAACGGCCCGTTCGAACGAACGCACTCCGGGGCCACGGTGAATCTCGCACGGTTGGAGTCGAAAGGGAACGGCGGTTCCGCGCGGGATACGGGAGCGAAGTCACCAGTGAGCGGGACGAAAATCGAAACACTACGGGCAGAAAGACGCGCTGGACAGCATGCACGGGTGCAACGGAACCGCGATCTACGCGGTCGTTTCGATACCGGTGATGAAGTAACGATTCGAGCGGAGTACGACGGGGTGAACGCGGAGGGAACACGCGGCGGGGTTCCGTCGGATTCGCAAATCGCAACGGGCCGGAGCAAGAACGTCCACGCTGTCAATCGACAGGTGGCAATTTTCAACAAGCGGTCGGGAAAACAACAGTTGAAGGTACAACTGGAAGATCTGTTCGAACCGCTTATCGACGAACCCGAAGGCGGGTTCGTCTACGGCGAACCGTTCGTGTTCGACCCGCGAGCGCGGTACGACCGCAATGCAGACCGATTCGTCATCGCCGCGGTGCAGTACGAACCCGGAATCACGGAGGACGGCGAAATCGTGGACAAGGACGACCAAGAGGAAGGAAAGGAACCCGGCGAAGAAGGGGATGAGGACGGAAGTGTCAACCTAGCCCGCGAACCACGAGGGTGGTGGTGTATCGCTGTCTCCGACAACAGTAATCCGAATGGCAAGTGGCACGTCTACCGGATTCCGCCGATAAACAACGAGGGACTCGTGGATTACCCGGCGCTCGGACTCGACCGGGACGCCATCTACCTCACTCAGAACTTCTTCGGCGATGTGTTGGAGGTGACGATGGTGACTCTCGACAAGGAGGCGATGTACGACGGACAGGATGTGACGGCGAACCACTTCACCGCGCTCGACAATCCCAACGTAGAAAACGTTGACTTCACGGTACAACCCGCGTTACAGCCGTTTTCCGGCGGAACAGACGGCACCTTCTATCTGGTCGATAGCGTCTTCCCGTCGCCGACCGCCAGCGCGCTCTCGCTGTGGGAGGTCACGAATCCGGTGAGCGACCCGACGCTCGACTGTTTTACCGTCGATGTCGAGGAGTTCGCGTACCCTCCGACAGCACGGCAACCGAACTCGGATGCGCGTATCGACACCCTCGGAACGCGACTGATGAACGCGGATTACAACGACGGGTCGCTCTGGACGGCACACACGATTCAGTACGACTGGAACGGCGACGGCACCGCCGTTGCGGCAATCAAGTGGTACGAAATCGACACGGCAACCCGTGAAGTCGTCCAAAGCGGCGTCTACGGTGACCCCGACAAATCCTACTTCATCCCGACGATTGGCTCTGACAGCGACTCAACGATAATCACGCACAACGTGAGCGGGCCGGACACCTTCCCGAGAATGGACGTGGCGGGTCGAACCGCCGACTACACGCCGAACCTGTTGGAGGATTCGGTGGTCGTCCAAGATGGGGAATCCAAATACGATTATGGCGAAGGACAGGAAGTCATGCGCTGGGGCGACTACAACGGCGTCTCGGTTGACCCGACGACGGGGCAATTCTGGACTGTAAGCCAGTACTCGCCGGACATCAACATCGCTCCGGAAGCGGAAGAACGCGACCCATACCACACGCGAATCGCGGAGATTTCGTTCGACTGAGCGGCGAAGCGACCGACCGATTCGAACGAGCTTTTCTCAGACGCTCGGCCGTTCTTCGAGCGCGAGCGCAACGCCGAACCAAACGAGAACGCTAGCGCTCGCGTACCGAAGCACGTTTCGAACGCGCTGGCGCTCGGTTATCATCCGGCGTGCCCTGCTTGAGAAGACGGCGAGAAGTGACTGATAGCAAAAGCCGAGCGTTCCGAACAAGACACCGAGCGTAAAGATTTGCAGGCCGAAACTGCCGCTCGGGCGGACAAACTGTGGGAGAAAGGCGAGGAAGAAGACGGCAACTTTCGGATTGAGGACGTTGATGGCGAACGCCTCCCGGAACGATTCGCCGTGTGTTTGGCTGTCCGTCTTGGACGTGATTTCGAACTCCTCATGGTTGCGCAGGGTGCCGATGCCGAGATAGACGAGGTACGCCGCGCCAACGATTTTGACGACGGTGAACGCGAGTGCGGACGCTTTCAGCACCGCCGACAAGCCGAGGACGGCGGCGGTGGTATGAACGAGACTGCCAGTCGAAGTTCCTGCGGCGGCGGCCACGCCAGCGGTTCGGCCGTCGCTGACGCTCCGTTTCAACGTGTAGATGCTGTCCGGGCCGGGGGCGACGTTCAGCGCGAGGGCGGCCGGAACGAAGGCGAGCAAAACGCTCGGCTCTATCATACGTGATGGATAACGACCGACGATATAAACGTGAGGTTGACTGTTGCTGTTCTACGATTTCTCGTCGTCGGATTCATCGTCCGGTTCGTCCTCTGATTCCGTCGATTGCTCCTCGTCTGCACCCCCGAACAGTCCGAGATGAACGTAGGCCCACGCTTTTGCCCGCTTTTTTCGCGTCGTTTTCGATTTCATGGTTTCTCCTGCCGCTTCGCGCTTCGATAGCCATTCGTTTTAGGCCAACCTAAAACTTTTGACGGGTGTTCGGGGCGGGCCAAACCGCATTTCGACTTCGCTTTCGTTCGCTTCCGAGCCACAAAAGACACCATCCCACGTGGCTTGGTCTAACACGAACGCCGACAATGTCAGGCACGGATTCGGACGACCAACTGGGATTCGACCAGAACGTCGATTATCTCGGGCGCGCGCTCAGAGCCATCGTTCCGCAGTGGGTCACACGGCGGAGCATCACTGTCAGCGTCAGCACCGACAAATCACGGTACGAAGTCGGCGACGAAATACGAATCACGGTCACGTTCGAAAATCGATTGCCGATTCCGATGGTCGTCGAAACGCCCCGACAGCGACTCTGGGGGTGGGACGTAAATGGCGAACTGGAAGCCAGCGACGAAGCCTACTATCTCCGCGACCAGCCAAATGTATTCTACTTCCGTGCGCGTGAGAGAAAGCTGACACAGGTACTGTGGGACGGACGATTCGAGCGGCGCGACGAATCGTCCCGCATCCCCGCTGACTCCGGCGAGTACACGATTGGCGCGTATCTTGCGACCGAGGACGAAAAACCGCGCGACGAGACGACAGTCGTTCTGCGATAGCGGGACGGAAACAGTAGGAACGGAAACTACTGCTCTTGCCGACCTTCGACAACGTCGTCGCGGTGACGGTGACACGCGGCGGCGTGCGGGCCGGTTCCGAACTCGGCAGGCACTTCGTAGTCGGGAATCTGTTTCGCACAGATGCTTTGTTCCGCGAATGACTGGGTCAGCAGTTCTTTCGCGCTTTCCCAGTCGTCGGCCAAAATTTGGTCGATCGTGCTTTCGATGATGCGTCCCGCCTCACCATCGGGAGCGTCCCCATCGAAGAACTCGGCCACGATTTCGAATTCGCCCGTCGGTTCGAACGACCGACGCTGTACCGCCCGCAGGAACCTGCGAGTTTGTTCCCACTCTTCGGGCGAAAGCTCGTACTCTGCGGGCGCGATGAGTTTCGGACAGCGCGTTCGGAATCGACACCCGCTCGGCGGTTCGATGGGACTCGGAACGTCGCCTTCGAGGACGCCGCGGGTTCCCGTTTCGCGGGGGTCGGGAACCGGAATGGACTCCAAGAGCGCCTGCGTGTACGGATGCTGTGGATTTTCGTACAGTTCTTCTTTGTCCGCGAGTTCGACCAGCTGGCCCAGATACATCACCGCCACGCGGTCTGAGATGTGCCGAATCACCGAGAGGTCGTGCGCGATGAACAGGTACGTGAGGCCGAATTCGTCCTGAAGCGACCGCATCGTGTTGAGCACCTGCGCCTGAATCGACACGTCGAGCGCCGACACCGGTTCGTCACAGACGATGAAATCCGGATTCACGCTCAGGGCGCGGGCCAGATTCACGCGCTGACGCTGGCCACCCGAGAAGGCGTGCGGATGGCGATTGTAGTGTTGCGGGTCGAGGCCGACCTTTTCGAGGAGTTCGCGCGCTCGGTCCTCTCTTCCTTCCGAATCGTACATCCCGTGAGCTTTCATCGGTTCCTCCACGATGGGGCCGATTTTCATCCGCGGGTCGAGCGAGGATTGCGGGTCTTGGAAAATCATCTGCATGTCTTTGCGCTGACTTCGCACCTCCTCGCCGCTCAACTCGGTCAAATCACGACCCTTGAACGAGACGGTTCCGTCCGTCGGTGTGAGCAGTCGGAGGATGGTTCGGGCGAGCGTACTTTTTCCGCATCCCGACTCGCCGACCAGTCCCAACGTCTCGCCCTTGTGGATGGTGAACGAAACATCCTCGACCGCTCTCACCGACTCCTCCTCGCCGAACAACCCGGACAGGAAGCCGCCGCCGTTCGTGAAATGTTTCGTCAGTCCCTCGACTTCGAGGAGCGGTTCGCCCATCGCCGTCTCGTCCTCGTCGAGACGGCCCATCGACATCGAATCGGACATCTCAGTCACCTCCCTCCGACGCGTCGCTGACGAGGTCGCCGCTGATTCCCGTCTTCGCCTGTACCTCGATTGGGTCGCTGAACCAGTATCCGGCGTCGAACTCGTCGTGTTTGATGCAGGCCGACCGATGCGACTGCGTTTCGGGGTCGTCCCTGTCGCTGACCTCCCGACACGTGGGATGGGTTTCGACGCAGGCCTCTCTGGCGTCGGGACAGCGCGTGTGGAACCGACAGCCACGAGGTGGGTTGATGGCTTCGGGCATCACGCCTTTTACCGGTTCCAGTTCGTGAACCGTCTGGTCGGGGCGCGGCATGGAGTTCAGCAGCGCTGTCGTGTAGGGATGTCTCGTGTCGTAGAACAGGTCGTCAACCGTGGCCTGTTCCACGATTTCGCCGAGATACATCACGTTGACGCGGTCACAGAGTTCGGCGACGACGCCCATGTCGTGCGTGACCCAGACGAAACTCGTGTCGTATTTGTCCTGCAACTCGTCTACCAACGTCAGGATTTGGCCCTCGACGGTCACGTCCAATGCCGTGGTCGGTTCGTCGGCGATGATGAGGCTCGGTTCGCAGGCCAACGCCATGGCGATGAGGACGCGCTGGCGCATCCCGCCCGAAAACTGGTGAGGATAGTTTTCGTACCGCGTCTCGGGTTCCGGAATCCCGACTTCGCGGAGCATGTGAATCGCCTCTTCTTTCGCCTCCTCTTTTGAGAGATTCCGGTTGATTTCGATAAACTCCCGAAGCTGGTTGCCCACCGTGAACACCGGATTGAGGCTCTCCATCGGGTCTTGGAAGATGATGGCGATTTCCGTGCCGCGAATCCGCCGCCGCATGTCCTCGTTCGAGAGCATCTCATCGCGCGGTTGGAGGTTGCCGTCTGGCCCTTCTTCGAGTCCGAACAGTACGTCGTCCCGAAATCGGACTTCGCCGCCGACGATTTCGCCGGGGTGGTCGATGAGTCGGAGGATGCTCTGGGCGGCGACGCTCTTTCCGGCCCCGCTTTCGCCCACGAGGCCGACGATTTCGCCCTCTTTCACGTCGAAGGAGATGCCATCGACGGCACGAACGACGCCCTCTTCGGTGAAGAACTGCGTTTTCAGGTCGTCTATCTGGAGTATCGTCTCAGTCATTTTTGAATTTCAGTTTTTGATTCGTGGGTCGAGTGCGTCTCGGAGGCCGTCGCCGAGCAGGTTGAACCCCATCACCGTGATGAGGATAGCGATCCCGGGCCACAGGCTGAACCATGGGTCGGGAAGCATGTAGCCGCGAGATTGGTTCAACATCTGCCCCCACGAGGGCGTCGGCGGTTGGGCACCGAAGCCAAGGAACGAGAGTCCGGCCACGATGAGGATGCTGATGCCGACTTGTAGGGTCGCCTGCACGAGGACGGGCGCGAAACTGTTCGGAATGACGTGCCGGAGAATGATGTTTCGGTCACGGACTCCGGCGGCCCGCGCCGCCTCAATGTACTCTTCTTCCCGTACGCTGACCACCCGCGACCGAATTAGGCGGGCAAAGACTGGAATCGTCGTGATGCCGACACCTATCATGGCGTAGGTCAAATCCCGCCCGAATGCGGCCATGAACGCGATGACCAACACGAGGAACGGAATCGCGTACAGCGTCTCCACGAGGCGCATCAGCGCGTCGTCAATCCAGCCGCCGTGGTAGCCCGCCACGGCACCGACGAGGGTTCCGGCGATGAGGCCGAACCCGGTCGAAACGATGCCGACCTGCATGGCGATTCGAGAGCCGTAGACGAGTCGGACGAGAATATCCCGACCACGGTGGTCGGTTCCGAGCGGGTATTTCATCGTTCCGCTCCCGAACGTGTTCTCCATTCCGACCGGCGGGAGGAGGATTCTCGCGTTCTGCGGGTCGTTCACCGGATTGTACCAGAACTGACTGGCAATGGCGTAGTTGAACAGTTTCGCGTCTATCCACGCGAAGATGGCGACGCCGAGAATGAATGCGATGATGTAGAACCCGATTCTCGCCGTCGTATCCTGTTGAATTTGGTCGAGCGTATGTCGCCACCCGACGTTGGATTCGCTCGGCTCTTCGGGGTCGTATCCTTCGTTCGATTGCGGTTCGCGGAGTTTGTCCGTCGTAGTTTCACCTGTTCCCATCGTCAGTCCACCTCGTCGTAGGTCACACGCGGGTCGATGTACGCGTACGAAAGGTCAGTGAGGATGACGCCGACGACGAACGTCAGGCCGAAAAACACCGTCGTCCCCATGACCAGCGGATAATCCTGATTGTTGATTGCCGTAATGATGAGCCGTCCCATCCCGTTGATGTTGAACACCGTCTCGGTCAGCACCGCCCCGCCGAGTGCGGACGTGAGTTGGAGGCCAACGACGGTGATGACGGGCAGTTGCGCGTTGCGGAAGGCGTGTCGTCGCAGTATCTTTCCTTCCGAGACGCCGTAGGCCCGCGCCAACTTCACGTACTCCTGCTGGAGGACTTCCAACATCGACGACCGTTCGATTCGCGTAATCGCGGCCATCTGGAGCGTCCCGAGCGAAAGCGTCGGCAAGAGCAGGTGCATCGCTGCTGTATGGAGTACGTCCAGTTGGGAGGACGCGCCTTCGACCGTACTCGGGTCGGCCCACGGCAGAATCAACCCTGTCGCGGGGAACCAGCCCAGATGGTAGGCGAAGATGATGATGAGCATCAGCCCAATCCAGAACGACGGCGTGCTGACGCCGATGAGTGCGACGACGCGCGAAACGTGGTCTGTCGGTTGATTTCGCCGTCTGGCCGAGATGATACCCAGCGGAATCGCGGTCACGAGCGCGAATCCGAAACTGGAGAGCATGAGGAGGAGCGTCACCGGCAGTCGCTCCATAATCTTCGTCATCACGGGCACCCCGTAGTAGATACTCTGTCCGAGGTCACCCTGTGCGACGGAGGTGAGGTAGTTCACGTATCGAACCGGGAGCGGTTCGTCTAGCCCGTACTGTGCCCGAATTTCCTCGACCATCTCGGCGCTCGGTGACGGCCCGAGCATGATTTGGACGGGGTCGCCCGGAATGGCGTTCGTCAGCAAGAACGTGATGGTGACGATTCCGACGAGAACCGGGATTGCTTGTAAAGACCGGCTAATCGTGTAGCGGAGGATTCCCATGTATTGTTAGTAACTCGTATCGAAACGGGGTGCGAGTGGTTACTGCGACCCGATGGATGCGTTCGTGTAGTCGGTCGAAACCACGAAGCTGGAAACGGGATGCGACTCGAATCCGTTGACGTCCTGTTTCATCCCGTAGCTGTTTTTCATGTTGTACGCCGGGATGTGTGCCCGGTCTTCCAGCACTTGCGTGATTGCTTCCCGATACAATCGTTTTCGCTCCTGTCGGTTGGCAGACCGACGTGCTCGGTTGATTTGCTGGTTCACACCGTTGTAGAAGGTGCCGTCCGTCGTCCCATGCGCTTCTTTCGTGAAGAAGTAGTACGTGAAGGCGTCGGGGTCTGGCGTTCCCGACCAGCCCAGCGTGTACATGTTGTAATCGTTGGGGTCGCCCGAAACGTACTGGTCTAAGAACGCACCCCAGTCGAGTCGCTGGACGCTCGCGTTGTATCCGGCCTCCTTCAGGCCGTTCGCCACGGTGACGCCCAACTGTTCACGTTTGTCGTCCGGCGGGACGATGATGTTCGCGTTCCAGTTGTTCGGAACGGAGTCGGCATTGTCGAGCATCGTTTTCGCTTGGTCGATGTCCTTGCCGTGGGCGATGTTTTTCCACTTGTTCAGCGGCATTCCCCATTTCTTAGCAATCTGCTCCGGCAGTGGACTGTACTGGCGAACCCCGCTCGGTTCCACGAAGTTCGACACGGCTTGGTCCATGTCGAAACAGTAGTCGATGGCTTCCCGAACCTGCGGGTCGGTGGTCGGCCCGTTCTGGCAGTTAAAAGCGAGGTAGAAGTAGCCCATCCCGATGACGGACTCGATGCTCGCATTGTTCATGTTCTGTACCTGTTGCCACAGTTTCGGCGGGATTCCCTCGATAACGTCGCTTTCGTCGGTTTGAAGGCTCGTCAGCCGGGTCGTCGGCTCTTCGATCGGATTGAACTCGATTTCCCCGAGATTCGGCATCGGTTCCCCCCAGTAGTCGTCCCACCGGGTGACTCTGGCGAAATTTCCTTCCTGCCATTCGTCGAACTGGAACGGCCCGGAACCGACGGGATTCTGTTTGTTGAACTTCTGTTTGTTGTTCTCCCGAACGCTTTTCGGGACGATAGGCCGCGTCAACGCGTTCATGAACGGGCCGTAGGGATATTTCAGGTCGAACTTGACTCGCCGGTTGCCGGCCTTCGAGATGTTCCGTATCATGCTCACTTCGGAGGCGTTTTCTGTCTCCTCCTTGACCGGCGCTTCGAACGAATATTTCACGTCCTCGAAGGTCATCGAGTCGCCGTTCTGGAACTGGATTCCCTCCTGCATCTCGACGATGTACGTCTTCCCGTTGTTCCTGACCTCCGGTTCGCCGGTCGCCAAGTGTGGAACGACGTTGATGCCGCTATCATACGTGTACAGTCCCTCGAACACGCGGTCTGCCACCTGTGTCGAGGGTACGTCGTTGAGGACGATAGGGTCGAACTCCAGCGGACTCTTTACCTGTGCGAGCGTCAGTGTGCCGCCGGAGTTCGACTGTTGACTCCCCGTACAACCGGCGAGTGCTGCGATACCAGCCCCACCGAGGCCTTGGAGGAGCCGTCGGCGCTTTACCGAATCCGGAGTTGTGTCGTGTTCAGTCATTGTGTGGTGAGTTCGTATGTTCGCCGCTCGTTCGAAATCCGCCAATCGTCCCGAGCAACTGTCGCGTCTTTTGACCGAACAAACCATTGTTATTGGGTGGCTGAAAACGCCCCCTGTGAGCAGTAGTGTCCCCTTACTGTAAGCAATGAATAATAGTTACGTATGTTCCGTGCGATGCCGTTTTACGCTCCCTCTCGGCCTCGTCGACGCTTCTGTGCGTTCTTTGATGATAGCACTAAGCGACGGTTCACATACTGTATTCTAGATTTCTGTGGACAAATACGAGGCATCGCATGGTCGAACTCGGAACGCGGGCAACGAAGTGAACGGTGAACAATGCCGTCAGTCAGTCACCCGGAATCATCCAATCCGTCGATGATTCGTAATCGAGCGCCTGTCCGCCATGGCCGCGATATTTATCCATGAATCGGTTGACTGTCCCTTGCGTGTGGTCGGTCGCCCATCCCAAGCACTCGGGTCAACCGACACACCGTGACTGCTACGCGATGGCCACTGATGCACTGCTGGCGTCGGCGTCAATAATCCTTCTTGGAGCGGTGTCGAAACTGCTCGCCGACAGGTTTGGAGTTCCGAACGTCGTCTTCCTGCTCGGATTCGGTATTCTGTTCGGCCCGGAAGTCGTCGGCCTCCTCGACCCCTCTCTGTTCAGTAACGCGCTCTCTACCATCGTTTCGTTGGCGGTCGCAATCATCGTCTTCGAGGGTGCGTTCAACCTCACTTCTTCCAGAATCCGGTCGGCATCGACGGCAACACTCAGGCTCGTCACGCTCGGTTCCGCGATTACGTTTCTCGGCTTGGGACTCACGATACGATACCTGCTCGATTTGCAGTGGAGCCTTTCGTTTCTCATCTCCGCACTTCTCGTCGCCACCGGGCCGACCGTGATAACCCCGATTCTGGAACAGACGGACGTGCGCGAGAACGTGAAAACGACGCTCGAAACCGAAGGCATCGTCAACGACCCCGTCGCGTCGGTTCTCGGCGCAGTCATCTTCAGCGCGGCGGCGCTCGGCGAACGACCGTTCACGGGCGGCGGGCCGGTAGGCGAGGAAATCGTCATCGAGTTCGTCACGCAGTTGGGCGTCGGCGTCCTCATCGGCATCGTCACGGCGGTTAGCGTAATCTACGTGCTTCGAAATTTCAGCCGAACCCCGCAAAATTCGCGGATAACCGTCATCGCTACAGCCTTAATTTCGTTCGCCGTGGCCGACCTGTTCGCCTCGGAGGCGGGGGTCGTTTCGGTCGCGGTCGCCGGACTGCTGGTGGGCAACGCTGACATCCCCTACGAGGAGGAAATCGAGGGCTTCAGCGGCGACGTTACGGCAATCGTGTTGAGCGTCGTCTACATCATCCTCGCATCACTGCTCAGGTTCGAGGAACTCGTGGAATTCGGGCTGGCTGGCGTCGCCGTCGTACTGATTGCGATGCTGGTTTTCAGACCGCTCTCCGTGTTTCTCTCGACGATTCGTTCCGATTTCAGCCGAAACGAACGACTGTTCATCTCCGCGGTCGGCCCGCGGGGAATCATCCCCGCATCGACGGCGACGCTCTTTTCGCTCCAACTCGCGCAGTCCAACGTGGCGAACGCCGAAAGCGTCGTGAGCGTCGTTTTCCTCGTCATTCTCGTCACCGTCGTCCTCGAAGCAGGCGGCGCGCCGTTCATCGCACAGAGACTCGACATCGTACCCATGACGATACTCATCATCGGCGGAAGCCGAATCGGACGAACCCTCGCAGAACGGCTCGAAGAACGCGGTGAAAACCCAATCATCATCGAACGCGACGTGGAAGTCGTCACCGACCTCCGGGCGGACGGCTACTCGGTGGTTCACGGAAACGGCACGAGCGCCGAAGTTCTCGACGAAGCGGGTGTCGAAGGCGCGAAGATGGTCGTCGCCGCGACGAGCGAAGACGACCAGAACATCCTCGCCTGTCAGACCGCGCGAACGAAGTTCGGCGTCGAAAACCTGCTCGCACAGGTGAACGACACGGAGAACGTAGACGCTTTCGAAGACTTAGGAGTTCGAACCACGACACCGACGCTCGCCACCGTCGATACGATGGACGACCTCATCCTTCGACCGAGTTTCTTCGCGTGGCTGTCGGGCGTCGGCGAGGAGAACGACGTTACCGAGGTAACTGCCGATTCGGCGTCGGTGGTTGGACGCCAACTCGGCGACATCGACTTTCCGGACGAAAGCACCGTCGTGCTCGTTCAACGAGATTCCGAGTACATCATTCCGAAATCCGATGTCGTGCTGGAGGAGGGTGATGTGGTCACGCTTCTGGGGACGACTGATGCTGTCGAAGACGCGGCGAGAATATTGTCGGAATAGCGATTTATGATTTTATTTGCAACTTCTGCCTTGGTATCATTTCTAATCGAGACTGGATACGAGCTATCGCAAGAGAATTTATGTACAAATTAAGACTTGGAAAAGACTCATAAGCGGATGGGTTGAAGCGCAGATGAAACCAGCGCAACTCCCGGTCGATGTCGATTTCGCCCTCCTTCGCGTATCGGCTCGTCCTCGAATCATCAGCATCCATACATCCATTCGGCTTCACACAGGGGACGAATAATATTGGTATATAGCATACGCTATCCAACAGATGAGTTCATAGTGAACTGTTGTGTTGGTCAGAGAGATATATCACTAATATAAGTAGTTTTTACCGAACGACGGGCAGTGCTACCTGAATGACGCGAGACTCAGAGCGACCAACGACCGGCGCATCACGACGCAAATTCATCGCACTCACGGGCACTGCAGGTGCCATGGCGCTCGCGGGCTGTAGCGGAACCAGTGGAGACGACACGACTGACGGCAACGGAAACAACAGCAGTTCGAATTCGAACAACGGCGGCGGCAGTTCGTCGAATCAGCCACTGACCGCGGACGGGTCTTCGACGGTCTACCCCATCACGAGCCAAGCGGGGTCGCTCTGGAACGGAAACGCCCCCGCGTCCGACGGCGAGTACTGGGGTTCTAGCGATGAATCGAGCGTCCCGGGCTGGGACGACATCCAGACGGACAAGAACATGGCCGACTACTGGGCGGGCCTCTACGATTTCGAACCCAGCGGCGAAGAGGGAACACCGCCGTTCTACACGTCCATCGGACTGAACCACACGGGTGTCGGCCTCACCAAACTCGAAAAGGGGCAGGTCGACATCGGTGACGCATCCGCACCGGTCAGCGCCGAGTTCCCCAACCGAAGCGAGTCCGAACTCGAACCGTTCACCGACCACATCGTCGCGGTTGACGCCCAGCCAATCGTCGTGAGCCGTCAAATCTACGACGCAGGCGTCGAGAAACTCACGCTCAAACAACTTCAGCAGATCTACCGCGGGGAGATACAGAACTGGTCGGAGTTTGACGGCCCGGACAAGGAGATTCAGGCAGTCGGCCGTGCCGAAGGCTCGGGTACCGACACGTCCTTCCGCGCCAACGTTCTCGGTGACCCGGACGCCGACATGGGCGGTACGGACGTTCGAAAGGGCCAGAACCAGCAGGTTGCGGCGCTCGTCGAGAACTCCGACAACGCCATCGCCTACATCGCGCTCGCGTTCGTCGAGGAAGACGGCCCGGTTGCACCACTTGCGCTCGAAATCGAAGGGACGACCTACACGTATGGCGACAACCTCGGCAGTCTCGACTACCCGCTTTCCCGCGCGCTCCACTGCTACACGTGGGAAGGGACGTCGAACAAAGAGGCGGCGTTCATCCGCATGATTCTCCACGAGTACGGTCAGAAGATGTTCGTCGAACCGGCGAACTACCTGACCCTCACGGACGAGGAGCGACAGAAGCAACTCGACAAGCTTCCGGAGCCGACGAACCAGTAGTCCGCTCGCGCGACCGTATCGGCATTGGACACGAAACGACTGTCGAATTTATTTAAATTTTGAAACATGAATGTAGAAAAGCAACGGATAGGTGAACGATGACCGGAGAGGCGGCACTCTCCGAATCGGTTCACGACACCGTAGACGACCGTGGAGCCGCACTGACACAAGCGCTCGGCGCGATACTGCTTATCGCGTCGTTCGTCGGGTTCATAACGGGGTCGCAGTTCACGGTGTTCGCAATACTTGGATTCCTGCTCACCGTCGCCTACGGTTGGGTCGAACAGCAGGCGGCGACCGCCCGGGCGCTGACGTTACTCGCAACGATTTCGACTGTGTTGATACTCTCGCTCATCACGGTGTTCCTCTTCATCGAGGCGTTTCCCATCCTCACCCAAATGGGAATCCGCCTCTTCGCCCTCGAAGAGTCGATGACCGTCTTCGGCACGACGGTGTGGCCGGGCATTGAGGACTTCTGGAACACGGGCGGGAACGTCTACGCACTCACGCCGATGATTTGGGGAACGCTGGTGACGACGGCCATCGCAATGTGCATCGCAGCCCCACTCGGTATCGCCGGAGCGCTGTTCATCAGCGAAATTGCTCCGACGAGCGTGCGCGAGGTCGTCAAGCCCGGGATCGAGGTACTCGCAGGGGTTCCGTCCATCGTGTACGGATACCTCGGGTACGTGACGCTGAACAGCTACCTCATGGAACATTTTTCTCTCCCGGACTTCGGGAGCTTATTCCTCGTCGGATTGGTTATCGGGCTGATGGCGCTCCCGACTGTCGTCTCCGTCGCCGAGGACGCACTGTCGAGCGTTCCCGGCCCGATGAAAGACGGCTCGCTGGCGCTCGGCGTCACCGACTGGCAGACGATGAAGGGGATTTCCATTCCCGCCGCTTTCTCGGGCGTCTCGGCGGCGGTTTTGCTCGGCGTCGGCCGGGCCATCGGCGAGACGATGGCCGCGACGGTCATTCTCGGTCATAGCCAGCGGCTTCCCGAACCGCTGTACAACGTCTTCGGTAACACCGAAACGCTGACGAGCCTCATTGCGAGCCAGTACGGCAACGCCCACGGCCCCCACATGCAGGCGTTGTTCGCGGCCGGTGTCGTACTGTTCGTCGTTGTGATGATAATCAGTACTGTCTCACAACTCATCGAGAAGCGGATGAAACGACAACTGGGTGGTGACACATGAGCGGCACGTTCAAGCGCGATACCGCACTCGTGGACGGCGAAAAGAGCATCCTCGAATGGCTGTCGTACGGAATCGTAGCACTTGGTATCGTCACGCCACTCCTGACCGCGACGACGTTCCTCCGCGAAACGACGGAAGCAACGTCGCTGTTGGGTATCGGGCTGTTGGACGTGTTCGCACTGCTGACCGCGCTCATCGGTTTCGGCGTCCTCGGAATCGGCGTCGGTTCGTGGAGCGGTCGGTTCGAGACGACACCGGACGAACGAACCGGCGCGGTGACCGGCGTTGGATTCGGTATCATCGCACTGTTCGTGACGGGACTGACCGTTTCCCAGACGTTCGAGTTCGGCGCAGTCGTCTGGGTGCCAGTTGCAGTTGTCGTCGGTATCGTCGTGGCAGTTGGCGTACTCGCCGCCCGCGAAGACCTCGGGACGACGGTGCCGGTCGGACTGTTCGCCCTCGGCCTCACTGGACTCGTCCTCGGCGACGTGCTCACCGCGAGTTGGTCGTGGGAACCCACCGGCCTCTCGGCGGCGTTCCCGGGCTATTTGGTGGTTCCGGCATTTGCTGGGGTGACCGGACTGTTCGGCGCGTGGGCTGGTTCTCTGGCGAGCGAAGGATTCGGAAGCCGCGGTTGTCAGCGCGGTGCGTTTGCACTTATCGGCCTCAGCGCAATCACAATGCTGGCGATTCTGGCGATGTTGCTCCTGTTCATCGGGCGACAGGGATTCGGCCACGCATTCAGCGAGTTCAGCGTCGGAATCGGCCCGGCGGTCATCCCCATGCTGAACGCCGAAATACCGTTCGTTCGGATACAGATGCCGTTCGTCACCAACGGGTACACGTTCCGTCCGGACGAAATCAACGGCGTCTTCCCGGCCGTCATCGGAACCTTCTGGGTCGTCGTCGGTGCCGTCCTCGTCGGCGTACCGCTCGCCGTCGCCGCGGCGGTTTTCCTCACGGAGTACGCCGAACAGGGTCGGTTCACGCAGGTCGTCGAGGTAGCGACGAACGGACTCTGGAGTACCCCCAGCGTGGTCTTCGGCCTGTTCGGGTACGCCTTTTTGATTCCGCGACTCGGCAACAACACGTCGTTGCTCGCCGGGATGCTCATCCTCGGGTTCATGCTCATCCCACTTGTGCTAATCACGAGCCGAGAGGCGGTTCTAGCAGTTCCGGACGAGTATCGGGACGCCAGCGCCGCACTCGGCGTGAGCCAGTGGGAAACCATCAAGAGCGTCGTTCTCCCGGCGGCGATGCCGGGTATTCTCACGGGCGTTATCCTCGGTGTCGGTCGCATTGCTGGCGAAACGGCACCGATTCTGTTGGTGATGGCTGGGGGACTACGCGATTCGGCACCGAAGGTGTTCGGGTCGTTCGAGTTCTCTTCGGTACCTCCCTTCGTCACCAACGACGCGCTACTCGCAAGTGCACCGACGCTTCCGTACCAACTGTACGCGAGCATCACCGCCGGAGTGAGCGGTGAGAACGCCGAGGCGTTCGGATGGGGGACGGCCTTCGTGCTGTTGCTGGTCGTCCTCTCGTTCTACGCCGTCGGTATCGGGACGCGAATCTACTTCAGAAGGAAACTACAGCAATGAGCAAAAACGTACCACAGGCAGCAGAGACGACGCAACGCCAGCAAACCACCACGTCCGGCGAGAGTACCGAGCAACTCCAAGACGAATGGACAGACTACGAGTTTGCAGGTAACCCGAAGCTCTCCGTTGAGGGGCTGAACGTCCACTACGGCGGCGAACACGCCCTCAAGGACATCTCGATGGAGATTCCCGAGCGGAGCGTCACCGCCCTCGTCGGGCCGTCCGGTTGTGGTAAGTCCACGTTCCTGCGCTGTCTCAACCGCATGAACGACCGGATTAACAGCGCCCGAATCGACGGGTCGGTTCGCCTTGATGGCGAGGAAATTTATCAAGACAACGCCAATCTGGTCGAACTCAGAAAGCGCGTCGGGATGGTGTTTCAGGCACCGAACCCGTTTCCGAAGTCGATTCGTGACAACGTCTCGTATGGGCCGCAAAAGCACGGTGACATCAAAACGGGCCTCATCGCGCGACTGCTCGGCGAAGCCAACGAGGATGAAGAAGACGAACTCGTCGAACGAGCGCTCCGGAACGCCGCGCTCTGGGACGAGGTGAGCGATCGCCTCGACGACAACGCGATGGGGCTTTCTGGCGGCCAGCAACAACGCCTCTGTATCGCCCGCTGTCTCGCTACCGACCCGGAAGTCATTCTGATGGACGAACCCGCGAGCGCACTCGACCCCATCGCAACCGCGAAAATCGAAGACCTCGTGGACGACCTCTCGGAGGAGTACACCGTCGTCGTCGTCACGCACAACATGCAACAGGCGGCGCGTATCTCCGACCAAACGGCGGTTTTCCTCACCGGCGGCGAACTGGTCGAATACGACGATACGGGGAAAATATTCGAGAACCCGGAAAGTCAGCGCGTCGAAGACTACGTCAGCGGGAAGTTCGGATAACGGAGAGTCAGGCATGGAAACGAGAAAAGTCCAATACACGGGAAGCTCCACGACGATTTCCCTGCCGAAGGAGTGGGCGGACGAACACGGCGTCGAAGCGGGAATGCAATTGGCGCTCTACCCCGCCGAGAACGGCGAGTTGATAATCGGTGCCGAACAGACCGACGACGGTGAACCACCGGAAGTCTGTGTCGAAGGACGCTCCGCGACGGACATCCGAGAGACGGTAAAGGCGCTGTACGCCATCGGCAACGACATCTCGCGGACGTTGCGGAGCAAGCCCAACGAATCGCAACGCTGGTCGAACGCGAAGCGATGGGCGACCCCCCGTGGCCCGACGAGTTCGAGCGATTCGCCAGAGAGTCTCGACACCTCACCGAGCAGGCCGTTGACGACGTTTTGAGCGCGGACGAACCGCCCTACGAGACGGTGCGAACCTGTCGGGAACTCGTCGATGACGTTACCGAATTGCGGCGACGACTGTATCGGGAAAACGAAGTGACGCATGTGCGGTCAGTTGCCGTCGGCTCCCTCGAACGGACGGCGAGAGGAGCGGTGAAAATCGCGGAGCGGGCGGTACAGGCGTCCCTTCGCCGATAGCGGGAAATATAGCAGTTGATTCATTGCTGGTTTTTGTGAGTTACTGCCCGTCGAACGCCGAACGAAGCGTCCATTCTCCCGACTCGAAAAATGGCGACCCGGGATAGCCTGCACCCCGCCAGAGTGCGTCGATGGGATTCGCCAGTTCGGTTCGAACGTCGGCGTCGAAATTCGACAGGTTGACGGGAAACGGCGCGAGCATGTCTTCGGACATTCGGCCCGCATCGGTCGGTTCCGGTTCGCTCGAATCCAGCAGACAGCCGCGGACGCCGTACATCGTGAGCGTAACGTGAATCGGGGCCATCTGCTGATGGTACGCGAGAACGCGGAGATAGCGCCGAACGCACCGCGTCAAATCGAGTTCGAGGGCGCGTCCGTCCAACTGCTTCGGTTCACTTTGCTCCGACTCGTTTTCCGCCCCTGCTTCGCCGAACGGAATCGCCGAGACGGATTCTATAACGCCGTTCGAAAAGAGATGCGAATAGCCCGCGCAGGCGGCTTCGCGCTCGTCGTCCGACCCCTGCTCGACGTAGGCACCGAACCCGTCGGCAGTCCACGTCCCGTGGGCGTCGTGATTGCCGAGAACGGGCAGTTGCGTGGGACGGGACGGATTTGCTTCGGGAAGTATCGAATGTTCCGCGAGGTCGATAGCGTAGCCGTCGTCGTAGACGGCGTCCGGTACGACGTGGACGACGAGTCCCCGCGGTGCGTCGAAACCGAAGTATCCCTCGCCTCCGACGACGGTTTCGAGGCGATGTTCGTGGAGCGCCGTCGCCTGCTCGTTCGACCCACCGGCGTATTTCGCCGCCATGACCGCGTCTCGATAGCTCATCGGGTGTCGAATAGCTGTCCGCGGACGTGGTTAAGTGAACTGGTACGCGGAATCGCGAACTATCGGGAAAACGCGTGGCAGTCCGGTGTGCTCTCGGGACTCATCGCGGGTGCCGTGATGGGCGTCATGCTGACGATGCAGATGCGGCCCGTCATCGAACACGCTATTCCGGCCCTGTGGGGTCTCGACGGCGGGGCCGCCGGGTGGACGATTCACATGATTAACTCCGCTGTCTTCGGCGTGGTATTCGGCGCGCTGTACCCGGTTATTCTAAACCGGTGACAGTTCCGCAGTTCTCCAATCGACACCACGTTTTCACGCCGACTCGTCCGCGTTTCAATCTCGAACGGTTCCTCTCCAAAACTATTCAACAATCAGAGACGTACCGACGACTGTGAACTCCCGCCACTTGGCAGGGTCGCTCTGCACTATCGTCGTCTACGCCGTTTTCATCTACGTGGGCGGTACCCTGTTCGTACCGACGCCGACTCACGCACTGCTAGCGATTCCGCTCGTCTGCGGGTCGTTCCTCATTCTCCATGCAGTGCAAACTGCGCAGTTGGACGAACTCGGCTACGCGATTATGGGCCTGTACGCCACGCTTCTCGTCGTTTCGGTAAGTCTCGGAATCGTGGAGACAGTGATGGGTAGCGATGTATCTTCCCATCTCGGTGGTGCCGTCGGAACGCTCTCCCTCTCCGCCGTTTTCGTCGGTTGGTATGCGTTCATCACGCAACACGCAAACAACCGATACGCGACTGCTTCGTCGTTCTACCCGTAGGTTTCGTGCAGATACGAAGCAGTTCGTCCACCGTTTCCGGGTTGTACGTCCAGAATCCGTAGAACTGGTCGGGGTCGCGCTCTTCCGCCAGCAGTGCACATTTCTGTGACGGGTCGCCGCCGCCGTTGTACACCAGAAACCACGCCTCGCCGATTTCGTCGGTTTTGTTCCCGTGGAACGTCACATCCTGCATTTCGAACGAGCGCCACTCCCCGTGCCCGTAGATGTGGATGTCGAGGTTCGTCTCATCGGCGAGTCGGTCGTAGACCGAGACTTGTGCGCGAAACGCGGACGGCGACTGAAAGCCGACGTGGAGTTCGCCGTCTCCGACCCGCCACGCGCGGTCTTCGATTTCCCGACTCGTCGCAAGCATCTGCCGTTTCTCGAACGAGGTGAACAGGGTTCTGTCGAGAACCGAAAGCAGGTCGCGGAACGAAGACGACTCCCCTACGTCGCTCCACGGGACGGAGATGGGAGGTGTAAGAAACTCCGTGAGGGCCTGCAATCCTACCGTTCCTCTGAACTCCCCGTCGTCCCGGACGACGAGAAATTCGTCGCCACCGACGCTCCGAAGCCGTTTGTACTGCACCGTGACGTTCTTCGTTTCGAACTGCTCCGCGAGGTCGGTATCCGGGTCGGCGGCGTACACTACGAGCGTCTTCTGCTTCCGTTCGACTGCCGTGATGTGTTTGTGGAAGCTCATTATCTACGACTCGGAGTTCGGCTCAGGGGTATTTTGGCGCTCGTTCTGTCGTGCCCAGTCGAGGATTCGACCGACGGGCGGTGATACCTCCCCGAGCGAAAGGAGTTCCATCTGTTCGTCGTAGCGAACCAGTCCTGCCTCCCGTAGTATCGGGATGTGTATCTCGTGCAGTTCGATGTGTATTCGTTCTCGGTCGTCAGGTGTCGCCATTCGATACTCGTCCGCGTGAATCCATCCGGTGAGAATATCCGCCAGTTCGTCCTCGAACACGCGCCCCCATTCCACGAGGAGGTACAGCGTGTATCGGCGCTGTGTGTCCGAGAGCGCTCGATAGACGCTGTCGTCTATCGACGGCTCCAGTAGAATATCGTACAGGACATCCCAATCGTCCTTCGCCATGACTCCCACCCCTTTTCACGTTCGGGATGAACGTCAGTAAACGTTCTGTCTACTGGTACCATCGAACAGTGTTTCTGTGACGTCCATTTCCATAGAGCTGTGTTCCGCGTGCCCCTCAGTCCAATTTGACGGCCAGATACCGACTCGATGCGAAGAGCACGCCGCTCGCCACGAACGACAGTATCGACACGGTGGCCACGCTGAGCCCGGTTCCGGACGGGTCGAACGGCCCCTGTTTTCCCGCCGTCGAATACTGCTGGAGGGTTTCGACGCCCGAAAACCCGAGCAGGAAGAACGCGAGCGTGATGCCGAGGAGCAGCGCACCGCCCACGAAGCCGTAGAACGACGCCATCTCCTCAACACTCAGGAGTTGTCGCATTCGGCGCTCGCTCAGCGTGGACTCCCCGCGGAGAATCGCGCCAGCGACGGCGACGTGTCCCACTGCGGTCCCGAGTTCGAGGACGAGGACGAGCGCCCCCGGCATCAGCACCGTCGGCGAGGACGTGAGAGGTTCCCCGCCCGGAAACAGGCCAGCGACCGCCGAGGGGTACGCCAGCGTGATGGGCGCAACGAGCGCCAAGGCGAGCAGGAGAACGCTCTGCCACGCCAATTTCGTCGGAATCGATTGGTCGAAGATGCTGTGCCGACGGACGCGCAATCGCTCGTACTTCGAGCCGTTGAGAATGGCGTCCGTAATGTCGTCGTCGATGTAGTCTGTCTGTCCCGTCACGGTTCGCACCCGAATCAGGTGTTTTCCATCGCTATTCACTTCGAGGATATACCGTTATCGGAACGCTATCCGCTATCGTTCGGACAGTAGTGGTGACACATAAATTGCGTATTACCGCAGTTTTCGGTGCGATTTCGGTTTCGAATCGTCGCACGCTGGAACCGCCGTCGAACTGACTCGAAACCGACGACGAACTGAACCACTTATGCCCTTGCCAGCAATGGTGCGAGTGAATGACTCACTACGATTCCATCGTCGTCGGCGTCGGCGGCATGGGAAGCGCGGCGGTTTCCCACCTCGCAAAACGAGGCCAGCGAGTGCTGGGACTCGAACGCTACGACGTGCCCCACGCGAAGGGGTCGTCGCACGGCGTGACGCGAATCATCCGGAAAGCGTACTACGAACATCCGGATTACGTCCCGCTTCTCTCTCGTGCCTACGACCTCTGGCACGAACTGGACGAGAAGCATCCGACGCAACTCCTGCACACGACGGGGTGCGTCGTCGCTGGCCCGGAAGGGAGCGAGAAAGTCGCTGGTGCGCGCGAATCCTGCGAAGAACACGATATCGACTACGAACTGCTTTCGGCGGCGGAAGTCGGCGAACGCTACCCCGGCTACGACCTCCCCGAGGACTTCGTGGCCGTCGTGGAACCCGACGGCGGATTCCTCCACGTCGAGCAGTGCGTCGTCGCGCACGTCGCGTCGGCCCATCGCCACGGTGCGGAGATTCGCGCCCGCGAGGCGGTGCTCGACTGGGAACCGACGTCTTCCGGCGGCGTTATGGTCGAAACCGACAAAGGAAGCTGCACCGCTGACACCATGGTCGTCACGGCGGGCGCGTGGGCGAAAAACCTGCTCCCAATGCTGCAATCGCAAGCAATTCCGGAACGACAAGTTCTCGGCTGGTTTCAACCGGAATCGCCCGACCAGTTCTGCCCCGAATCGTTTCCGGTTTTCATCCTCGATTGCGAGGAGGGCTACTTCTACGGCTTCCCGGAGTACGGCATACCGGGCTACAAAGTGGGGAAGTACAACCATTTCCACGAACAGGTGAACCCAGATAAGATGGCGGAACCGAATCGGGCCGACGAGCGCGTTCTCCGCGAATTTACGGAGCGTTACTTCCCCACCGCTGCGGGGCCGACGATGCGATTGGAAACCTGCCTGTTCACGAACTCGCCCGACGAGCATTTCATCATCGACGCGCTTCCCGACCACCCGCAGGTCGTCGTCGGCGCGGGGTTTTCGGGCCACGGATTCAAACTGTCGAGCGTGGTCGGCGAGATTCTGGCCGAACTGGCCATCGACGGTAAGAGTCGCCACGACATCGACTTGTTCTCGCTGGATAGATTTTGAGAACAAACCCTTACGTCGCCGATTGTTCTTCGAAGTACGGCATCACGTCCTCGGCGAACGCACGGAGTTGCGTGACGCTTTCGTCGTGGGTCATGCCGACCGCCTTCATCAGTGGGATGACGATGAAATCCTTGTAACCACAGACGTCCCTGTATTCGACCAATCCCTCGATTATCTCCTCCGAACCTCCGACGATTGGTGCGTCCCCTTCCTCCAACATCGCTTCCGCATCGATGGTGAAGTTTTTCGCCTGTTCTGGCGGTTTCATCCCTTTGATGTTGCTCAAGTTGAACTCCTGCCCCAGTTTCCATCGTTCGAACGTCTCCTCGCTTGCGACTTCCGTATTGAACACGCCGAGCATGCCGACCATTCCGCGATTGCGTTCCGCGTCCCACCCTCTGCGCCACGGTTCGCCGTCGTATTCGGGCCGGTGGTCGGGCCAGCCCGCCGCTTCCGCCGCGTCGTAATACTGGTCGATTCGCTTTTTGACCCCAGAAAACGAGTTGCCGAACGTACAGCCGTTGACGCCGTGGCGGGCGGCCCACTTCACGGATCCCTCGGATGCGGCGGGTTTCCAGAGTTGTGGATGCGGTTTCTGTATCGGTTGCGGCATGACGGGCACGGATTTCAGCGTCGTTTTGCCCGTTCCGACGTTCACCTGCATATACTCGCTCGGGTCGCTTTCGCTCGCCTCGTCCATCAGGTAGTGATACTCCTGATTGTTTTCCCATTCTGTGTACGATGGCGGGACGTGATGAAATTCGCCGTGATGCGTGACGAACTCCTCGGTCCACGCTTTCAACAGCAGTTCGTACTTCTCCTCGAACGACCGCTGGTCTTTCATGAAGTTCCGCTTCGACCCGCCCCAGTACTGCCCGAAAATCGCCGTCGTTCTTGGGTCGGAACCGCGTCCGATGCCGATTTCCGCTCGGCCATCGCTGATGATGTCCAACATGGCGGTTTGCTCCGCCAGTCGAACCGGTTCGCTCCACGGGAGGTTGTTCGCCATCTGGAGGAGGCGAACGTTTTCGGTTCGTGCCGCAACCGCAGTGTGGATGAGCAGTTGATTCGGCGATACCGGGCCGAGTAGAGTGAAGTGACGCTCTGGTTGGAGCACGTAGTCGTAGCCGAGCTTGTCGGCGAGAACCGCGTACTCGACCTGATTCCCCGTCTGCCGTTGATGTGTCCGATGAATCTCTGCGACGGAAACGTCTGGAACGACGTATCCGTTTTCCAGCTTCTTGAGCGGATAGTCGGGCATTCCCTCGTTTGCCACGCCAAACTGTGCCATTGATGTAAATACTCTAAACCATCAATTTAAATTTAGCTATAATTTAGAGCTATATTCTTTCCACCGAATCGGAACCGAGCAGTCGGCTACTGGTACACTTGGGTCTGTTCTTTGAAGTGGGGTACCACGTCCTCGGCGAACGCACGGAGTTGTTCGACGTTCTCCTCGTGGCTCATCCCGGTGATTTTCGTCTGCACGAAAACGACGAAATCCTCATAGCCGCAGGTTTCCCAAAACGTGGCGAGTTGGTCGATTATCTCCTCCGTGTCGCCCACGAGCGGTGCATCTACCTCCGCCAGTTTCTCCTCGATGTCGATTTCGACAGCCCTTGGTTCTTCGGGCGGTTTCGACCCCTTCTTTCGGTTCAAGGCGAACTCCTGACTGCGTTTCCATCGTTCGAACGTTTCTTCGCTGGCAACGTCCGTGTTGAACACCCCGAGAATTGCGGCGATGCCGCGGCGGCGGTCACCGTCCCATCCCTTACGCAACGGCTCGCCGTCGTACTCGGGTCGGTGGTCGGGCCAGCCCGCTTCTTCCGTTGCGTCGTGATACTGCTCGACGAGTTCCTTCGTCGCGGAAAAGGTCGTACAGTGACAACAGGCGTTGAAACCCTGTGCGGCGATCTGCCTCGCGGAGCGCGCAGACCCCGCAGGTTTCCAGAGTTGTGGATGCGGTTTTTGCATCGGTTGCGGCATGACGGGCACGGATTTCAGCGTCGTTTTGCCCGTTCCGGCGTCCACCTGCATATACTCGCTCGGGTCGCTTTCGCTCGCCTCGTCCATCAGGTAGTGATACTCCTGATTGTTTTCCCATTCTGTGTACGACGGCGGAACGCGATGGAACTGGCCGTGCTGTGTGATGAACTCCTCAGTCCATGCCTTCAACAGCAGTTCGAACTTCTCCTCGAACGATTGCTGGTCTTTGACATCATTCTGTGCCGACCCGCCCCAGTACTGCCCGAAAACGCTCGATTCGAGGGGTGTAGAACTCCGTCCGACGCCAACCTCAACTCGGCCGTCGCTGATGTTGTCGAGCATTCCGATTTGCTCGGCCAGTCGAACCGGTTCGTGCCACGATAGGATGTTCGCCATTTGGAGTAGACGAATGCGCTCCGTCTGCGCCGCGACGGCGGTCTGCGTGAGAATCGGGTTCGGTGAGTTAGCATCCTGAAGCGAGACGTGGTGTTCCGGATGGACGACGTAATCGTAGCCCAATTCTTCGGCCTCGACCGCGAGTGCAACCTGATTTCGGGTTTGGCGTCGATGGGCGCGATGGATGTCCGCCACGGATGCGTCCGGAACGACGTATCCGTTATCCAACTTCTTGAGTGGGAAGTCTGGCATCCCCTCATCGGAGATTCCAACGTGAATCATTGTATGTAGTTTATAATATTATGTTATTAAATTTTCTACGATAAATTTAGATATTTTTATCGAAGTCGAGAATTGATTCGTCGGCCTCTCCGACCGGCGGGAGCGTCCGCAGTTTCGGTCGGACGAGAAAATAGACGCTCAGGCTGAGCAATGCGATTGCCAATCCGGACATAACCGTCGCACTGCCGAGCGTCGTTGCGAGCGTCCCGCCGAGAAGCGACCCGACCGGAAGGGTCACCGTGCTCAGGCTTGCGTTGACGGAAGAGACGCGTCCGAGGAGGGAATCGTGTACCGTGGATTGTATCATCGAATGGAGTACCACGTTGGCGGCTCCGATAGGCACGAACGTGCAGAAGAACAACACGATAGACGCCGGGAACCACGTCACGGTGAGCACGCCAATCCAGCAGACCGCGGAGAGCACGTAGCCGACGATGGTAATCCACCCGAACGGATAGTCGTCTACGACCGGTGCCGCCATCGCGCCGACGAGGTTTCCGGCGGCCATCGCGGCCATGAACAGACCGTACGCTTCGGCACCACCGCGGGTTGCCGCGAAGGCCGGAAGGACGGCAATCATCACGCCGTATGCGAAGTTGACGATGATGCCACCGAATATCAGCGCACGGAGGACGGAGCCACGGACGTAGCTAAGCCCTTCGCGGAGTCGAACGAAATAGTTGTCATCGTCCGACTCTTCGGTGGATTCCGTGGAGTCCGTAGATTCAGCGCCCTCCGTCTCGTCGCTTTCGTCCCCTCCATCCGCGCTTTGGGCGACATCCGGAATTTTCAGTCCAAGGAAGAGGACGACGGCGACGGCGAACGTCGCCGCGTTGACCAGATAGAGCGCCACCGCCCCGATGACTGCGATGAGTACCCCGCTGGCCGCGTTGAAGACCAT